>CAMDRI010000020.1 GCA_945906725.1 Candidatus Kuenenia stuttgartensis | reverse complement strand
CGCGATCACTGGACGCACTGCCAAACCGCACTTCTGGCCGGCGGCGGCATCCGGGGCGGGCAAGTGTTCGGCTCCAGCGACAACATTGGTGCCTATCCGGCGGAGCGTCCGGTCGGACCGGAGCACATCGTCCACACCATCTATCACGCAATGGGCATCCACGACTTGGAAGCCATCGACAACCAGAATCGCCCCTATAACCTGCTGTCTGATGGAAGCCCGATGGTCGAGCTGTTTTGAGGTCAATCAGATGCAGAATCTTCTCGGATAGACGCGAACTGGGATGCCCCCTCAGATAATCGGCTCACGACCGCACTCGATGTTTCATCGACGCGCAAAGCTCCTAGATCAATCAGAAAATCGAGGACGCTATTGAGCTTTGATCGAGGAATACAGGGCGTTTGCTCGAAGTTGAATTTTGTCGCCGGGAAAAGTGTTCGAGGTTTACGATCCGAACTGGTTGAGCGCGGTGACATTGAGATTACTGCCATCGGAACGTCTCAATCGAACAACATCCGCGATTGAGAAGTTCAATGACACGAGGGGTACATCACGCGACTGACGCAGCCATGATTAGCCTGAGCGACCGTCGCGGCGAAATCTGCAAGGTAGCCGCGCGCGTGTCGAATGACGGGAGCCCTCCAGGCTTGGCGACGATGAGCGAGTTGTTCATCGTTCACGTGCAACGTGACGTTGCCGGCCAGCAGGTCGAAGCTGATCTCGTCACCGTCGTGGACGAGCGCGATCGGACCGCCGACAGCTGCTTCGGGTGCGCAATGCACACCGATCGCGCCGTGCGAGATGCCGGAGACACGCGTGTCCGAGATCAACGCGACCTTGCCGTTCAATTCGGGAACAGACAACGCCGATGCGGCCAAAACGACTTCGGGCATCCCGGAGGCCACCGGTCCCAAGTTGCGGAGCACGATGACGCTGCCCGGTCGGATGCGACGCTGCTCGACCGCGTCGGAGACTTGTTTGCCGGTATCGAAGCAGATCGCCGGGCCGCGAAAACGCGGGTCGCTCAGGCTCGACACTTTGAAGACGATGCCATCCGGCGCGAGGTTGCCGAAGCAGATCTGCATATCGGCAAAGCTCTTGAACGGCATGTCCTGCGGTGCGATCAAGCCATTGTCGGCAGAGACATCACTCGCGCTCGCGACGTTCTCCGCGAGCGATCTGCCCGTCACCGTCAGGCAGCGGCCGTCGATGAGGCCCGCTCGGATCAGTTGCTTCAGTAGGACCGACGTTCCGCCCAGCTTGTGCAGATCGACCATGGTCTTCGTCCCACGCGGGGCGAAGCTGCACATCACCGGTGTTTTCTTTAGAATAACTTGCAAGTCTCTGAGCGTGAATTCGACCTGTGCTTCTCGAGCCAGAGCCAACAAGTGCAACACGGCGTTCGTGGAACCACCGGCTGTCGCGATCATGGCGGCTGCGTTCTCGAAGCCTTTGCGAGTGAGGATGTCGCGTGGGCGGATTTGTTGCTCAAGCAGATTGCGGATGAGTCTCCCGGCGTTGAGTGCGTCTTGTTGCTTGGCAACATCAATGGCCGGAATCGAACTGCTCTGCGGAGGCATCAGGCCGATGGACTCCAGCGCGAGGCCCCACGTATTGAACGACGCCGCAATGCCGCAACCGCCCGGTCCCGGACAAGCGACTCGCCGGATTTCATCCGCTTCGGACTGTGGGATCGCTCCGACCGAAGCCGCCGCCTGCGAGTCGTAGACATCCAGGATCGTGACGTCTTTGCCCCGATAGCAGCCGGGGAGAATGCTTCCGCCACTGAGGATCAAGCCGGGATAATTCATCCGCGCCAGAGCCATCGCAAAGCCCGGCCCGTTCTTGTCGCAGTGGTGCAGTCCGACCATCGCGTCGTAGCAGTGAGCGGTCACGACGCACTCGGCCGAATTCGCGATCAAGTTCCGCGACACAAGACTCGCGCCGCCCCCTTCGAGACCTTGCGTGAGATTGTCACTGACTCCCGGCGTACCGAACAAAAAACCCAACAGCTCCGCCTCGCGACAGCCTTCGGCCACTCGTCGGCCCAGGTCATACGCATGGACGTTGCACAAATTCCCTTCCAGCAACGGCACGCCGATGCCGACCTGCGGCCTGTCGAAATCAGCTTCGGTCATTCCGAGACCATGAAAGAAAGCCGTCACTCCGCGTTGCCATCCGCGAGTCAGTTGCCGGCTATTCCAATTCAGAGCAGTCATGCGTTGATCCTAATTGAGAGTCGTGTCATGCCAAAATCGAATGCGCCACTTCGCCATGAACATCGGTCAGACGGAAGTCGCGTCCGGAATAGCGATAGGTCAGCTTTGTGTGGTCGATCCCTATCAGATGCAGCATTGTCGCGTGCAGGTCATGCACGCTCATGCGATTCTCGACCGCTTTGAGTCCGAGTTCGTCGGTCGCGCCGTAGGCCATGCCACCTTTCACACCGCCGCCGGCCAGCCACATACTGAAGCCGGTGGCGTGATGGTTGCGGCCGGTCGCCCCTTGAGCGGTCGGCGTCCGTCCGAACTCGCCACCCCACAGGATCAATGTCTCGTCGAAGAGACCGCGTGACTTTAGATCGCGGATCAGCGCGGCGATCGCTTGGTCGCTGTTCTTCGCGTCGCGCACATGCTCCTTGATGTCGCCGTGGGCGTCCCAAGGCTGGCCGCTGCCGTAGAAGAGTTGCACCGTTCGCACGCCACGTTCAACCAGCCGGCGAGCGATCAAGCAGCCGTCCGCGAACTGGCCGAGACCGTAGAGCTTGCGAGTCTCTTCGCTTTCGCGAGTGATGTCGAACGCATCCTGAGCTTCAAACTGCATGCGAAATGCCATCTCCAATGAACCGATCCGGGCTTCGAGTTGATTGTCTGCGCCACGGGTGGCGAGATGCTCCTTGTTCATCTTCTGCATCAGGTCGAGCAACCGACGTTGTTCAGTCGGCGGCAACTGTTGGTTGTTGATGTGGCTGATAATCTTCTTCGGATCGAGCTGTCCGTTGTTGATGTGCGTCCCTTGATAGATACCCGGCAGAAAACTGTTCGACCACAAGGCCGGTCCAACGACCGGCTTGCCCGGACAAAGCACCACGAAGCCCGGCAGGTTTTGGTTCTCGGTCCCCAGCCCGTAGTTCAGCCACGAACCCATGCAGGGCCGAGTCGGCTGCTGTGTGCCGGAATTCATCATGAAGAGACCCGGCTCGTGATTCGGCGTGCTCGTATACATCGAGCGGATCACGCAGAGATCGTCCATGTACTCGCCGAGATACGGATAGAGTTCGCTGATCGGCAGACCGCTCTCACCGCGCTGTTGGAACTTAAATGGCGAGGGCATGTAGTTCCCGCCCGGCCCCGGTTTGCCCGCTTGTTTCACGAGTTCCGGTTTTGGATCAAACGTGTCGACGTGCGAAGGCCCTCCGTTCATAAACAGAAAAATGAGATGTTTGGCCTTCGCCGCAAAGTGCGGAGCCTTCGGAGCCAACGGATCGCTGCTCAGCGTCGATTCTGCAGCGGCTTTGCGTTCGTTAGAAAGCACAGACGCCAGTCCGAACATTCCGAAGCCGGCCGCCGAACGAGTCAGCATGTCGCGGCGAGAAATCGGTGAGAAGTTGACGGACTGAGACATTTGCGAGACTCCTCTGCAATTCAGAGCGGCGATCACCGCGCTGCGGTCATGACTCCCCATTTTGCGCCCTTCATTTATCGCCAGCTCTTTTGATGACGGTCATGCGGCTGGCGGAAAATGAAAGGCGAAAAATACTGACAAGAAAATCCATTCGCCTAATCCACGAACGCAAACTCATTGGAGCCGAGCAACGCCAATGCGTATTGCTCCAACACAGTCAGCTTCGCGGAATCGGATTTGGTGGTTGCCAGGAAATCGAGGCCCAATTGCAGTTCGTTGGGACTCGGCGAACGGTTAAAGAGTAAGTCGTAGGCTCGGTGAACGCGGCGGTCATCGGTGCTGGCTTCGCGGGTCAATCGCGTGGCGAGAGCGCGAGATTGTGCGACCATGAACTCGCTGTTGAGCACGAAGAGCTGTTGTAGCGGGACGGTCGTGACGGTGCGTTGGCTGGCGGTGATGTTCGGATCGGGGAAGTCGAACAGCCGCAACAGGTCATCGAGTTGATGCCGGCTTACGAATCCATACAGCGTGCGGCGCTGGTTGTTGCCGTCGCTGAGATTACTCGACGGCCCACCCAGCGTGCGGTCGAGTTTCCCGACGACCGTCAACACGGAATCGCGCCACGGTTCAACTTCCAAGCGGCGGCGATTCATCCGCCACAGCAAGTGATTGTCGGCATCGGTCGCTTGAGGATTTGAGGTTGCCGATGCCGAACTGCTCAGCCGATACGTCGCCGAGAGCATGATCTCGCGATGCAGAGATTTTATCGACCAAC
The DNA here is from genome assembly GCA_945906725.1 of Candidatus Kuenenia stuttgartensis. Taxonomy (GTDB): domain Bacteria; phylum Planctomycetota; class Planctomycetia; order Planctomycetales; family Planctomycetaceae; genus SXKJ01. The sequence goes on along the minus strand of CAMDRI010000020.1, from coordinate 43,713 downwards.
CGGATTCGATGAACCGCCTCGCCAGCCAATCGAGAAGCTCTGGATGCGTCGGTCGCTCGCCGAGCGTGCCGAAATTGCTCGGCGTCCGCACGAGGCCGGCTCCGAAGTGACCGGCCCAGATGCGATTCACGAAAACGCGCGCGGTCAGCGGATTGTCGGATGATGCGATCGCTCGCGCGAGTTCGAGTCGGCCACTGCCTGTCGATTGAAAGGGGGCTGAGTCGCCATTGCGGAGGATGGCCGGGAAAGCTCGCGGGGCGAGCGGTCCTTTCTTGCGGGGATCGCCAGCGAGATAGACGGGCATGTCGGCTCCTTGCCCGTCAGCCACCGCGTGAGCCATCAAAACCTTGATTGCATCGAACGCCTGTTTGCGTTCGTCGCGTGTCTTATTGAGCAACGCGAGTTGCTTCGCAGGCTCGTCAGTGAGGTAGTTAGCGATGTCTTTGGAGGCGATCGCGAGCACGCCTTTGTCAGAGAACAGTTCCGAATACAGCAGTGCGTCTCGTAGAACCGGCGTCACGCCGGTGACTGCGGTCGTCACCGTATCTGACTCAGGCGAGACGCCTGAGCTACGGGGTGATTCATACTCCAAACGCGCACCGGAGAAGACCGCGTGATCGCTGCTGATCGTATTCTCTTCGCCAGCTTGGCCCGCACCGGTGGCGACGAGCGTCAGATACCTCGCGTCGAGCGGTAGTTTGAGTTCGATCTCCGCGAACTTGCCGTTGCCTCGCAGCGGCGGAGGCAATTCGCCGGCGAAGTAATAGGTGCCGTCGTTCTCTTCCACCTTCGCCGATTGACCATTCACAGACGCGACGAGGATCGCATTGAACTCGCTCTTCTTTTCGTGCGGCTTGCTGACGATGACGGCTAAATGCACGCTGCCGCTGCCGAAGGCGTCGTCGTTCAAGCCTGCTCGATCGACTCGTAAGGTCAACGGGCGATCGGCCGGTATCAGTCCCGCGCGGCGAATTTCGTCCAGATCAAAAGTGATCAAGGCATTGGCGTGCATGCCAATGCCTTGATCGGTGCGCGGTAGGTTCTCCGGCGCACGCTTGCCGGTCGTGCTGATGCCGCCACTGATGTCCCAGCCATCGTTGACCACGCTGCCGTGCTTGGCGTCATCGCTGCCGAGCGATTGGAAATTGAACGAGATCCCGGAAGCGATCGAAGTCTGATGCCCCCATCCCTGTGTGACTCGCGCAACCCCAAGGCCACCCTCTTTGGCCGTCGCCTTGAAGATATCCGAGGCCAACGCCGTGGAAAGCTGCGAGCCCGAGGCATCATCAAACAAGTTGCCAAGCGGAATAATTCCCGGCGCGACGGCCGCCCGATCGGACTCAGCGATGAAGGCGACGTCTTCACCAAAGTGTTGCAGCAATCCGGCACGTTGCGGCAACAGCGACTCCGCCTGTTGGCGCAGCGTTTCGCCAATCGCAGTCACCGCCGCGAGCGAGGCTTTGTCGTCAGAGAGATCGACGTTCGGGTCTTGCTGCTTCCTGAGTTCGCGCCAGCCGTCGAGATACGGTCGATCGGAGTTCACGGCTCCCGAGTCCGGTTTCTCTTCGAGATACGCGACCCAACGCCGCAACAAATCTTCGTTGAGCTTCAACTGCTTCGCGACATCCGTGACGACCGTCTTTTCGTTGGCCTTTTTCTTAAGCGGATTCAGTACTCGCCAAGCACCGACGACGTACTGCGGAATCTCCGGGGTCAGTTTCTCACGCACGCTGCGAGCCTGCGTCGCGAGGAACCGATCGACTTCAAGCTGCTGGCCTTTCAATGTAGATTCCGCTTGCTGTTTGGCGAGAACAACCTCTTGCGGCACGGCGGGCCGCTCTTGGTATTGAGTGCTCGCGAAGATCCCCAGCAGCCCGTAGTAGTCGGCCATCGTCAGCGGATCAAACTTGTGGTCGTGACAGCGAGCACAGGAGATCGTCAGCGCCTGCGTGCCTCGAATGAGCGTATCCACGCGGTCATCCCATTCGTCGGCGAGGGCTTTGTCTTTTTCGCCATTGTCTTGGTAATAGACCGGGCCGAGCGCGAACAGGCCCAGCGCGGGAATGCGTTCGTGAAGCGGTCGTGCGTGATTCACGAGATCGCCCGCAATCTGCTCGATCAAGAATTGGTCGTAAGGCAGATCGTCGTTGAACGCTTTCACAACCCAGTCGCGATAGAGATATCCCTGTGGATAATTGCGAGCCTTGAAGGTATGCGTCTGATCCTCGCCATACCGCGCGATGTCGAGCCAGTACCGCCCCCAGCGTTCTCCGTAATGTGCAGAACGCAGCAGTTCCTCAACGACCTTCGCAAACGCGTCGTTGTCCGACGCCGAATCATTGAGGAACGCGGCGACTTGTTCCGGTTCTGGCGGCAGTCCGATTAGGTCAAAGGACGCACGACGAATGAGCGTGCGACGATCAGCGGCAGCGACCGGCTGTAAGCCTACCTCGTCCAGCTTCGCTAACACAAACCGATCAATGTCGCTGTGTAGCCATTGAGGGTTTTTGACGTTCGGCGGCGGAGCTCTCGTCAGCTTTTGAAAGGCCCAATGGGCGGAGGATTGAGAGTTGAGCGTCGCGGGTTGAGAGCCGAAAGGCTTCGTCGTGGAAGCAGAGACCCGCGGGTCGGGAGCACCCGTCTTCACCCACTGCTCGAAGTCCGCGATGACGGAGGCCGGCAGCTTCCCTTTGGGAGGCATCTCCATCTCTTCGTACCTCAGCGCTGCGAGCAGCGAGCTCTTCTTGAGATCTCCAGCAACGAGTACCGGTCCCGAATCGCCACCCTTCAGAACCGCCTCGCGATCATCGAGTCGCAACCCGCCGCGCGGTGCGGCCAGCTTTGACGAATGGCACTCATAGCAGTGCTTCACCAGGACCGGTCGGATCTTTGCCTCGAAGAATTCAAGTTGCTCGGCGGTCGGCGCGAGGCTCGGTTCCGCGGCATTCAGACCAGCGTTCATCAGGGCGCAGAAGATGACGAACGCCGTACAGCGAAAAGCAGGTCGCATCATGACGAACTCAGGCGGGAGAAAAGGCGGCGAGAAGTTGAAGTTGCGGCAGTATGCCCTGCCAGCCTCCCTCCGAGCAACTCGACATCCCTGGCAACGAATGGTTGATGTTGCCGCCTGTTGGCTGGGCATTATGCTGCTCGTCGGTGACTGGCGATGTTCGCGGGCCGAAAGTCAACTGGGAAGTCCCGTTTGTGGCATGATCGAGCACCACGTTGTGAGGTGAACTGTGACGATCCGTCTGTTCGGCAATCCCAAGACGCTTTGCGACGGGGTCACTCGGCGAGACCTGCTGCATCTCGGCGGGTTGAATCTGTTTGGCCTGAACCTTGCCGATTATTTGCGTTTGCAGGCGGCTCAGACGAACGATTCGCAGGCCGGGACTTTCGGGCGAGCCAAGTCGTGTATTCTCGTCTATCTCGTCGGTGCCCCACCGCAGCACGAGACATTCGATCCGAAACCCGACGCGCCCGCGGTGCAGGGAGAATTGAAAGCCATTCCCTCAGCCGTTTCTGGCGTGCCGGTTTGCGAGTTGTTGCCGCGGTTCGCAGAGATCACCGACCGATTGACAATCGTGCGGTCGATGACTCATCAATGGCCGTTTCATGCAGTGAATTATGCGCTGGCCGGAATTCCGGAGATCAACCCGCGCAAAGAGTCCGATCCAAACGACCGCACCGAATGGCCTTTCATCGGGTCAGTGGTGGATTATCTCGCGTCTCAGCGCGAGCCGCTCGTCCGGCCGGCGATTCCGCGCAATGTGGCACTGCCGTTTCCGGTTTACGCGCACGTCAATTTTCGGTTGCTCGGCGGCCCGTATGCCGGATTTCTAGGGCAGCAATACGATCCGCTTTGGACGGCGTTCGATGCACCGGGAACGCGTGAGGTGCCGGTCCTCGCGGAAGGTTCGGGGAAGCTTGATCCCTTTGCCGGTATCCGTTCCGAGGACCGCTTTGAACTCGGACCGAAACCGACGGCCGACTCTCCCACGCTGGAACGAGTCGGTCTCCGCCGAGCGTTGCTCGAGCAGTTCGATGTCACGCGCCGCGATCTGGAACGACATACGCGCGTCGCGGGCTACGACCAGCATCAGCAGACCGCACATGGGTTGTTGACCAGTAGTGGGTTGGCTCGCGCACTTGACGTTCATCAAGAATCGGAAGCGATGCGACTCAATTACGGAATGAACCTCTTCGGACAATCGTTACTCGCCGCGCGGCGAGTCATCGAGGCGGGCGGCAAGTACGTCAGCGTCTTCTGGGACACCTACAGCCACTTCGCGAATGGTTGGGACACGCACTCAAACCACTATCCGCGTCTCAAGCAATTCTTGTTGCCGGTGTTCGATCATTCGTTTCCAGCGTTCTTGCGTGACATGGAAGCTCGCGGTTTGCTGGATGAAACCTTGGTGCTTTGCTTGAGCGAACACGGTCGCACGCCGCAACTCAACAATCGTCCCGGCAACGGCCGCGAACACTGGTCCCGAGTCTATTCGGTGTGCCTTGCGGGGGCCGGAATCGGTCGCGGCCAAGTGGTCGGCGAGAGTGACAAAATTGGGGGCGATGTGAAGTCGAACCCGCTCTCGCCGAAAGACATTCTCGCGTCGGCATTCCATCTGTTGGGGATCGATCCGCACACCACTATCCCCGATCCGCTGGGACGACCAGTCCCAGTCGCCGGAGATGGAGCGGTGCACCACGAGTTATTCGGCTGATGGCGACCGCGGCAAATCGTTCTGAGCTTTGGCGAAGGCTTGACGAAAAGTCGCCTAGCTACGGAGCCGCCGAACTCCGTTCGCGAGACGGTTGTGCTGAAGTCGCCGCCGCCGAGGGTGCGGGGGTCATGTCTCCGAGAGTCATGCGGATCTGTTGTTCGACCATCGTCCGATACTTGCCCCCTTCGGCCATGAGCTGGGCGTGGGTGCCGGACTGGCTGATGCGGCCGTGCTCGATGACGGCGATCAAATCGGCGTTGGCGATGGTGCTCAGCCGATGTGCGATCACGAAACTGGTGCGCCCGCACATCAGTTTGGCCAAGCTTTGTTGAATGAGCCGTTCGCTGTCGGTGTCGAGGTTGCTAGTGGCTTCATCCAAGATCAGCAATTTCGGGTCGGCCAAGATCGCTCGCGCGATCGCAAGTCGCTGACGCTGACCGCCGCTGAGCCGCACGCCGCGCTCCCCGATGAGAGTTTGCAGACCGTCAGCCATGCGGTCGATAAACTCAGTCGCATTCGCGGCTCCGGCAGCGGCGCGAATCTCGGCTGCCGTTGCGTCGCGGCGCGCGTAGCTGATGTTCTGGGCGATCGTCCCATCGAACAAGAACACATCCTGTTCGACAACTCCCAGCAACGAGCGGAATGATTCGACGTCGAAATCACGCAAGTCGCGGCCATCCAATGTCACTCGTCCGGAGGTCGGGTCATAGAAGCGAGCGACCAAGTTGCTAAGCGTTGTCTTGCCGGCACCACTCGGCCCGACGAGCGCGACGGTCTGACCAGCCGCGACCTTCAGATGGACGTCGCTCAGCGCCGGAGTGCTTGTCCCCGGATACATGAAAGTGACCTGTTCGAACGCAATGTCTCCGGCGATCGAGTGGCGATCGACGTACAACGACGCGGGCGTCGATTGCATTTCGCGTGGCTCCTCCAGCAAGTCGAGCACTCGATCCAGTCCGCTGAGGCTGTTCTGAAATTGAGTGGCGCTTGAAGCGAGTGTGGCCAGCGGCTCCAGCAGCATGAGCAGGTAGACCAGAAACATCATGAGATCGCCGACAGTCATGTGCCCGTCGAGCACTCGCCAACCGCCGTAGAACAGCAGTCCGGCCGTCGCGATCGGGATTAACGCCTCCCAGACCATCTCAACCACGCGCATCCAGCACCAGGCATAGAGTTCTTGCCGAGCCATCAAATTGTTCTCGGTCGTGAACCGAGCCGCCTCGCGCTTCTGCCGGCTGAAGGCGCGGACGATCCTCATCCCCGCGAACGCTTCGGTGGCGGACGCGTCGATCAGTTCGCGCTGTTTGCGGATGACTCGAAACTGCGGCCGGATGCCGTTGATCCAAGCGCGATGCGTGAAGAACACGGTCGGCAAGAGCACAAGTCCGCCGAGCAGCAACCGCCAATCGACCCAGGCCAGAATCGCGAGACTGCCGATCAACTGAATGACCGCTCGCCAGGGATTGAACAACATGCCGAAGACCAGCTCGCCCACGCTGCCGCCGTCTTCGCGGAGGATCGAGGCCACTCCACCGGACCGCAGCGATTGGACTCGATGCAGCGGCAGACGGACGGCGTGCTCGAAGACTCGTCGCCGCAGATCCAACTGAATCTGTTTCGTGATCTTGGTGGCGTACCAGCGTCCCCAAACATGCACGCCGATCTTCAGCAGCGATAGGACCGACACCGCGAGCACCGTGAAAAATAACAGCTGCCTGGGACCGGCAAGCGAAGGCAGGCGTTGCAACACGGCTGACGGCAACGGCTGACCGTTCAGCCCATAGTCGATGATGAACTTGGTGCCCGCCGGCGGCAGCAGACCAATCAACGTTGCGGCCGTGACCGACACGAGAATCCAAATCACTTGCCGTCGGAATGGAATCAGCAACCGCAAGAACTGTCCAATGAGTTGCTTCGATAAACGGACGCGATCCTTCGGACTGCGCGTCTCGCCGGTCCCATGAAAGCTCCCCTTGGCAAGCTCGCTGCGCTTGACCTTTTGCCGATACCGCTCAAACCTCAAGCGGCTGGCTCGCGGTTCTTGGCCATTCTGTGGCGAGGTTACTGATGGGCTCGATCTACTGTCGCGTGATTCTGGCGAGTGTGGTGGCATGCCCGATTGTAGGACGTCGAGTGATTCGAGCGAGCCGTCGATCACGATTCTGTTTGTTTTGTGAGACTCGTCCTGTGCAGTTCGTGCGAAATTCGTCCAAGCATGTTCGGGAATGCCCACTACCAGCGCCGCCGGATTCGGCCAGGCAACGAGCGGTGGTTCATGAGCGCCGGCTACACCGTTCGTCAGACACGCCCAAACCACACCCTTCGGGCGCGAATTCCATCAAGCGGATGGCATCGTGCTGTCTCTCGATGGCAACGAGTACGTGACCGGCCAGTGCAGTCACCAGTGCCGCTTTTCGATGGAAAATGCCGGCGATGGTTGAATCGAAAATTCAAAATCGGCAATTGCAATTCGTCGCTCAGCCCTCCGGGTCTGCGGCGATGTCCGCGTCGGACTTCGGCCGATTCTTCCTGCACAGTGTCTCTGGCATTCTGACGGCGGCGGTCTTTGTCATCGCGGGAGCCAAGACGGCACCGCGACGCCGGTTCACAACTGCCATCATTCTATTTGGTTTCTGGAGTCTGTCGGCCCTCAGCAGTCATGTGCTCGTCCATCTTTCCCAAGGCGCCCCGTACCACACGCAATTCATCGTTGAGGCTGTGGGGCGGCCGGGGCGGCGGTCGCCATCTTCTACTCAGAAAAAAAGGCCGGCATCAATAACGGCATCGAGCGGACGAAGTGGTCGAGACTTGCTACGGGGTGCTGCGCGATGATCAGCAACAGGCGATACGCCCAGGCGCTGGGACTCTCGCATTCCGCAGCGGTCGAGTCCGCGTTGTCCGAACACACACGCTCCCGGAACCGAATGCCTCCGCATCATTGGCGAAGTCCTCGTGTCTTTGCGGCGGCAGATTTCAAGGGTATAAAACATTCCAAGGCGATCATCGTCGGCGCACACGGGCAGGACACATGCGATGCTGCGAATCATCACGCCTGAATTCCCGTCCGTTCGCGAGTCTTTTACCAAGCTTGCCGTGTTGGCAATCGTTTGCCACTGTTTGACGGCGGCAAATGCTCAGTCGCGCGAGCGAGTGGATTTTAGTCGCGACGTCTTGCCGATTCTGTCGGCGAATTGCTTTCCGTGTCACGGGCCGGACGATCAAGCTCGGCAGGCGAAGTTGCGATTGGATACTCGCGCGGGAGCCTTTCGCATCGAACATCCGGTCATTCAACCGGGGAACGGCAAGCAGAGCGAACTTGTGCGGCGGGTGAGCAGCCAAGACCCTGAGGTACGGATGCCTCCCGCAAACTCGAATCGGCAGTTGAGTCCGCAACAAATCGAATTGCTGCGGCAATGGGTGGACGAAGGTGCCGTCTGGAGCGGCCATTGGGCCTTCGAGACACCGCGGCGTCCTGAGGTTCCGCACATCCGCGAAGACGCCTGGTCGCGCAACGCGATCGATCGCTTCGTCCTGGCAAGACTCAAACAGACAGCGTTGCGGCCTGCTCCCGAAGCGGGCAAGGAGTCACTGCTCCGCCGAGTGACGCTCGATCTTATCGGCTTGCCTCCCACGCCAGACGCTGTGGCTGCGTTTTTGGCCGACGACGGGGCCGACGCTTACGAGCGCGTGGTCGAGTGGCTGCTTGCATCGCCGCATTACGGCGAACGTTGGGGGCGACATTGGCTCGATGCCGCTCGCTACGCCGACAGTACGGGCTTCGAGACCGACGCGCCGCGCTCGATTTGGAAGTATCGCGATTGGGTGATCGAGGCGCTCAACCATGACCTGCCGTTCGACCAGTTCACGATCAAGCAACTGGCCGGCGATCTGTTGCCCGACGCTTCAACCGCCGACCGAATCGCAACCGGGTTTCTGCTGAGCGGTCCGCAGGATGGCGGCAGCGAACCGGCTCGACTGGATGCCGTGGTCGAGCGGATGAATACGATCAGCAGCGTGTTTCTGGGAGTGACATTGGGCTGTGCCCAATGTCACTCGCACAAATTCGATCCTCTCAGCCAGCACGAATACTATAAGTTGTTTGCGTTCTTCAACGCGGCAGACGAATCAGTTTTGGAACTGGCCCCGGCCGAACAAGTCGCCCGTCGCGATGCCCTGCGAGCACAACTTGCGGCGATCATCGGCGAGCGCGAGATGTTTGTGGCCAAGCTCGCCGCCGGAACGGCCGCCAGCGATCCCGGCTTTCAAGAGCGTTCGCGGACGATTGATTCGCTGAAGCGTCAGATTCCGCAGCTCGAAAATGCGCCGGTGGTCGTCATGCCGACGGCGTTGCGCACGACGACGACGTTTGTTCGCGGCGAGTTTTCGAAGCCGGGCGAAGTGGTGACGCCTGATGTGCCCGCAGTCTTGCCCCCTTTGGCGGCCGACGAGCGAACGCGGCTCGGCGTGGCGCGGTGGCTCGTGTCGCCGCAGCAGCCGCTCACGCCGCGAGTCACGGTCAATCGCATTTGGCAACAGTTCTTCGGGCGAGGACTCGTCGAGACGGAGAACGATTTCGGCGTGCAGGGGGCGCGACCGACGCATCCGGAATTACTCGACTGGCTGGCCACAGAGTTTGTCGCATCAGGCTGGCGAATGAAGTCGATGCATCGGTTGATTGTCGTTTCAGCCATGTATCGCCAGTCGTCGCACCGCGAAGCGGATGTCGATGCAATCGATCCGGAGAACCGGCTGCTTGCCCGACAATCGCGGCTACGACTGGAGGCCGAAGCGATCCGTGACTCAGCACTCATGGCTAGCGGCCTGTGGTCGCCGAAGATCGGCGGGCCGAGCGTATTCCCGTTTCAGCACGAGGGGGTCATGCTCAACCGTGCCACGCCGGCCGAATGGATCGCGAGTCCTGGGGACGACCGCCATCGTCGGAGTATCTACACGCACTACTGGCGGCTCACGCCGCATCCGTTCCTACAAACTTTCGATGCTCCCGACTCGCTCACCGCCTGCACGCGGCGGCGAACCTCCAACACGCCGTTGCAGGCGCTCACGTTACTGAACGACCCCACGTTTGCCGAATGCGCCGAGGCGCTCGCGCAGCGCGTGCTTCGCGAGGTGCCGGATGGCGATCACGAGCGGCTCGACCGAGCCTTTCGGCTGTGTCTCGGCCGACTGCCCGCAGCGGAGGAACGGCCACCGCTCGTGGCAGTGCTGAGCGCCGTCCGCGCTCGCTTTGCCGCGTCAAACATCAAAGCGGGCGATCGCGCAGCTTGGACGCAGGTCTGCCGCGTGCTGCTCAACGTCGATGAATTCGTGACACGAGAATGATGGAACACTCAATGCCAACCAATGCCATCTTTCACGACCGCCGCCATTTTCTCGGCCAAAGTCTGTTCGGCTTGGCGGGTCTCGCCGGCGTGCCGCTGCTTGGTGGCGAACTCGACACGTCACCGCTGGCACCGCGAGCACCGCACTTTCCGGCCAAGGCCAAGCATGTGATCTTCTTGTTCATGCTCGGCGGGCCGAGTCAGCTCGACCTGTTCGACGACAAGCCGAGGCTCCGCGAACTCGATGGCCAACCGATCGGCGACGAGCACCTCGCGCGAATGAAATTCGCTCAGATCATGGAGCAACGGCCGAACCTGCTCGGGTCGCATGTGAAGTTCCGACGCTACGGCGACGCGGGTACCGAGGTGTCCGAACTGCTGCCGCACACGGCGACCGTCGTGGATGATCTGGCCATCGTCAAGACGGTGCAGGCCGAGGAGATTCCGCATCATCCGGCCGAAGTCTTCTGGCACACGGGCACGCGGCAGTTCGGCCGGCCCAGCCTCGGTGCTTGGGTGAATTACGGCCTGGGGAGCGAATCTCGTGACCTTCCCGGCTACGTCGTCTTGCAGTCGGGCATGCGGCCACGAACGAAAGGCTCGATTTACGCCGCAGGCTTTTTGTCGTCTGCCTACCAGGGCGTGCCGCTCCGCGACGGCGCTGACCCGATCTTGAACCTGGCACCTCCGGCAAGCGTGTCCGACTCGGACCAGTCGCAGGTCATCGACACCGTTCGTGAACTCAACTCGATCCGCCATCGGCTCACACGCGACCCCGAAACGACCGCTCGCAATACCGCCTATGATTTGGCCGGACGACTGAGCAAGACGGCACCCGAAGCGATCGGACTTCAGCACGAGACTACGACGACGCTGGCTCGATACGGAGTTGATCCCGCACAGCCGTCGTTCGCACGCAACTGTCTTTTGGCTCGGCGACTGGTTGAGCGAGGCGTGCGGTTCGTTCATCTGTGCCACGGCGACTGGGACCACCACAGCAATCTTCGCCAAGGTTTGACCACCATGTGCGGTCAGACCGATCGAGCCTGCGCAGCATTGCTCGCCGACCTCAAAGAGCGCGGTCTGCTGGACGAGACGCTTGTCGTTTGGGGTGGCGAGTTTGGCCGTACCGCCGTCGGGCAGAAGTCGGCGACGGCGGGTATTGGCCGCGATCATCAGATCGCAGCGTTCACGATGTGGCTGGCTGGCGGCGGCATCCGCGCCGGACAGACGCTTGGCGAGACCGACGAATTGGGCTGCTTCCCTGTCACGCCTCCCATTCACGTTCACGACATTCAGGCGACGCTGCTGCATCTCCTGGGTCTGGATCACAAGCGGCTCACCTATCGTTTTCAAGGCCGCGACTTTCGACTGACTGATGTTGGCGGGAATGTCATCCACCAGATACTCGCATGAATCGACAAGATGCTTCTGGCATGACAGGATGCTGGCTCAAACGACTGGCACGTCTCCTCCATGACGGCCAATGACACGAACGAAAACGATCGTCCAACAATTTTGGTGTGACTTGCACTCCGGGTTGCTTCGTTGGTTTGGTACGATGATCCGACAAAGGGGTCGAAGAAATCAGTGGGTCGGCTCGGAGCACTCTCATGTTTGGACTGGGCAACTATCGTGTCCGTGATTGCCAAGGACTGACGCGGCGCTCGTTTCTGCGCTTCGGCGCTGGCTTGCCCTTCGCCGCCGGACTGCTCGGCGGCGCGCCGTTGCTGTCGGCGGCCGACGCGCGGAAGGCGAAGTCGGTGATGTTGATCTGGCTGGTCGGCGGGCCGAGCCATCTGGATTTGTTTGACCCGAAGCCCAACGCGCCGACGGAATTTCGCGGACCGTTTGCGGCGATCCCCACTCGCACCGCGGGCATGCAATTCACCGAACTGCTACCGCGATTGGCAGCGAGCAGCGACCGGTTTTCCGTCGTGCGCACGAACATCAATTACAACGGCGGACATCGGCCCGCCGGCTCGATCGCTTGGACCTGCGGCCGGGCCAGTGACGGGGGTGAAGACGGCAACGGCAAGCCGACGGGATATCCGCCGCATTTGGGTTCGATCATCGCTCGCAGTCGAGGTTCCAACGGTTTGCCAGCGTTCATGTCGTTGTCGCGCGGGCCGGTCGGAGATGGGGTGGGACCGAGTCTCGGCTACGGCGGCGGAGTCTGGGGATCGCGCTATGACCCATTCATGGTGGATTGCTCCAAACAGGGACAGGTTTCGATTTCGGAATTGAAGCTGCTTGATGGGCTCACACCGTCTCGGCTCGATGATCGGCAGCGCGTGCTGAGCGAACTCAATCGCGTACGGCGAGGACTCGATCAGGCGCAGCTTGACCAGTGGGATGGTCTGCACCAAAAGGCGTTGCAGTTGCTGCGTGGCGGCGACACTTTGAATGCGTTCGACCTGTCGCGTGAATCGGCAAGCACGCGGACCCGTTATGGGCGGACATCGTTTGCGCAAAGTTGTCTGCTCGGCCGGCGGCTCGTCGAAGCGGGCGTGCCGTACGTGCAAGTGAACTGGAGCCAGTTTGCCGAGGTGTTCTATCCGTTCTCGGACTACGGCTGGGACACGCATGCCGACAACTTCGGGCTGCTGGCCGATTGGCATGGTCCGTTGTTGGATCAGGCTCTCTCGACGCTGTTGGATGATCTGCATGAACGAGGACTGCTGGAAACGACGCTAGTCGTCTGCATGGGAGAATTCGGCCGTACTCCGCGGATCAACGGCATCGGCTCGCGAGATCATTGGCATCCCTGCTATTTCTCGGTGTGGGCTGGCGGCGGAGTGCAGCCGGGGCGAGTGATCGGGGAAAGCGACGCGCGCGGCGAGTATCCGCTGACGAATCCCATCACGCCTGAGATGGTCGGCACGACCATCGCCGAGTTGGCCGGTGTCGGCACGCAGCAGCGTGCGGAATACCGAGTGCTCGAAGGAGGGCGGGTGATCGATGAACTTCTGTAATCCACTTCGCACCGGAGTTCTTGTCGTCATGAGCGGCTGGCTGGTCATCGCCGCCCAATCGTTGACGGCTGCCGAACCACGGCGACTGACTCGCGACGGTGTGCTGAAACTGGCCCCCTTGTTTGTCGAAAAAGGGGAGGCCGTCATTTTCGCTGCGCATGACGAGCCGAATCGCGTGTCGCTGATCCGGCTGCGCTTGTCCGATGACAAACAGGAGCGTGTCGATCCCGCGCTCACCGCGCATCAATTCGATGCCGATGTCTCGGCCGACGGTCGGTATCTCTGCTTTGTGCTGACCTATACCAGCCCGCAATCAATTCTTGTCGTGCGGGATTTGAAAGAGGGAACCGAAGCCCGCTTCATCCCGCAGGACGCGCGAGGCACCGTGCGCGGTCCGAAGATTTCGCCAGACCAGCAACGTGTCTTGTTCACGCTGTCCGACCCCGGCGGACAACAGATCGCGTCCGTCGACATGAAAGGTGCGAATCTAAAACGCCTGACCGAATCGGTTGGCACCAACGCCTGGCCCGCGATTTCGCCCGACGGCCGACAGATCGCGTTCAGTTCCAGCCGCGAAGGCGGTTTTCGTCTCTATTTGATGAATGCCGATGGTGGCAACGTTCGCCAATTGACCAACCACCCGCTGCGCGACATGCGCCCGGCCTGGTCACCCGACGGCAAACGGATCGCCTTCAGTTCCGCACGAGATGGCAACCTGGAGATCTACATCATCCACGCCGATGGAACGAACGCCCGCCGCATCACCAACCACCCGGATCGCGACGACTTTCCTGTCTGGCATCCCGACGGGCGACAATTGCTGATCGTTTCGGAACGCGCGGGGGACTCAGACCTGTATCTGATCGATGTGGACGACGTCTCCCGATCGTGAGATCCGTCTAGGCACGATGGTGGACTTCGCTGAGACCGTAGACAGGAGTGGGAAGTCCAGCTTGTCGCGCTTTGATCTGCAATGCCAAAGACAGCGAGTAGTGACGCGATTGATGCAAATTGCCGCCATGAAACCACAGCGCCGGTTGCTGGGTTGGCTTCCACATGTTGCGCAACTCGCCTTCCCAGGGACCAGGGTCTTTCGTCGTGGCGGAGCCTAAACCCCAGCACTTGCCCACTCGGTCGGCAACTTCCTGCGAGATGAGCCGGGCCGCCCAGCCGTTCATCGATCCGTAACCCGTGGCATAGACGATCAAGTCGGCCGGCAAAAGGGTGCCGTCCGTCAACACCACGGAGTCGGCTTGGATTCGCTCGATGTTGACGCTGCTGTGTAGCTTGATCCGACCGTCGGCAATCAGATCGGAAGCTCCCACGTCGATGTAATAGCCGGAGCCTCGGCGCAGGTATTTCATAAACAGCCCGGAGCCATCGTCTCCGAAATCCAATAAGAAGCCTGCCCGTTCAAGACGCTGATAGAGGTCGGCATCACGTTGGGTGATCTGCTGATAGATGGGGCGATGGAAGTCCGCCATGATCCGATACGGAATGGAGGCGAACAGCAAGTCAGCGGTGTCTGTCGTGATGCCCGCCTGGACGGCGGACTCCGAATACAGGCTGCCCAACGCCAGTTCCATCAGCGAGTCAGACCTGGCGATATGCGTTGACGAGCGTTGGATCATCGTGACGTCCGCGTCTTGCTCCCACAAAGCGGCGCAAATGTCGTGAGCGGAATTGTTCGAGCCAAGGACTACGCATTTCTTGTTTCGATAGTCGTCGGTGCCGCAGAACTGACTGGAATGTTGTTGCGTGCCTCGAAACGCCTCTGCTCCGGGGATCTGCGGGACATTCGGCATGCCGGACATCCCCGTCGCCAGGACCAGTTGCTTGGGTCGCAGTACCACCGTCCTGCCTTCACGTTCGACAGTCACCGTCCAGTCTTGTGTGTCGGCGTGATATTCAGCACTGCGACATTCCGTGGAGTGCCAATAGTTCAACTCCATGACTTTTACGTACATCTCCAACCAATCGCCGATCTTGTCCTTCGGCGAGAAGACCGGCCAATGATCGGGAAACGGCAGGTAGGGCAAGTGGTCGTACCACACGGGATCATGCAGACAGAGCGACTTGTAGCGCTTCCGCCACGAATCGCCGGGGCGCGGATTCTTTTCGATGATGATCGTCGGCACTTCCAGACGCTTCAGTCTGGCCGCCAGTCCGATGCCCCCTTGTCCGCCGCCGATGATGACGCAGTAGGGTTGAGTGACCTCACCCAAATCCGCTTCGTCCTGAGTCTTTCGCTCCAGCCAGGTTTTCCGATTTCTGAAGACGCCATGCTGCGTTCCAAAACTGCGAGTCGCTCCGCGCTTCTCTTCAAAATCCTTGAGTTCCGTCATCGTAGTGAGCAGCGTCCAGCATTTGCCGGCCTTCAGACGCAGGTAGCCTTTCCCCCGCGCGGCAGCGGTCTCAAAGGCAAACCAACCTGCGATCACGCCGTTCTCGTCGGTGACCTCGCCCGCGATCTGCCAGTGACCGGGTTGTACGTCGGCAATCGTCGCAGCCAACATGGCTTGGATTTCGTCTTTCCCCTCCAGAGTTTTGAGATTCCAGGTGAAAGAGACCAGATCGCGCCAGTAGCACTTGTCGCCGAACAGGTCTGTCACGACGGACCAATCCATCCGATCCAGTGCATCGCCAAATTGTGACAGCCATTCAGAAACTTGCTGAGTCGGGGAACTCGAACGATCAGTCATGCTGCATTCCTTTGATGACGGCTTTCGTCTCGGCCAACGACGGCGGTCCCGGAATCACCGGCGTCAAACACGCTCGTCCGCCGATCGAACTGCAACCCACCCTTCGGCTTTGCAGTCTCCTACGAATAGCATTTATAGCACCACTCGACCAGGAACGGTCAGATCGTCTTCTCGAAGAACTCCAGCCCAACGTCATCTGTCAACGCTGACCCCGCGACCGAGACCACCAAGAGGGTCATGCCGATCCAACGCCGAGCCGCACAGACGAATGAAACCTCGGTATCAACACAGTCACTCCTGCTCGCAGTCCACTCCTGTTCCGGAAATTCGATCCGCCGGGACAACAGAAGCGACAACGTCCTATCTTGTCACGACGAACTCGCGAGCGAGCATCGGCCCTCGCCACAAGTTAGCCGCGGCACGAGATGAGCACCCTCTATGAAACGATGCAACTTTCTTCAATTCGGATTGGTGGCCTCATTGGGAACACCGCTCCTGGCCGCGTTGCGACAAGATCGCTTGGACGAGGCGGCCGAGGTGTTTGCCCGCTCCACGGCTCAGGGCCAAGTGGATGCCGTTCTCGTTGGGACTTCCGACAAGTTCGAAATGTTCACTTCGACAATTTGATGGCGCGATCAAGGGCGCTCGTTGATGGCGGCACGGTCTTGTTTGACGGCGATTGCCGTGGGCGTGACGGGTGTAATCGACGTCGTTGAGATCACTCCGTCACGCTCGAACGTGACGATGATTGGCAGCGGCAGGGACGTCGCTGCTCGTGAGGTGTGCTCGTTGGTGGCAGTTTGCCCGCCGACGGTGTGAACTCGGTCGAGCACCTTGAGGCCCGCGAGGGCGGCTGGGGAATGCGGGATGACTTGCGTGAGGATCACGCTGTCAGGTTCGGCGTCGTCGATGCGCCACGTCAGGCCAAGGCGTGTTGGTTCCCCCGTGAGGCGGACTGAGAGGCCTAGCGGTTCCGAGCGACCGGGGCGTTGGACCGTTGCGGTCACGTTACGATCGGCGATGACGACCAGACTCCGAAAGTCGACGGCGTCGGAGACCGTGTGGCCGGCGAACTGTTCGAGACGGTCGCCGATGCGAAAGCCGGCTGCGGCGGCTGGAGACTGCGGGGTAATCTGGATGATCTCGACGATGCGCTGCTCGGCGAGTTGTGAGTTCCAAGTGATGCCGAGGCGCGGGGCAGGGGAGGGGAGGGGTTGCTCGATCAGACGTTGCTGGTCTTTGGTTTCGCCGCGAGATTTGATTCGGAACGCTGGCAGTTCGTCGGTTTCTGCGGTTTGCAGAGCCAGCAGCAACATCAGCCGTGCGAGCTGTTGAGTCCCTTCGTAGTTCAGCTTGTCAGCGTCGTCGCTGGGCCGGTGGTAATCGTCGTGCTTGCCAGTATGCAGCATCAGCGCGGGGATGCCGGCCGCGAAGAACGGATGATGATCGCTGTCGGCTCGCATGTCCCAGGTGAAGTCGATCCGCAAACGGGGCGCGATCATCGCCGAATTTGCGTCGGCAACGAATTGTCGCAATCCGTAGGCCGCGCGTGTGCCTGTGACTTCGACCCCTTCCGGACGCAAGCGGCCGATCATGTCGGCATTGATGACGAACTTGACTTGGCTCAACGGTCGAGTCGGTGCAGAGAGCCAGTGCTTCGATCCGAGTAGGCCCTTCTCCTCGCCGTCCCAAAAGGCGAACAGTAACGTGCGGCGCGGTGGACGAGGCAACTTGCGGACCGCTTCGGCAATCTCCAGCAGAACGGCAACACCGCTGGCGTTGTCGTCGGCTCCGTTGTGGACATAGCCGATCGGGCCGCGGCTGTTGCGTGGCGTACCGAAGCCGACGTGATCAAAGTGAGCACTGATGATCACGACTTCGTCTCGCCGTTGAGCGTCGTGCCCCGGAACGCTCGCCAGAATGTTGCGCATTCCGCCGGAAAACTCTTGCACAAACTGTTGGTCAGCGGCGGCGGGAGTAACACCATGTCGTCGGAGTTGCTGCATCAAATACGCGCTGGCCGCGTGCCCACCCGTGGTCCCCGCTTCACGCCCTTGCAGGGCATCGCTGGCCAGGGTGCTGATGTGTGTTTTGAGATCTTCGACTAAGATGGACTCGACGGCTGCGACGAGGTCTCGGTCGGCAAGCGGCGTTGTTTCATCGGCCGCGTTCGCGACGAGGCTGAGTAGGCCGAGAAGAAATGCCGAAGTGGACCGGGTCACTGGGTAACCGGGAATGAGGCATGACCAGAACGATGCGGCATTGCAATGCGTCGGGTTTCTCATTGCTCATTCTCCGTTACCCGGTTACTTCGACTGTCTGACTTGCCGTAGGTTGGGACAAGCTACAGCGTTGCCAGTCAGACAGTTGAATTGCTCGGTTACCCGATGGGGTTACGGCTCCAAGGCCGGCTTAGGTTTGCACTCGGTCCGAAAACCATGCCACCAGTCCTCCGGCGATGATGATTGGCATCCACGCAGCCAAATCGAGCGACATCCAGTTGATGCGTCCCAGGTAATTGCAGGCTTGAACCAACCCCATCAGGCAGATCATCACTCCCACGCAGACCGCCAGGTTCGTGATGATCGAGAAGCTTTCACGCCGCAAGACCAGTGGCACCGTCAAGCACACCGCGAGCAGATTCGACAACGGCCGAGTGATTCGCTCGTGCACGTGCAGCACCTGAGACCGCGAGGTCATCACGCTGAAGGTCGGGCTCCGCAGTCGTTCGACCAACTCCCCCGTCGATTGATAGCGGTAGGCCACCGCCGAGCCAGACATTTGCTCGCTGCCGATGTTCGTGATGACGAAGACTTCCGTAGGAACGTCCAAAGGCCGAATGATTGTTCGTCCGGCGTCTGTGAGCCGCAGGTCGCTGAACGCCGGAGTCGTGTTCGTCAGGTGCCAGCCTGCCGGTCGTTGTTTTGTCTTTCGGTGATAGACCGCGTGATCGGCCCGAAGCGTCAAGACTTCGGCGTTGATATCCGGTGCTGGCAACTGGAACTCTGGATGCACGAGTTTTCGTTCGGCCAGGATCAGCCCTTCGCCACCGATTTCAATGTGCGACGAAAAATCTCGCCGCGCGGTGACTCGTTGCACATCTTGCGAAGCGGTGCCGATCGGCTTGAGCAGTTCGTCCGCGACTGCTGGCAACAACAACTCTTGATTGACCATCAACAGTCCATTGACCATCAGCGTCCCGATCAGCATCGGCACGACTAGCCGAAACGTCGGCACGCCCGCCGAGAGCATCGGATTCAGCTCACGATTCTTGTGCAACAGGGCGAAGACGACCATCGTCGAAATGACAGTCAGCATCGGCCCCACCAGTTCGAACATCATCAGCGACTGGTAGGCGTAATACTGCGCCATGTGGCCGAGGAAAGACAAGGTGCCCGCGCCGCCCGAATGACTTTGGACGACGTTGACGTTCGTAAAACTGTCGAACACGACGAACAAGCCCACGGTGGCGAAAAAGCCAATCCCGAAGACGTGCCAGTAGCGGCCCAACAAATACCGATCAAACGTCGTCACGGCGAATCCATTCCCCTGAGCCAGTCCACGGTTACTGCGGCGGGCGGGATTACAGGTCAATCGCCGACGACGGTCAAGGCGGGGTGAAAGCAGAAAGCAGAAAGCAGCGAGTGCAGGTCTGGCCTGCTTTGTGCCTACTTCCTCACTCTTCCGCGTAGTTCAGCCGCAGGCGGCGTTTCTGCATCAGCACGTCAATGCGTTGTTGCAGCGGGTCCGGTTCCAGCGCGAAGTAGATGTTGAGCAGGCTTCCGACGTCGAACAAAACCTCTTGCCCCGTCCGTTTGTCGATCAGATGCAGTACGCCGTCCGAGTGCTGACCGTCGGCCGAGTCATCGCTCGGACGTTTATACGGCAGTAACAGGAACGGGGAGTCATTGGGTTGGTCCACTGCGAACGGCAGATTCTTGGTGGGAATCGTCCACAGCGGCTTGAGCGACTGGCGGTCGAACGCATGCAGCCAACCGTTGAGCAATGGCCGACGGTAGTTGCCTCGATCTTGCTGAGTGTTCAGCCAACTGACTTCTGTCACCGGTCCGGACAAAATCACGAACAGTCGTTGGTCGTCTCCGAACACATGTGCCGTCGAAAGCGTCTTCGGCAACGAGACGTCGTGTTTCGACAATTCCCGTCCATCGGCTAGCGACAGGAATCGTAAAGTCCCGGTCGGCTCGACCACACCGAACCGTGACTCGTCAACTCGCAGCACGACACTGCCGGTGGGATGCTCGCGCTGCCACACCGTCTCGGCGGTTACAGCGTCCTGGCAGTGCAGTTTCGTCGCCGATGCTTCGGCCGGTTTTCCTGAGTACGACGAGAGTCGCAGTCTGCCTTGCTCGATGACGAAGGCGTTGGGATCGGATTCATCGCTGCGCTGCGACAGTAATTTTCCGTCGATGCCGCGCAGTACTTCGATCTCGCGAGTCGCCAGTAGTCGCAGCACGAGTCGCTCGCCATCGCCGGTGACCGAAACCAGTGGAGGCAAATTGTGCCGCATCCACAGTCGCTCGCCGTTGGCTGGATCGATCGCGATCAAACGATTGCGTGTGCGATAACAAAGCAAACCCGGACTGGCATGGACGACGTCCAGCACCGGCTGCTCGTACCGATCGAGATGCCGCACCGCATCCAACCGGACGCCCAGTTGAGCTGGCAGCATTTGATACGGACCAGTCTCGTCATACGGTCCGGTGGTGATCGTCCACAGCAGCTTGGCGTTGGTTTCGCCACGTTCATCGAGCGGCTGAAAACCAAACAAGCTGTCTCCGACTTGCAGCACCAGTAGTGGGCCCAGGCCCCAACCGCGATGCGTGCTCCAATCGTGTCGAAACGGTGAGTTTGATGCCGGCAGCGGCAACTCCCAAAGCCCGCGTTGTCCACCGCCGGTGAAGCGGACCTTTTTGCCTTGCCGTTCGACGGACACTGACATCCGCCGCCAAAACGCATCGCGGCTTTCCACCGGGATCAGATTGCAATGGATGTCATCGTGTTGTTCGTCTTGCGGCGTGACTTTCGGAAGTCGATTCGGCCACGGATCACGCGGCCCATCGGCCAACGAGCGGCCGATCAGTGAATCCGGCATCACATCGGCCAGCCACTCGGCTGAAGTGTGCCCGTCCGACAGTTTCACATCCGCGAAATGATCGCGCAGTTCACGATAACAGTCCGCCGCATCGAGCGATTCGCTTCGAAAATCATGCAGCAGCGCGAGCCGATACCACGCCTGCGCCGCCGCCACACGATCGGTTCCGTGAGCGATCTCGCGGAGCGCGAGACTGGTCTTCAGATAGCCGACGCCACGACTGGTCCGCCCGGACAATTGCATTCGCAGTTCGCGACCTATCGGCAAGCAACTCAATTGCTCTGCTAACGATTGCAGTGCGAACGCATCCAGGCTGTCAGAGGCTCGCTGGCGGCGCTCATCCAACAATGCGATCAACTTTGGCCGAGTCACCTCAGTCGCCTGAGCCAACACGTCCGCAATCACTCCCTGCGCCCAGCGATCGCGGCGAATTGTCTGCCCTCGTTCCACCTGGTCTTCGAGGCCCGGAAGTGATGACGCCCGCCCCGCAGTCACCTCATCGTCGGAATTCTTCCCCAGCAAGTCGAGCACTCCGCGCATTGTCGCCACGAGGTCGCCGCTGTTTCGCGCGGCACTAATCAGTGCGTGTCGCGTTTCGGTCTCGGCCTTCTCTCCCGCAGAGAGACGGAGCAATTCCTCAGCTAAGCGTGCATGCTCAGCCGGCTGCGCAACGAGTCGCCGTAGCCAGATCTCTCGCATCATCGCCACCGCCTTTTGAGCTGTATCGGTCTCATCCAACAGTGGCCGAAGCAATTGCTCGGCATTCTTCAAGTCATTGAACTGCCGCGCGAGTTCCGATAACTCGATGCGCGCCGCCGCATCCTCCGGCTTGCTCCGCAGGCGTTCGGCGGCGGCCATTTGCCGATCAGCGGTATTCTCAAACAAACCGAACTGGCTCGGAGACAAGACCGCCCAGCGCGAACCGACTCGCACTAGACGCCCAGTGTTCAGGGCAAGCGGATTTGGGGAAGATGTGTTGTTGCGATCCAGGTCCACGTTCCACCGAAATCCGGACTCGGATCGCTGCACTTGTCCTGTCGCAGAGTCGACGAGCGACCATCCGCCGAGCGTCGGATAAACATAATTGGCTCCGATCCAATCGCCTGGTCCGTCCGGGACTGACAGGGCCGTCTGCCAGCGAACACCTCCGTTGGCAGGATCAATCCCGGTCACGCGAGTCCGCTCGAAGACCATCACGCTTGAATCGTGCGCCGCTACGAACAACGGCTCGTCGAATCTCGCTCGCCACAAGACTTCACCCGTTTCAACATGGACGGCACGGAGCGATCGCGATTCGGGCGAAGTCAGCAACAACAGTTCGGATTTCGAATCTAATGTCAGCTCGCGACTCACCACTTCCCGCCACGAGTCCCACCAACGCGACGCAAAGGGTCGGTCGCGATCGGTTGCGAGGAATCCCATCGCCGACGAGATGTCATCTCGCTCAAAGCGAACGCTCCAAGCCAGCGATCGCGTGATTGGATCGACGGACACGAAACAGCCGGCCCCAGTCGGACAAATCAAGCGGCCGCTAGACCACGTCACCGGGGATGCGACGTGTCGCCAACCGGAATCTTTGAACTGCAAACGGTCGGTCTCCGCCAGCGGTAACGTCCATTCGAGCTGTCCGTCGCTCGCCCGCAGTACCCACAACGCGATCTGCAACTCGCGCTGCGCAATGACGTACAACAATCCGTCATTTGCCAGTGGCGGGCCGAGAAAATACAGGCCCTCGAATCCCGTCGGCGGCTCGTTGATCGAACTGCCTATGCGCCAACGCCGCTCGCCCGTCGCCAAGTCCCAGGCTTCAAGATGATTCCGCAGTCGCGATCCCGCGCCCGGTTTCAAATCGAGATCCTCCAAGTCCCGCACGAGAAACAGTTGCCGCCCGTCGCTCGACATTTGGCCGCGTACCGAATCGCCGAACCATCGCCGTTGCAACTCCTCGACCAGCGGCGCGCGAATTCCCGGATGCCGCTGCAAATCCGAAGCGGTCGAACCGAGCGATCCGGTCAGCGACTGCTCCCACAACAGCTTCCCGCGCCGAGCATCGACCGCGACCACCTTCGCGGGATGAGCGAACCGCGCGACCACGACATCACCGACCACCAACGGCTGAGCACTCGGCAACGTCGGTACGTCGTAGCGTTTCCACTCAGCGACGATCTCATTCAGCCACGACGCCGGATCACCATCCAACTCCATGGTGACTTGAAATACGTTGTGCCCGGACGGTGCCAAACCGAGCGAAGTTCGCCATTCGTCGGGCGTCGGACGGTCGCCGCTCGCCGGGGGCAACTGCAGTTCCAGCCACTCAGCCAAGTTCTTGCCCTTCGCTCCGGCCGGCACGGGTGATGCCTCTAACATATTTCGAAATCGTAGCCAGAGCTCACGAGCCGCGCGCTCGTGATTTGGCTGGCGAGATTCCGCCAACACCCAGCGTGCGATCCAACCGGTCTCGCGGGTGGTGTGTGAATGTGGGTGACGTGACAACTGCATCGATGCGGACACTGCCAGCGACCACTCGCCACGATCGACATGCCTCGCCGCCAAGTCCCGCAGCGCGGACCAGCCGGCGGTCGTCGCCCGAAATCGCGTGACCACTTCACGCAGTGCGTCGAGCTGTCCGCTGGTCAAAGCTGTTTGCCACAGCCGATTCGCTTCCGCACCATGCTGCCGTTCGTAGGCATCCCGGCCTGCGGCTGGCATCTCGCGCAACAGCCGATTCGCCTCTTCGAAAAAACTCGGCACACTCGCACCACCAGCAGCGAAGGCGTTCGGCCCGTCGAGCAATTCCTGCAAGGCCACAATCGCCGCCGCGAAGTCCTTCTGCCGCAACTGGGCGCGTGCGGTCTCCAGCACCGCGTCAGCCCGTCTATCGCGAGCCAATTTCGCCGACTGCGGAAACTGCTCTGGCTCCCCCTTCGTCAGCGAGTCGTCCGCCAATGTCCATGACGTCGCGATCAACGCGAGAATCCCAATCAGCACGTCGCACACGGTTCGAGTCATGGCGGACGATTCTGGCACGGTCCTTCAGTCGCAGCAACGCCGCAACGGGGTCGAACCGATGACTGACGGCACACGGAGTGTGCCTGCTACTATTCCCTGATGATTCTCGAAGGCATCGTCACCAGCTTGAACGCCGTCGGCGAACTCAACGTCGCTCCGATGGGGCCGATCGTCGATGAATCGCTGACGTGGCTGCAACTGCGGCCGTTTCAGACGTCACAGACGTTTCGCAACTTGCAGCAGCGACCGCACGGAGTCTTCCACGTCGTCGATGACGTCCTGCTGCTGGCGAAAGCCGCGATCGGAAAACTGGACTTGGTCCCGGAAACATTCGCCGCCAATAAAGTCACCGGCCGTGTCCTGGCCTCCGCCTGCCGCTGGTACGAATTTGAAGTCGAATCGCTCGACGCGACGCACGATCGCACCGACATCCGCGTGCGAGTCGTCCACGTTGGCCGCCTCCGAGACTTCTTCGGCTTCAACCGCGCGAAGCACGCGGTTCTGGAAGCCGCGATCCTCGCCACGCGACTGCATTTGTTGCCGCGCGACGAAGTCGAACGACAACTTGCCGCGCTCCGCAGCCCCGTGGAGAAGACCGCCGGCCCAAACGAACTCGCCGCCTTTCAACTTGTTTGTGACCATGTCACGGCATTCTTCGTGTCCGATCATTCCGAGTTTTGCCCTCCGAATTCCGTACTCCCCCCATGATTCTTGTCGCTGGCCTGACTCCTGCGTGGCAACAGATTGCTGTTCTCGACCGACTGCGGGTCGGTGAGGTCAACCGCGCTCGCGAAGTCTATTGGTGCGCGTCTGGCAAAGTGCTGAATGTGGGCCTGGCGCTGACGCAACTTGGAGCGACCGTCCGAACCGTTTCATTGGTCGGCAGTGGCTCGGCGGGTGAGGCTGCTCGGCAAGACATGGCTAATCTCGGCGTCCATGTTCGCTGGATCGAATCGAGCGCACCACAACGAGTCTGCACGACACTGCTCGACGGCGAGTCGAGACAGTCGACCGAGATCGTCGAGAACTCTGCGCCCGTCAGCGAAGCCGAACGGAACGTCTTCGAGGCTGCGCTTGCGGACGAGTCCAGCCAGACGAACGCCAAATATCTGATTCTCACCGGTTCACTGCCAACCGACACTCCGAAAACATTCTACGCGACACTGCTCAATCGCGTTCGAGCACCGGCGATCCTCGACATTCGTGGGGAGGAGTTGTTGGCAGCACTGCCGCATCGGCCGCTAGTCGTCAAACCGAACCGTGAAGAACTCGGCCACACGGTGCGCCGCGAACTCACAACGGACGAGGATACCTGGCAAGCAATGTCGGAGGTGAATGTTCACGGTGCCGAGTGGGTCATCGTTACCAACGGAGCCAGAGAAGTCTTTGCGTCACGAGCCGATGAGCGACTCCGCTTTCAGCCGCCGCGCGTGAATGTCGTGAACCCGATCGGCTGCGGCGACTGCTTCACTGCGGGCCTTGCCTGGGCATTGCAACGCGGCAACGACATGCCTTCCGCGATTCGTCTCGGCATTGCCGCTGCCGCTCAAAACGCCGAGCAACTGCTCCCTGCAAGATTGAATGCGGAGTTGCTGCGAACGTAGCCGTCACGCTCCCGCGTGACGAGCCGAATGCTTCACCATGGCTATTTGGCGAATCGTCTTATCGCGCGGAGCGATGATCTGCCGCGGCGGACGGAAATCACTCTGGCCATTCGCGCACGGCATCGATCGCTTGATGGATTGCACTGTCGATTGCGGTCGACGGTATGACGTCGAACTTCATTGTCTCGGGATTGAAGCCGGTGCGGCTATTGAACAGCACGGCCCAGCAAAAACCGTCATGGCGGCGGACAAACATGGTGGACGTCCCGTCGAGGGAGCCGGTGTGCCAGACATTGATCTTTTGCCCCTCTGGCAGCGTTCGCACGAACCAGCCCAGCCCATAATGCACCGCTTTTGGCTGGCCATCTGGTTCATGGCCTGCTGCACCGCTCGGCCTGGACCACATCGTTTTCAAGCCGTCGGGCGTCAACAGCGGCATCCGCCATTTCGGATCGAGGGACAACGCCAGTCGCACCAAGTCCGAAGCACTGCCGATCCAGCCGCCGTGAGCGTCCATCGCCTCCAAATGCCACGCACCGTATGGCACCGGCACTTGTTGGCCGACGTTCGGGGTGAACACGCCCGCCCCCTTCGCGTTTGCAAGGCCGTAATACGTCACCTCGTCGCGGTGAGCGAACTCCTTCAACGTCCGTCCTAAACTCAACCGCCGCAGGCCGAGGGGATCGAGCACTCGCTGCCGCACGCTCTCGAAGTAACTCACGCCGTCGAGTTGTTCGAGCGCTCGTCCCAGCAAGCAGTAGCCAAAGTTTGAGTACGCGTGTCGCTCGCCAGGCGCGAAGTCGAGCGGCTTCTTAAGCATGACTCGAATGATGTGCTCCGGTTTCGCCGGCGGTTCGACACCCAACTCCGCTGCGAATTGAACCGCGCGGAACATCGCATCGAAACTCACTCCACGGTCCCAGCCGCCGGTGTGTTGCAGTAAGTGCCGGAGTGTAATGTCTCGCCAACGAGTGTCCGGGATTTCAGCCGGCACCAATTCACCAAGCCACTGCAGAATTTTGTCGTCCAGTGACAGTCGACCTTCCTCAACCGCTCGCATCACGGCGATTCCAGTGATCGACTTCGAAATGCTCGCCAATCGAAACAGGCTATCGGGTTGCACTGGCTTCTTGGCTTCGACATCCGCCCAACCAAACCCGCGAGCGTACAAGACACGTCTGCCACGTCCGATGGCCAATGACGCTCCTGGCAATTTGTGTTTTTCAAGAAAGCCGGTCATCAAGTCATCAAGCGGCTTGAGTCGCGGATCATGGTTTCCACTGGTCGGTACGTCGAACGATTTTGGGGCATCGTCTGCGATACTGAATAACGCGGACGATCCCAACCCGAACATTGCGGTGGAAACCGAAACAAACTGACGCCGAGTAAGTTGTCTCTGCATCGTCATCATCCAATCGACTAATCGGAATCGGGGAACGCGGTTCGGCAAGCTGCTAGCAATCGGACTACTTCATCAATCTCGGTGGAATGGACTTCTTGATCATCCTCTCCGTAGTAAACCGAGGCAACCGGATCCGCTGGTTCATTCGTTCAGGTGACGTAGATCACGCCGATCTTCATGCCCTCCCGAAAGACAATCACTCTGGCGTACCCTTCGTCGAACAGATCGAGTTCAACACGAAGAACCATATGTAGCAACGATCGCCGTTACAATTTCTCGTAGTCCATCAATCGTGAGTTTGCCGTCCCATTCGAAATGCCAGTCTGGTTACGGCCATTGGGTAGGCGCAACCTCCGTTACGGTGTCAAACACTGCCTTTATTGCTTCTGCGACGTGGATCGTGCCTTCGTAAATCGCTCGGCCAATGATCGCACCGATCAGCTTCGGATGTTTTCTACTGACTTCGGCGAGACGCTTGACATCTCGTAATGTCGTCACGCCTCCGGACGCAATCACCGGCAGGCCGAGTGCCGTCAGTGCGATCATGTCGCGGATTGTCCCCTCATCGACGCCCTGCATCATGCCATCGTTGGCGATGTTCGTGTACACGACTGCCGCCAGATCAAGCTCGGTGTACGACTTCGCTAATTCGATGGCGGACGTCTTCGAGACGTCGAGCCAGCCTTCGGTCGCGACCATCCCATCGCGCGCGTCGATACCCAGCACCAATCGGCCTGGCCAACGCTTGGCCATCTCGCGGAACCAGTCCGGTTGCTTGAGAGCCTGCGTACCGATGATGACTCGCTCAACGCCGACGTCATCGAGCATCAGCCGAATCGCGGCTTCGTCCCGAATGCCGCCGCCGAGTTCGCACTTCACTCCGGTCGCCTGCACGATGCGGCGGACGACTTCATGATTCACCGGCCGCCCAGCTTTCGCACCATCCAAATCGACGAGGTGTAGCCAGCGTGTCCCTTCGGCCGCCCACCGCCGAGCCATCTCGGTGGGATCGTCGCCGAAGATCGTTTCCTGAGCATAGTCTCCTTGTCGCAAGCGAACGCACTTGCCGTCTCGCAAATCAATCGCCGGCAGGATTTCCATGAACCGTCTTTCGTGGGGCAGGATTTCAACCTGCCCGGCTGTTTAAATGGCAGGTTGAAAACCTGCCCCAGTCGCGACGATAACGGTTGTTTGCCGGATCGTCACCGCTCATCATGCACTGTTTTCGCACCATCGAGGAATCGCCATGTACGACTTCGTGCTGACCAACGGAACCGTGATTGATCCCGCCGTCGAATTGAATGCTCGCCGCAACATTGCCATTAAAGGTGGCCGAGTCGCCGCGATTCTCGATCCGTCCGCGCTGGTCGTCGCCAAACAGACGCTCGATTGCACCGGCCTGCTGGTCGTGCCGGGGTTGATCGACTTTCACGTCCACGTCTTTCCCGGAGTCAGCAACTTTGGCGTTGATGCCGACGAGACCTGTTTGGCTCGCGGAGTGACAACCGTCTTGGATTTCGGAACGGCGGGCGGGCTGATCTTCGACGGCTTTCGACGGTTCGTGATCGACACGGCGAAGACTCGCGTCAAAGCGCTGATGCTGATTGCCGGGCAGGGATTGATTAGCAGCAACGACACGAAACCGGCGCTCGGAGAGCTTTGGGACTTGGCGTATTGCGACGTGGATGGCTGCGTCGAAGCGGTCGAGAGACATCGCGACTGCGTGGCCGGCATCAAAGTGCGCTGCATGGCCGACATCTCGAATGATGGCAGGAACGAGGCCGAGGGATTGCGACTTGCTCGACTGGCGGCCGATGCGACGAAGTTGCCGCTCGTTGTGCACCCGGCGAACTCGTCGCTGCGGATCGAGCATCTCTTTGAGTCGTTGCGCTGCGGCGACGTGATGACTCACTGCTTCCACGACAAGAATTGCAAGCTGGTCGATGACCGAACGCAGGTCTGCTCGATCGTCCGCGAGAAACAGCGTGAGGGAGTGCTGCTAGATGTCGGCCACGGTTCCGGCAGCTTCGCTTGGCGCGTCGCGAGGCCGATGCTCGATCAAGGAGTCGTGCCCGATTTTCTCAGCAGTGATTTGCACACCTACAACGTACATGGGCCGGTGTTCGATCTCGTCACGACTCTCACCAAGTTCTTGCATCTAGGGATGAGCGTGCCCGAAATCATCCGCCGCTCGACAACGACGTGCGCCGCGTGGCTCGGCATGGCGGATGAGATCGGGACTCTAAAACCGGGAGCCTGCGCCGACATCACCGTGCTCGACATCATTGATGGTGAAATCCCGCTGACGGATTCGGAAGGAGTGACCGAAATCGGCCGGCGAAGCTTCGAGGTGCGGCACTGTTTCCGCGCAGGACGGCGAGTGGGGGTGTTGTAGGATGGGCACTCTTGCCCGTCTGTGGTTTCTCGCGATAGTCGGACGGGCAAGAGTGTCCGTCCTAAGTGAGTACGTCCCAGATCGGATCGCCTCCGTGGGCGACGTGGACCGGGCGGCCGAGCGGGTCGGGGACGGTCAGGTGCGGGTCGATGCCGAGCAGTTGATAGATCGTTGCGACGAGATCACCGGGTGAGACCGGATGGCTGATCGGATACGCGGCTTGTTTGTCGGTCTCACCGAAGACGCAGCCGGGTTTGACGCCGCCGCCGGTGAGCAGGCTGAAGCCGGATTGCGGCCAGTGATCGCGGCCGGCCTTGCCGTTCACCTTCGGAGCGCGACCCATCTCGCCCATCACGACGACGAGCGTACTGTCGAGTAATCCGCGCGATTCGAGGTCTTCGATCAGCGCGGGATAGCCGCGATCGAGAATCGGCAAGTTCGCGTCCTTCAACATGCCAAAGTTGTTTTCGTGCATGTCGTACGAGTGACCGTACCGGCCAAAGATCTCGGCATGGACGCTGATGAATGGCACGCCCGCTTCGACGAGTCGCCGCGCGACGAGCAAACTCGAACCACTCATGTTGCGGCCGTAGCGATCGCGCAGCGAGTCGGGTTCACGGGAGAGATCGAAGGCGTCGCGCGTCTTGCTGGAGATCAACATGTCGAACGCGCGCTGCTGGAAATGATTCAGCCGGTCGATCGCTCCCGAACGCCGAGTCGTCTCGAACTGCGTGTCGAGTTGATCGAGCATCGATCGCCGGCGATCGAGCCGATTGACTGACAGCCCAGGCAGTTCATCGAGCGTCGGCAACTTCGGATCACCCATCGGGATGACTTGGTCGTAGTACGCGACCTTCGGCTCGCGATCGAACTTTGGTTCGCAGACGGCGAAGAGCGGATCATACTGGCTGCCGAGAAACCCGCCGTACGGTCCCGGCCGACGTATGCCGGGGTACATTGAACTCTCGCCCCAACCGGGATAGCACGGCAAGCAGACGGCACCGGGCATGTCGCGCTGGCCCATCTTGAGATACTGACAGACTGCGCCGATGTCGGGCGGGTCGGTCGGCTCCGAACGCAATTGATCGAAACGGCCGCCGCTGAAGCCGGTCATGATGTTGAGCGGGTTGTGAGCGTTGTAGCCGTGCGTCACCGATCGAATCAGACACGCCTTGTGCATCAGCTTGGCGGTGTTCGGTAAATGCTCGCAGATGTGCAGGCCGGGGAGCGAAGTGCTGATCGGCTGGAACTCGCCGCGAACTTCGACAGGAGCATCGGGCTTGAGGTCGAACATATCCTGGTGGCTTGGCCCACCGAGCAGATTGAACAGTATCACCGATTTAGCTTTGCCTTGCCGCGTCGACGGACTCGATTCCGCCGCATGCAGCAATCTCGGTAGGCTCATGCCTGCGAACAACGACAGCCCGCCGACACGCATCGCTTCACGGCGAGTTACCCCATCGCATAGTTTTCCAGATTGGCCAAGCACGCTGAACATGGCTTGAACTCCAGGGATTGCATTTCGACGACAATGAAAACACTTTACTGATAGACCATTCACAGCCAAAGTCCAAAGGGGACTTTGTGCTCGGTTCTCGACGTTTCCTATTCCGATTGAGGCCATCATGCGTCCCAGCAAGTCCACACCGCTTGTTCCACCTTTGGCGGGACTTTGCAATTTCGCGGCGGCTCAGAGGCAAGGAATGTCTGTCGCCGAGTGCGTCGATTGGTTGAAGTACAATCACTATCTGTTGTCGCGGTTGCACGAAATATTTACCGCTCGGATCACGTCCGAGCCGTTGTACGAATTGAAGACGGCGTTCAGCCATCACGCCTATCTCTGCGCTGAACACATCACGGCGATTCGCACGCGCGTGTCGGAGATGCGTGAGCCGCCGCTTGGGCTGGACGAGGTGCCGCATCCAGCGTTGAAACTGCAGTGCGACGAAGTGCTCTGTGCTCCAACGACACTCGCGCTGCTGGACGGCATCTACGAAATCGTTCTTCCCGAATTGGTTTCTTCTTTTGAGGACTATGTCGATACCACCAATCCATTGGTGGATGCTCCCAGCGTGCGGATCGCTCGCTTCGCATTGCTCGAAATACGAGAGATGGTTCAATTCGGAAACGAATCGATCGTGGTATTGCAGAGGACCGGGGCACCACGAGCCGCCGATGGCTGGTTGGAATTGCTCAGCAAGTGTTTGGCGGCAGCATCACGTCTGCGCGGTCGGGAGGCGAAAGATCCGGGGGAACTAAAACCGGTTTACTCCACGAAACCGTTCGAGTTCGATGCGGTCCCCAAGCGTGACGCCCGGTTTCACGATTCGTTCAACGGCGGCGTGAACCCTGAGGCATTTTTGTACGACGAGCGATTCTCGCCACGCGACAAAGTGCTGATGCTGTTTTACAAACGGCTTCGAGAGATCGACGTCCCTGAGATGATGGCCAGCATCATTCATCAGACGCCCGGTAAGCCGTGGAAGTACTACCGCGACATGTCGCGGCAACTGTGGGATGAGGCTCGGCACGCGATGCTCGGCGAAGTCGGCTTCGTCAGTCAGGGGATCGACTGGTCAAGCATTCCAATCAACTTCACCTGGTCGCTGAATTTGAACACGCAACTCTCGCCGCGCGATCGGCACGCGGTGCTGTACTTCATCGAGCAAGGTTTGATGCCCCGCAACGGCAAGCGGTTTGAATGGGAGGTTGCGACAGAGTCCGGCATCCCGTTGGCGAAGCTCATTCAAGACTTCGATTGGGCGGATGAGGTTCTGCACTCGCAGATCGGCCGCGCGTGGTACGTCACCGAGTTTTCCAATCTCAACACGGCATTGAGCTACGGTGATCGTTGCTGGTCCACGATCCTGAGTCAGTGGCAGCGATACCTCGATGAGGGGCTGACGGAGCATCGCAACTGGTGGCCGGAGTTGTATCGCGCGGCGTGTGCTGGGTGGGGTGTGACGCCCGATCCGGCGGCGCTCGCGTTCAATGAGAGCTATGCCGAGGTTCGTGCCGATTTGAAATCGATCTCTGGATCGGCCTGACGTCAGACTCGCCGCGAATCCGACAAAGCCGGCAGGTTCTCGTGCTGCCGGTTGTGAGTCCGCGAAATCCAAGAGTTGTTTGCGGACGGCCCGTTCCGGATGCCGACAGACACATCGAGCCTGCTTTTAGGGTGATTCGTTTGCGTCGATTGTTCCTTTGGCAACGATCGCTCGTGCGGATTAACTTGTGTCCCACACCTCCCGCACCGCAGGCAGTCCGTAAGCCAGGATGAAACCAGACCCGGAAACTCTCGCCTTGCTTGCTGTCCTCAAAGAATTCTGTTCGCTGGAACGACTTGCGCGAATCGGCGGCCATTGCCGAGCTCGTTGCCGTCGGGCGAGTCGGTCAGTTCGGCTTCCGGCTTGGACCAGTCGTCCATCGAACCGCGCGTTGGCGGTGTCGTTGTTGCTCCACTTAAGTTTGGCGATTTGCGCTGCGGTTTCTTTGTTGCCGAGCGGCAGACAGTTCCGCGAGAGTGTTTTTGAAACCGACTGGGTGGCTCCCGAAGAGACTTCAGCTCAGTTCGTCGACTTCTCGGCCGGCGGATCGGCAGCGGCACCGTCTCCTGCCGATGGTGGCTCGATGGGCGGTTTTCTGCCGGAATATCGCAGTCCAGAACCTGATGTTTCCATTCCAATTCAAACGGCGTTCGCCAGTTTGAACTGGAACTCTGCCGCCGATTCTGATCTCAGTCGCACAGTGGGAGCACCCACTAATCGGGTGGGCTCCGGCATGGGACGTGGCCAGGGCCAGGGCATTGGCCACGGAAAAGGGAATGGCCGCGAGGGTGGTAACGGCAAGTCGTTCTTTGGAATGGCCTCCGAGGGCAAATCGTTTGTTTTCGTACTGGATTGCTCGCTGAGCATGAATCATCCGCACGACAGCGACGCCAAGACACGGTTCCGAAAGATGAAGATGGAACTCACAAATTCGCTGGCGCACCTGCGACCGGATCAAGAGTTTTTCATCGTCTTCTTCAATTACGAAGCGATCCCGATGCCGGCGGAGCGAATGGTGTCGGCGGCACCGGAAAACCAGCAGTACTTTCTGGAATGGGTGGAGCAAGTACCGGCACAGGGTGACACGGATCCCACGGCCGCGCTGCTGATGGCTCTGCGAATGCGGCCTGACGTCATTTATTTTTTGACGGATGGCTGCTTCAGTGGGCCGGCGAACGACATCGTCAAGGGCATTCAACAGTCTCGCACGACGATTCACACATTGGTGTTCGAGACCTGGCTCACCGAGAAACAGCAGGCCGGGCTGGAACTGATGCGTCAGAAAAAAGCGAGCGCGGCCATGACCAAACTGGGTGAGGCGACGTATCGCCGGATGCGAGAAATTCTCATGGCCGAACAAGTGATGCAGGGTTTGTCGCAGAACAACGGTGGCAAGTATCACGTCATCCCGTAGCGTTGTCGACTTGCCAGCTTTACCAAAAACAGCCACGTTCTGCACGCGGCTGTTGGGAAGTCTCGGCCGTGAACGAATCGGGCATCAAGAATTGACGGCGGCTGGTTCGGTCTGTTTGTTTTGGATGGCTTGATAGACCTCTTCGCGATGCACGCTCACCTCGCGAGGGGCTTCGATTCCCAGGCGGACTTTGTCCCCTTGGATGTCCACGATCATGATCGCGATGTTGTCACCAATGATGATCTTCTCGTCTTTTTTGCGGCTGAGTACCAACATGGTCCTGTCCTTAGGCCAAAAGGGTTTTGCTTGCGACCGGTATTGAAACTCAACCATGAGCCTCAAGCCGCAAGTTCCAAAATCGATCGTTGCTGCGAGTCGTCCCCGGACTTTGCATGGCCCGGCGCAATTCGACGAAAAGGTAGGTCAACCCACATCAATCGCGAGCTGCGAATCAAGAAAATCTCAAGATTGCGGGTCCGGCTGTAACGGTCACGCGAACCTTGCCACGATCAACCAATAGTCGGGACACTCTGAGCCATGTTGGCAACGATTGTGATGTCACTGATTTGCTTGGTCATCGGCTTTGGAGTCGCTTGGCGAATTCGGGGCCGCCAAGCGTTGGACACATTTAGGAGCGATGCTCGCACCGACATGCTGACCGGATTGAAAAATCGACGAGCTTTTGACGAGGAAATGGGGCATCAATTTTCACAACGGCAACGGCAGGGCGTCCACTTCTCGCTGATCATGATCGACATCGACCACTTCAAAGTATTCAACGATGACCACAGTCATTTGTCTGGCGACCTCGCTCTGCGAACAGTCGCGCAGGTTTTGTCTTCGACGCTGCGCCAGATGGACATCGTCTGCCGTTACGGCGGCGACGAATTCGCGGTCATCTGTCCCGGGTCGAAATTGCAGGAGGCCGCAGTCGCTGCCGAACGGGTTCGACAGGCAGTCGCTGCTCAAGCGGTCTCCCTGAGAAAAGGAGACACGCAGGTGACGGTCAGCCTGGGTGTGGCTGAGGTGATCAATCCTGAGATCCCAGAGGGGTTGATTCAGCGTGCTGATGACGCGTTGTACTCGGCGAAGCATGCCGGACGAAATCACGTCTATTGGCACAACGGGCACGATTGCGTGCCGTCGAACTCCCGCTGAGGCCGATCACAATCGGATCAACCTTCGCCGCCGAAGGTCGTGTCGAAGGCCGACACCAACAGTCGCTGTTCGCGATCTCGATGCCGTTGTGCCGCGGCAACCCAATGAGACAGCTTGGGCTTCACCTCGTTGGCAATGAAATCGAAGCACTGTTCCTTGGAAATACGATTCCGCAGTTCGAGCAAACTGGAGTACAAGCCTTCGTGCTGGCGATGCAAGTGGTCAATTATGTTTGACCAATTGGGGTTTTGCTCACAGACGTCGGCGAAATAGCCACCTTGGTCTTCGTACTTGAATTCGTTGGGTAGCAAATTCAGCAACTCATCCAGGACGGCCAGCAACCAACGGCGTGTTTCGGCATCCAGAGGTTCTTCGAGCAAATCATGCAGATCGCCAATCAGCAGGTATTCCAGCATGGAATAACGCGCGTACGCGTCACGAGGTGGAGCAGGGCGGGAGAAAGTCATGCGACGTCCTTTCACAACAGAACCCAGGAAACTGGTCAGAATCCTCGTGATGAGGGCCAACCGCTCAAGATGGTTGTTGGAAACGATGCCGTGTGAGGTGATGTGATTCCGCCAGCGTTTGGATTCCGGCATCCGCTTATTTTGCAGGTCAGTCTCAGGATAGTCAGATGAATTTCGCCTGCAACAACTTTTCCCGGAATTTTCAGCTCACGACGAAACTGTTATGGTTGGTAACGCGAATCGTGGTTCGATGGCTGGAGTACGATGCGCTCAGCCGCCCAAAAGCCGACGGATGTTCTGATGAACGAGACCTCGACGACGACACCGATGACCATGCTCGCCGTGGCGACTCCCACAGTCACGCCGGCAGTCGGTTCCACAGAAGTCGGCAGCTACTTTGTGTCGAACTATCCGCCGTTCTCGCAGTGGCAGGCGGAGTTCGTGCCTGAAATCCTCTCGGCATTCGCTGGCGAGCCGAATCGCGATGTGTCGCTAGGGCTGTATCTGCACATTCCGTTTTGCCGCAAGCGCTGCAAATTCTGTTACTTCCGCGTCTACACGAATCAGAACGCCTCGGCGATCGAGCAGTATGTCGAATCCCTCGGTCGCGAGATCGAGTTGCTCGGACAGCAGCGGGCCGTCAGCGGACGACAGTTGCAGGTTGTATATTTCGGAGGCGGAACGCCGTCGTATTTGAGTTCCAAGCAACTGCTGTTTCTGCGTGACACGCTGCGGCGGACGATCTCTTGGGACCACGCCGAGGAAGTCACCTTTGAGTGTGAACCCGGAACGCTCAACTTGGAGAAAGTCAAAACGCTGAAGGAAATCGGCGTCACGCGCGTGTCACTGGGCGTCGAGAACTTCAACGATGCGATTCTGGAAGAAAATGGGCGGGCGCACCTCTCGCCGGAAATTTTTCGAGCCTACGACTGGCTGCAACAGGTGGGATTCCCACAGATCAATATCGACTTGATCGCCGGCATGATTGGCGAGACCGACGAGAACTGGCAGCGTTGCATCGAGCAGGCTCTCAAACTTCAACCAGACAACATCACCGTCTACCAAATGGAATTGCCATTCAACACGCTGATTTCGAAGGAGATGCGAGAGCACGGCGTCACCGCGCCGGTTGCCGATTGGCCGACGAAGCGTCGTTGGGTCAGCGAGGCGATGGACCAGTTCCTCTCGGCGGGATACCAGATTTCCAGCGGCAACGAATTCGTGAAGAGTCTCGACACCGATCGTTTCGTTTACCGCGACAATCTGTTTCGTGGCACTGATCTGCTGACGGCGGGAGTGTCAGCCTTTGGTCATTTGCAAGGCGTGCATTATCAGAACTTCGATCGCATCGAAGACTATCAAAAGGTCGTCCTTGAAGAAGGGCGCTTGCCGATCAATCGCGCACTGCGCCCGACGGCCCATCAGTCGTTGATCCGTGAGTTTGTGTTGCAACTGAAAGAAGGACATCTCGACGCTGCGATCTTCGATCAAAAGTTTGGAGTGGACGTACTGATCGAATTCGCCGAGCCGCTCCGCAACCAACAGGCTGCCGGGTATCTGGAAGTCGATGGCGACGAAGTGCGGCTAACTCGCAAGGGCTTGCTGCAAGTCGATAGTCTTCTGCCGGAGTACTTCGAGCCACAACATCGACAGGTGCGATACACCTAGCGGCACGGCTAGCTGAACGCGTGCGGCCCAAGGACGCCATGAACCCACACGACGAACTCAAATCATTGGTCGAACTGTTTCCCAGTGTCTCGCCGCTGATCGAGCGCGCAGAGCATCTGCCGTCGGCAATGACTCCAGAACCGTACAAGTCGCTGCTCGCTCACGATCATCACATGACGGTGGCGATGGAGTCGTTTCACAAATCTTCGGTGGAAGTCCGTGTCTTGGCCAAGCGACTGGATGGAAACGTCTACTGCCGCAAGATCGTGTTGCTGAAACAGGGGATTGAGCAAGTCGTGCAGTTCGGTATCGTGCGATTCGATCTGAAGTCGGTCTCGGAGCGAGTCCGCGAGGAAATCTTGAGTGAGAAGACTCCGCTGGGGCGAATCCTGATCCAGCACAATGTCTTTTTACAAATTGATCTTGGAGCCATTTTGAGAATCACCGCCGGGCCGGGGTTGAGCGAAGCGTTGCAAATGCCGCTGCATGCTCAAACCTTCGGCCGGTTGGCAACCATTTTTTGCGACGGTCGGCCGGCGGTCGATCTGTTGGAGATTTCCGCACCGCTCAAGTGACATCGGCGTCCGCGAAACCAGAACACATCGAAACGATCAACCGCATGACCGCTCAGTTCATCACCACTCGCCGCGTGGAATTCGCCGACACCGACATGGCGGGGATCATTCATTTCGCGAACTACTACCGGTATATGGAAGAGGCCGAGCATGCCTTCTACCGTTCGCTGGGGCTGAGCATCATGCAGTCGCAGCCGGACGGCTCCGTGATCGGCTGGCCGCGTGTTTCGGCTTCCTGTTCGTTTGAGGCTCCGGCCTATTTTGAAGACGCACTCGAAGTCCGGCTGAACGTCGTGCGAAAGGGAATCAAGTCACTGAACTACGAGATCGAGTTTTGGCGTGGCGAGACACGTTTGGCTCATGGAAGACTGAAAACCGTCTGCTGTGTCTGTCGGTGTGGCGAGCCGTTGGAGTCGATCGCGATTCCCGGCGAGTACGCCGACAAGATTCTGGAACTGCCCGGCTCCTCCACGTGAAAGTCGTGGGGTGCCGCGGGCAAGGCGGCTGTCGGTTGGTCACTCGAACCAATACGAAAACAGTTTAGCGTGAAGCAACGTGATCCGGAGTTGAAGCGGAGCCTGATCAGCCTGCTTTTCGAGGTCCGCAATGCCGGTGAGTTTGATTCGGCGGTGATCGCCCGTGACGTGCTGCGACTTGGCGACCACCTGGCCTTTTGAACTGATCACTTCAACGCCGACGTCGCCCGACGTCGCATCGACGTTGAGGTGCAGTGTGCCAGAGGGTGGAACGAACGATTTTGTGACGAGCGTACCGACTGCGGGGCCGGCGTCGAGCGAGACGAAGCCGTCGCGGCGCAAGGTCACGAGGCCAATCGCACCCGGGAACTTGCGCGTAACCAACGGGAACTTGGGGCTGCGATGCGGACCGTTGACCATGGAGTAGTGCAGGTAAATCGTATCGCCGACGACGTTGATGCCGCGCCCCACACGCGACATCCCGTCGTCCCAGGAGCCTTCTTCGGCGTTGGCGAGAAACGTCTGCCGGTCCGCGACTCGGCGCCAACGGCGGCCGTCGCGGCTGAACGCGAGTTGCGTGTCGATCTTGGCGTCGGTCCCTTCGCGATACATCCAGAACATGCCGAGAAAGAGCCCCTCGTAGAGGTCGGTCGGCATGCCGTAGATTTGGCCGCCGGGGCCATCGTTGGTGTCGCACGCCAACACCAGCCGTGGCTCGGACCAGTGCAGCGCGTCATCGCTCTCGGTCAACGCGACCGTACGGCCGAAGCCCATGCGGCCGAATCCCAGATACTTCTTGCTGCGCGGGTCGAACAAAATCGTGTGAGTCGTGTCGCTCCCCTGCGGCAGGACCGGGCCGTGCGTCGTCCAGCGCAGGCCATCGGGCGAGAAGGCGACCCACATCCCGCCGGCACGTTGCGCGTCGGTCAACTCGGGCGGATCAACGGGGACTTTCGCCAAATCGCCATCGACTCCCGTCGCATCGTTGGGCGGCGCGAGTCGCCGGTCCCAGAAGAACGCCTTGTATCGCCGCGCGGGATTCGCTTCGCCCGGATCGTGCAGCACGCCGACTCCCTCGGGATTGTCGATGCCGATGCGGATCAGGTTGTTCTTCGCCGAGCCTTCGAAGCTGACCTGCCCGAGTTCCGGTTTCGACCAGTGAATCGCGTCGTCCGATTCGGCGTAGGCCAGCAGGGTCGGGTGAGTGACTCGACGATAGCCGCCGACTTCGAGCCATTTGCGTCCAGCCTTCGGTGGTTCCGGCGAGCAGAGATACCATAGCCGAAACTTCTTCGTCGCAGCGTCGTACAGCATGGTGCCGTAGACCGAGGTAGAACTCTTTTCCCAAGGATGTTCGCCTTGCAGCACCGGGTTGTCCGAATGCCGCTGGGGTTGGTTTACGACTCGCTTCAGCCCCGAAATGCTCTGGATGCCATAGTCGTCGAGGAAGAGTTGCCGCACGCCGCGTTCGACGGCCAATCGCAAGGCAGGCTTCGGTCGTCCGCCATTGATGTGCCATTCGACAGCGTCGAGCAACGCCGTGCCGACGCCGTTTTCAAAACTGATCTCGAATGTTGGATCCAACGACGCCGGACGATCGTGCCCGCGAAACTCCTTGATGAGCCGGCCGTCGATCAGCAATCGGAAAGGCATCTCGTGCGTCTTGCCGGTCGGCGTCCATTCGAGGCGGTAGGTGTGCAGTTTGTCGGCTCGCCATCCGGGCAGCTTCTCCAGCACGAGCGCCGTCTCGTCAACACGTTCATCCCGCTCGCCCATGTGCTGCCACAGCACGCATTTGCCGCCGCCGAGATCGAGCAACGTCCCCGCGCCGGAGATCGACACGGACACGAACGCCGATCCGGAATATTTCGCCGCCAGCCGCACAGATACCGAGTTCGTCGAGCCGACCTCCGATGGATTCCAGTCATGGGTGCTGGCACGCAGCGTAATCGTGTATCGCCCCGCCTGAGTTCCGTCCGCCCTCCCGATCCGCAATCCGTTGTTTCGTTCTTCGATCGACTCGATCGTGATCGCGTCGGCCGGATACTCGAGGTTATCCAGATTCCACACAGGCGACACTGCGTTCGGCGGCTGGTCAAAGTCGAACTTTCCGACGTTTCCGACATCCGTCGGTTCGGTCGCAAGTCCGCGGCTGACGAGTGCAGCCACCAACACCATGAATAAAGCCGCAATCAGCCGCAGAAACCGGCGGCGGGTCATGCGATGTTTGGTCATGTCGTTGCCTCACGGGATCTCGGTGAACGGAAACTGTGTTGGTTTTCCAGGTGATGCGATGTTGGATCGTGTCTCATCGTAACCCAGGCTGCAGTCACCTGAGCCATTTATTGTGCTACTAACTGGAATCATTGTCGTTCCGTGATCACTTGCCAAACAGCCACGGCGGTCTAGCTGGACCGGCGGAGATCACCTCTTCGACGTATTGGCCCGTGTGGGGTGTCGAATCACCGCCGCTGTGCTCGCCGCGATCCATCAGTCGGTAGGTCAGCGCGTGGTGCCAATCTCCGTCGGCCAACCGCAACGTGGCGGCGCTAGGATGGTCCATGAACCACACCAGTCCGCTGGGAGGCGAACCGAAGTCCTCGACTGCGTTGCGCACGTTGATCATCGCACCGAATGCCGTGCGATCTGGCCGAAGCGGCCACAGTCCCAGCCAATCCCGTTCGTGTCCGCGCAGATTGGCCACGATGTACGGCGTGCCGTCTGCGGCCTGGTTGAGTGTCACGGGAGCCTGGCCACGGGCCTTTGGGAGATCGATGAGCATCTCCCAGGTGCGGCCGTTGTCGGCGGACCGCCAGACGCGGACCAAGTTGTCGAAGTCGCCATAGGCACCACGGGCCGTGAAGAGCAGCGATCCATCCGTGTCGCGGATCAGACTCGGCTCGGCCCACATTCCCTCGCCTTCCTGATGAGCGACGGAGACGAAGGCGATCGGACGCCATCGCCCGTCTTGTCGTCGCCACTTCGCCACGCCGCTCGCCACCGGTTCGGGCAGCCACGTCGTCGCGTCGCCTCGCGCGGCATAGGTCGGGTACAGCAGATCGTCGCCGTCTGGAATGGCCCAGGTCAGGCCGGGCCAGATGAGCTTCCACTCACTTTTCTGGGCCTGCGGTGGATTCTCCAACGTCGTATGAATCGTCTCGGTGACGCGCAAGACTTTGCCGTCGTAGGCAAACTGGCGCACCTCGGTGCCCCGGATCATGTCCTTTTTCTTGTCCTCCTTGCGGTAGTAGCCCGTTTTCCATTCTCCGTGCATCGGGAAATCCAGTACCTCGCACAGTCCAAAGCCGGTGCCTGCGTGCGGATGCGGAGAACCATCAGCGCGTCTTGCGCCCAGGGGCACGAATCCGCCCGTGAGCGGATATTTGACAATGATTCTCGGCTTGCCGGTACTCGTGTGAACGTACTTCTCGTTGCGAGAAACGGGAATGGCGTGCTCCGCCGAGATGCGACTGAGGTCGTCGAACAGAATCACATCCACCCCATTCTCGAAATCGCCGACGGGGGTCTTCTCAATGCGCAACGAGCAGGTCATGGCGGCCATGGTCGGCGACAACTGGAACGGCGCGCCGACGCCGTACCGGCATACCTGTTCCTCGGGAGTCCGCGGTGGTTTGACAAGATCCGCGGGGCCGCGGGTGACGCGGATGATACCTGGGTCTGACGCGTACGCTCGTGCCGATGCCCCTCGCCCTCCGGCCAGCGACGTCGCCCATGCGGCGGCACCAGCGCTCACAAAAAACTGCCGACGATCTAAACAGCCAGCCGTAGCGATGGGCAGGCGATTGGGGTCATTGTCCATGAATTGCGCTCCTTATATCTCGCGAGTTTAAGCAGTTACTGGCTGGCGACCTCGATCGGTTCGTGGAAGCCTTCGTCGAACAACTCGCGACTTTCGCATTGCTGCGTGTCATCACAATTGACAACCGCACGCAAATCAAGGTCATCGCCGCGAGCGGCATTGGGTCGTTGTCCGAGGCGGCGACGGTGTTTGATCCCGAACGGCTGATTGAGATCATTCAGGAACTCGGCGGCCAGTTGCAGCCGATTGCCAAGGATGCGCGACTCAAAGACGTCACGCTGACCAAGACTTTAACGCTGGTAGATGCCACATTGATCAAAGCCCTGCCGCGCGTGATGGCGGCGTCGGTCCTCAAGGCTCAGACGGGCAGCGGACTGGTGAAGTGGCGGTTGCATTCGCGGTTTGAGGTGGACCGCTACGTCCCGTCACGGATCGACGTGACTCGCGACGGCGGCGGCGACAACGACGAACGCTCGGCCTTCGAGCGGACAATTCAGGCCGACAGGCTGTATGTACTGGATCGCGGTTATGCGAAGTTCTCGCTGTTCAACGCGGTGAGGAGAGTCGCTTGATCGAACTGCGTTTGATCCATCTCGCCTCGCACCGAGTCGGACACCACCCCAATCGCATCGAACCTCGCGCTATCAAACGCCGAGCCACACCTCACGACTGGCTCACCAAACCCCGAGCCACCGCCCGCGCCGAACTCCTCGCCGGTTGCTCGCCGTAACTTCAATTACCAGAATCGGCAGTGCCATTCAATCCCGCCCCTTTTTAGTTCTTCGTACTCGCGCACGTTTGCTCAGAATATCGTGACAATCTGCAGGTACGAGAGTCTAGGAAATGATTGACCCTGAACCGATGACCCGCCATGATGTTGTGAACGTTTCAAAAGATTATGCCTACTTCGGAACACTATAGTTTGGCAGTCAAAGCAGATGTAAAACGAAGGTTATAGCCGGAGGGCAGATAATTGTGATCCTTGAACAAAGCACCAAGCTGCGTCTGCTGACCGTATTCCTGTTCTATTTCACGCAGGGCGTCCCATACGGGCTGTTTACCGTCGCTATTCCGGCTTGGCTCGCATTCAATGGCGCTTCAACCATAGCTGTCGCCGGTGTGGTCAGCGCCTCGAGCCTGCCTTGGATGCTGAAAGTTTTCCTCGGCTTTTTCATGGATCGCTATACGTATTTACCAATGGGGCGGCGGCGAATCTGGATCGTCGGCGCGCAGTCTACTATCGTCGCCATGCTACTGCTCGCAGCCATACTTTCGCCTGAATCAAATCAAATCTGGCTGCTGTCGGTCCTCGGGTTTCTGGTCAATTCGGGGATCGTGTTTCAGGATGTCGCC
The DNA here is from genome assembly GCA_945906725.1 of Candidatus Kuenenia stuttgartensis. Classification (GTDB taxonomy): domain Bacteria; phylum Planctomycetota; class Planctomycetia; order Planctomycetales; family Planctomycetaceae; genus SXKJ01. The sequence goes on along the minus strand of CAMDRI010000020.1, from coordinate 472 downwards.
ATTGACAGCCTTGCCGTCGATATCATGCCTGAAGACGAGCGCGCCAAAGCAGCAGGCATCATGTTCGGAGGACAAACACTCGGTATCTCGGCGGCCACTTTTGCCGGTGGGCAGTTAATCGCAATTTACGGAACCGTGGCCGGCTATCTTGCCGCAGCCCTTGTCGTGGCATGTGTCCTGGTCTTCGGGATTTGCATCCGCGAACGTGAGGGCGAACGTCGCTTTCCCTGGAGTAATGGCAAGGCGCATCCTCGCAACGTCGCCCTGCAGATCGATGCGTGGAAGCCGCTTTTGGTTAACAGCGCCAAATCGATGTTTGCCCCGCTTAGAACCCGTCCAAGAACTGATTCGTGAAATAGACAGTCTGAAGTAGACTACCGGCGACTCCAAGGAAGGAGGCCGAACGATGGCAACGGAATTGGCGGTTCACGAGTGTGGCTGTGCGGCCTGTCGGTCGGGCGACCATGCGGAT
>CAMDRI010000019.1 GCA_945906725.1 Candidatus Kuenenia stuttgartensis | reverse complement strand
GGCAAAGGGGACACGAAGAACTTCGGCGACGGAGCACCGCGAAACCTCGAACATTTCTTGATGGCTCGGCGATTGGTCGAGGCGGGTGCTCGCGTGGTGACGCTGAACTTCGGCCGCTGGGACTTCCACAGCGACAACTTCAACGGCATGAAAAACACGCACCTGCCGCCGTTCGATCAGGGCTTGTCGGCGTTGATCGCGGACCTCCACGCTCGCGGCCTGGCCGACGACGTGATGGTCTGCGCGTGGGGCGAGTTCGGCCGCACGCCACGCATCAACCCAGACGCCGGCCGCGACCACTGGCCACAAGTCGGCGGCGGAGTCCTCGCCGGAGGCGGCATCCGAGCGGGGCAAGTCATCGGAGCCACCGATCGACTCGGAGCCGAAATCGCCGAACGCCCAATCCACTTCGCGGAAGTCATTGCCACGCTGTATCAGCATCTCGGCATCGACCTCGAAACGAAGCTCAACGATCTCGCCGGCCGCCCGCAGTACGTCGTTGATGGCAAGAAGCCGCTGACGGAACTCGCGTGAGTTCGGATCGAAGTCTGACGACTTCGGCGACGGGATCTGCCGAACGTCGAAGCGACGAACTACTCAATCACTCGGCGACGCGCCGCACTTTGAGCTTCTCGCGGATCGCTTTGCCCTGTTCCCATAATTGTCGGATTTCGTCGGCATCGCCGCGAAACAAGGCTTCGCGAAGTGCTGTGACTTGAATTGTGAACTCATCCAGGCTGGCCAGAACAGCATCGCGGTTGTCGAGCAGGATTGGCACCCAGACGTTCGGATCGCCCGCCGCGATACGCGTCGTGTCCGCGAAGCCAGTCGCCGCGAGCGAGCGGTTTTCGTTCACCAGCGTCCGAGCCAACGCGGAGGCAACGACGTGCGGCACATGACTCGTCTGAGCCAACGCACGGTCGTGAGCGTCCGGCGACATCTCGACGACCGACAGGCCGATCGCTTGCCAGAAGGCGGTCAGTCGCGCGACCTCGCGACGGGGAGAGGAGTCCGTCGGGGTAACAACACAGACTCGGCCATCGAACAAATCGGCTCGGGAGTGCTCCCAGCCTTGCTTCTCGGACCCGGCCAACGGGTGCGAGCCAAGGAACGTCGCGGCATTCGGAAGGGCGGTCGAGAGCGCCTGACAAAGGTGTGCCTTCGTGCTGCCGACGTCGGTGATCAACGTCCCAGATCGACAAGCTGAGGCGACTTCGCGGACTCCGGCCACGATCAAATTCACCGGCGTTGCGAAGATCAGCAGGTCGGCCTGTGCAGCGGCGGCGACCAAATCCGTACTGACCTCATCAAGCACTCGCGCCGCGCGAGCTTGCTCCAGTCGAGGAGCGGTTCGTCCGACGCCAATCACGCGGCGGACGATCCCGCGCTGCCGAGCTGCCAGTGCGACGGAACCTCCAAGCAAGCCGACTCCGACCACCACTAATGTGTCGAACTGACAATAACTCTCTCCCGACATCGGAGCGGCGTTGGTCGAGTTGTTGGGCGGCTGACTCATAGCCGGCGGATTCTATTTGCCTCGCCTCCGGGTTTCGATGCAGGCCGATTTGCTCGCTATTTGAGACGAAGTTTCGCAGGTTGGACGATGGCTGGATTCACTTTCGTCCCGGTGCTCTTGGGGCGAGGAGAATTGGCGGTTTCGACCGGTGCAAACGGGCTGGGCGACATCTCGGAACGGTCGTCTTGGTCAGTCAGGGAGGACTCGTGGGCGCGATGCAGTTCGGGATGACTGAGATGCGAGCCGCGCGGGAGGCGCAACCCGTGGGGAAGATTTGCAATCTGCCCGGACAAGGTTTTTTCAGTGGACTTCAGAGGGCCGGGAAGGTTGGAAACCTGCCCCACAGCGGGGGCCGTGACTGACTCGCTACGTGGAACGACAGAATGGCCGGAGCTGGTGGCGGAAGCGAGCTCAACTGCGTCGGCCTTCCGGCGCGGTGATGATTTCGGCTCCGGATTTTGCGAGCGGACGATCGACGGAGATTTCGCATCGGCCAGCAACTCACCATTGGGACGTCGCAGTGACGGGCTGCCGGCGATGACCCATTGGCTCCATTTGGATTCGAGCGACTCGACACTCTCTTCTTCGTAATGCTTGCGAAGCGAGGTGTCCCAGCCGGACTCGTGAGCGTCTTGCATGAAGGCCAGAAAGCGGCTCTTCCCTCCCTTTTGGACCAGGAATTCCGCGAGCAAGTAACCCTCGGCGTACAGCGTCAGGACATGCTGCATGTTCTTGGGGTACTCGGTGATGCTCAGCAGTTCTCGGAGCGGGATACGACGCTTGGACGGCATGACTTCCTCGGCGAGCTTCTGTTGCCGACGTCGTTCGGAATCTTCTTCGGCGATCGTTGCGGCCCCCTCGTCCGCCCAACGCGGCAGCGGGCGACGGAAATGACAGGCGAAGATCGTGTGGCTGACTTCGTGCGGGATGACGGAATCCAGAATTCGTTCCAGAGAGCCTTGGACTGTCATGTCCCAGCCGAAGACCTCTCCACCGCCGAACGAGAACGTCGTTGCCCCACCGGCTCCGATTTGGCCGACTCGCACTCGGACTTGGCAGGGCTTGAACCAGTTGGGCAGCGTGTGCCCGAGCCATTCGAGCGCCAACTCTTCGCGGCAACGTTCGGCGGTCAGCGCGACCTTTTCAGCGATCGCGGCGGTCGGAGCTTCGACCTCAAAGTTTGGCGTCGCATGCTTCGCGCCGAGTCCGCAGAACAAAACCAGCAGCCACATCCCCCGACACAACACAGCATCCTTGCTGAACATTCCGAGTGGTTCCTCATCCTTGAGTATCCCCCTCAAGTGGAGCCTTACGAACCGGAGCAAAGCCCGGTCCAGCGAAAGCCAGATTTCTCGGCACCACGAATCACCGAGTCAAAGAACAAATCAGCTGACTCACTCGGAGCCGGTTTTGCAAAACTTGCACGAGCCAAATGACCGTTTTTGCAAGTTCGTCGAAAGTCCATCGGTGGTCCGAGACATCATTTTTCGCCTGATTTCCAACCGGGCTGGCGGAAAATGAAGGGCACAAAATGGACGGCAGTGCCCTCGGAGACTCGTCTTGAGGCATGTTCGCGAGCCGACCTAGTATCCCGGCGTTGCTCCACAGCGAAAAATGTTGCCAGGAATCAGGGATGATTCGGCGGCTGGGTCGATTCTTGAAGCCGTTGTTGCTCGCGGTGCTGACGCTCGCGGTGTTGCCCTGCGTCGTTGAATTCTGGCTGCGCTGGCAAGAGTTCCGCATCGGCCGCCCGATTCTTTCCGGAGATTTGAAAGACGAACTCGTCGCGCCGTCGTGGTTGACTCATCATCAGCTCAAACCATCGCGCCGAATCTCGATCAAGAATCCCGATACCGGCGAAGTTGTTGAGACACAGACCAACAGTTTCAGCTTGCGCGGATCGGAACCAGCGCTTCCGAAACAGACCGAATCGATTCGTGTCGTGGTACTGGGTGACGAAACAGTGCTTGGCTTGGAAGTCGCCGACGAAGAGACCTTCGCATTTCGATTGCAAGAGTCGCTGACGACCGCGTGGCAGCGGCCAGTCGAGGTCATCAATGCGGCTGTGCCCGGTGATTGTCCGTTGATTGCGGCTTTGCGATTGAGGCACGAGCTGGCTGTGCTTCGGCCAGACTTGGTGATTTGCCACTTCGACATGTCGGACGTTGCCGACGACTACTTGCTGCGACGACTGACGATACTCGGCCGCGGCGATGAACCGTTGGCCTGCCCGCATCCGTTCCTCGAAAAGCCGGTCCGTGGAGTTGGGCAGCAAGTCGGCGATCATTTTTTGGTGGCGCGGTTTGCACAACGCCAACTCGCGAATCTTTGGCGCACGAAACGCCCCGAAGAATTCACGGACGACATCGACCACCCATTCGGCAAGTACGCCTGGGTGATGGACGATTCACCGGACTGGTCCCAGCACATCCAACATGCATTCTCCGCGCTGGCCGATGTCCACAAGTCTGCGTCGCTGTCGGGAAGCCGATTACTGATCACGACCTGTCCGACACCTTGGCAAGTCTCGCCACGAGCCAGTTCAGGACGCGGTGTCCGAGCGGCGTGCGGCATTCCCGAAGACACTGTCTACCAAAGTGAATTGCCATTCCGGCTGCTGGCCGAGTTCGTCAAGCAGCGCAGTCTGGTCATCTGCGATTCGTCATCGGTGTTCCGTGAAGCCGTCAACTCCGACCAGTTGTTCCTGAGCAACGCACCTCGGCTTTCCGCCACCGGGCACGAGTTGTACGCCAAAACGGTGTCTCGATTTCTCGTGGACAACAGCCACACGCTGCCACCGCCGACCGCCAACGGCAACGATCCACAGGCCACTCAACGGCGTTGACACCACAAACAACCCGAAGCGTCAGCGAGGGCGATCGCTTCACTGGTCCTCACTTTCGCCAATCATAGGAAACGCTCGCCCTCACTGACGCTTCGGGTTACTTTTCGCCAATCATGTCTGACCTCCCTCACTACGCTTTGACGACCGCACAGAAAGCTCGCAACGCGTCGCGAGCACTCGTCAGCGTCACCAGCACGCAGAAGAACGATTGGCTGAGACGCTCGGCCGAGTGGCTGCGTGTTCGATCCCCCGAGTTGATCGCGGCCAATCAGCAGGACATCGACAAGGCTTCGGAGTTCGGACTGTCACCCGCCGCGATTGATCGGCTGCGACTGGATGATTCTCGGATCGGAGCAATGGCCGACGCGCTGCTGAATGTTGTCGCCCTGCCTGATCCTGTTGGCGAGTTGATTGAGAGTACGAATCGACCGAACGGGCTGTTGGTCACTCGCGTTCGCGTGCCGTTGGGAGTCGTCTTTTTCATTTACGAATCTCGCCCCAATGTCACTGTCGATGCCGCGGCGCTGTGCGTGAAGAGCGGCAATGCGGTTATCCTGCGCGGCGGCAAAGAAGCGTTTCACAGCAATGCCGCGTTGCATCGCGTACTGTCCGACGCCTTGCGCGACACCGGCATGCCGACCGATTCCGTGCAACTTGTCTCGACGACCAATCGCGAAGCGGTCGGCCACTTTCTCAAGCTGCGCGAGTTGATTGATCTCACGATTCCTCGTGGCGGAAAGTCGCTGATCGAACGAGTCGCGGCCGAGGCCACGATGCCGGTGATGAAGCACTTCGACGGCGTCTGCCACGTCTTCGTCGATCGGAGCGCCGACCTCGCGATGGCCGAGAACATCCTCGTGAACAGCAAATGCCAGCGTCCCGGCGTTTGCAACGCCGCCGAAACGTTGCTCGTCCATGCGGACGTCGCCAAGTCGTTCTTGCCGCAAGCGGCCGAGGCTCTCGGTCAGCGCGGAGTCGAACTGCGTTGTTGTTCCCGATCGTTGCGGTTCGTGAAACAAGGGGTGCTGGCCAGTGAACAGGATTTTCGCACCGAGTATCTCGATCTGAAGCTGTCCGTGAAGACGGTCGATTCGCTCGACGACGCGATCCGGCACATCAACGACTTCGGCTCGCATCACACCGACGCGATCGTGACCAGCGACTTGGCTGCCGCGGAGAAATTCTGTCGCGAAGTCGATTCCGCCGCGACACATATGAACTGCAGCACGCGATTCAACGACGGCGGCGAGTACGGCTTGGGAGCAGAAATTGGCATCAGCACCGACAAGTATCACGCGCGCGGCCCATGCGGGCTGCGCGAATTGACCAGTTACAAATGGGTCGTCCATGGACAAGGACAAGTGCGCGGATGAAATCCGAACCCCGACAATTCAATTCCGTACTGACTCCCTCGGAACTGGCTGCGCTGCTCGGTCCTTGCACTGCTGCGGTCATCGAATCGGCAACTGTCGTGGCCGAGACGTCAACATCGCGATGGACTTTGTTCGCCGATGAATTCGCACGCCAGTTGACGGGGAGACTGCGGCCGCTCATTCGGGCGGCGGTTCGAGTGACGTTCAGTGGCAGCCGCACCCTCATGGCCGAGACCCTGGCGACGTCGCAGGAAACTCGGGAAGTTGTGAGCCTTTGGCAATCTGCCCGGTCGATCGAACCGCTAGCGGTTGTGCTGTCAGTCCCGTTGGTGGCAACTTTTGTCGATCGATTGCTGGGAGGCCGTTCGGCTCCCAACTGCGACGAACCCGACCTGCATCGCCCGCTGACCGAGGTTGATCAACGGCTCGCGTCACGGCTAAGCGATGCCGTACTGCGGTCGATGACTGAATCCGCCGAAACGAATTCGCCGTTGGAGTTGACTGAATCGCCGGACAACGTGAACTCGCTCGTCGAAGCGTGGTTGCCCGACAGTTCATTGCAGCGGCTGTCGTTTGAATTGCGCTTCGTGCAAGGGGGCGGGTCGCTCGACCTCTTGCTGCCGACCGAAGTTGCCGAAGCCCTCGCGGACCAACTGGTCGTCGCGGATTCGTTCAAAACGCCGCTCAACCGGATGTCCGTGGAATGTCCGAATGTTGCGTCCCGGCGATCCACGGTTGTGGCTCAACTGAGTCAGGTCCCCGTTTCGCGAAATGATCTGCGATCGCTCGCCGTTGGAGATGTCTTGCTGATTCCATCCAACTTGGACCAATCCGTGCGTGTGTTGGTCGACGGTCAACCAAAGTTCGACGGGATTGTCGGGACCATTGACGGCCACAAAGCGATCCGGCTGGCGAACACATGTTCGGCGAGGGTCTCATGACAACGGAAAATATCGCTTGGACCGCGAGAAACTACGATGATTCCGGTGCTTCTTGACGGACCCGACGACCGGTACTACAAGTTTCCGGAACTTCAGTTCGTGTCGACGAGTGGTTCGTCGATTCGCTTGATTGACTCATTTGCTGAGGAACGTAGAAATCGACAACAAGTCCCAGAGGATCAACGAGCAGATTCGGATCACGCCCATCCGAGTCGTGGATCAGGTCGGTCACATGCACGGCGTCATTCCCACGTTGGACGCCTTGACGCTGGCTCGCGAGGCGGGCCTGGATCTAGTCGAAGTCAGCCCCAACGAGCGGCCTCCCGTGTGCCGCATCATGGATTTCGGAAAGTTCAAGTACGAGCAGAAAAAGAAACACGCCGCCAACACCAAGACGCATCAAACGCAGCTCAAAGAAATCCGACTGCGGCCAAAAACTGGCGAGCACGACGTCGAATTCAAGGTCAAGCAGGCTCGCACGTTTCTGGAGCACAAAGACAAAGTGAAGGTCAACGTCCAGTTTAAGGGGCGTGAAAACGCTCACCACGAACGAGGACGGGAGGTGCTGGACCATTTCGTCGCCGGCTTGGAAGACATCGCGAAAGTCGAGCAGACCGCCAAAATGGACGGTGCCAAGAACATGTCGGTCGTGCTCACTCCGAAATAGTCTGGCTGACTCGACGCCCGTCGGACGGATGAGGGCACGAAAATACGAGCCGGGATCAGTGGAAACGAATGGGGGCGGTCTCTATAGTGCCCCGCTCTTTCGGCCACCCCGCCTGCGCGGAGGCCGCACAACTGTCTATTTTTTGGCTCCCGCGACCATCGAGTTCAACATGCCGAAGCAGAAAACCCATAAGGGAATCAAGAAACGTTTCACGGTGACGGCGAAAGGCAAAGCCAAGCACCGCAACGCGAATCGCGGCCACTTGCTCAGCGGGAAGTCTGGAAAGAGCAAGCGGCAAAACCGCCAGGACGGTGTGCTGGACAACTACCAGGCCGACCGCATCATTGAGGCGTTGAGGCCGATTCTGTAACTGATCCCAAATTTGGAAATCTTGATTTTAAATCCGCTGATTGTCATTTGAAAGTTCGCCATGCGTATCAAGTCAGGTTCCATTCGTCATCGAAAAAAGAAGCGGATCTTCAAGGAAGCTGAAGGCCGAGTCGGTGGACGTCGCCGCCTGTGGCGAACAGTGCTCGACGGGATCATCCGAGGTCGCGTCTACGCCTACAAAGGCCGCAAGCTCAAGAAACGAGACATCCGAGCGTTGTGGATCACCCGTCTGAACGCGGCCTGCATGATGCGCGGTGTGTCCTATTCCCGATTCATTCACGGTTTGAAGTTGGCAAACGTTTCGTTGAATCGCCGCACGCTCAGCGAGTTGGCGATCCGCGAACCGCAGATTTTTGATGAGATCATCGCCCTGGTGAAGGGAGCGCTCGCTGCGGCCGCCTGAAACTCGGCCGATCGCTGATCGAGAAGACTCAAGGGCGAAACCAGCGCTGAGCCGAATTGCTCAACGCTAGTTTCGCCCTTCTTGTTGGATGTCCCATGGACCTGCTGCAACAGTACGACGATTTTGCCAACGTCGCCTTGGCCGCACTCGCAGCGGCACACGATGCGGCAGCCGTCGAAGCGGCTCGCGTCGAATTTCTTGGCAAGAAGAGCGGTCGGATCAAGGTGTTGCAGGATTTACTTGGCAAGGCGACTTCGGAACAGCGGCCTGTCCTCGGAGCCAAATTCAACGAAGTCCGGCAGCGGGTCACGGCCGCATTGGAAGCTCGGCAGCAGGAACTCACGAAGCCGAAAGCGTCGCTGACGGCCATCGATATTTCCTTGCCCGGTGAGCCGATCCGTTTGGGCCGACGGCATCCGCTCACACAAACGATGGACGAGTTCCGCGACATCATCGGTCGCATGGGTTTTACCGTCGCCGAAGGCCCGGAGCTCGAAGACGAATGGCACAATTTCGAGGCACTCAACATTCCGCTGGATCATCCGGCTCGCGATCCGCTTGACAATTTTTATCTCGCCGCAGCGAAGACGGCTGCTGGCGGGCCGGTTCTGCTGCGCAGCCAAACGTCAACAGTGCAAATTCGTGTGATGGAAAAATCGAAGCCGCCAATTCGCATCGTGTCGCTCGGCCGCGTTTATCGGCCGGACACGATCGACGCGACGCACTGCTGCATGTTCCATCAAATGGAAGGCTTGATGGTCGGCGAAGACGTTACGATGGCGCAGCTCAAGACGACGCTACGATTGTTCGCGACAACCTATCTCGGACGGGGCGTGACGATCCGCTTCCGACCGAGTTTCTTCCCATTCACCGAACCGTCCGTCGAAGTTGATATGAGCTGGGGCCAAGGCTGGATGGAAATCGGCGGCGCGGGAATGGTTGATCCGAACGTGCTCAGCGCGGTCGGCTTCGATCCCGAACAAGTCAGCGGCTTCGCGTTCGGTTTCGGCATCGAACGCTTCTGCATGAGACGGCATAACATCACTGACATCCGCCGCTTCTACGAAAATGACGTTCGGTTCCTCAGCCAGTTTTGAGATCGAGGAGCGGTCATGGCCAATCCGATTCAAGTGCAGTCGCTCGATCATGTCACGCTCGTCGTGAAAGATCTTGAGCAGTCGCGGAGGTTTTACGTCGACGGATTGGGAATGCGCGAGGTGACTCGACCGGCCTTCTCGTTTCCGGGTTCGTGGTTTCAAGCAGGTCCGACGCTGATTCATCTGATTGGCGAACATCCCGGCGGCTCGCCAGCTGGCAATCCCCTCGCCGAGGAATTTCGCACGACGCGCTCGAACCATTTCGCGTTTTTGGTGGATGATGTTGAGGCCGCCTACGCTCGTGCTCAAGAACGGGGGATGAAAATTGTTTCGCCGCCGAAATCGCGGCCGGATGGATTCGTGCAAGTCTTTCTGAATGATCCGGATGGATTCGTAGTCGAGCTGTGTTCTCCGGCGAAATGACTCGGTTGCCAGCAAGGCGGCTCATTCCGACAATCCGCCCCCGAGTCAATAACGGGGAACCGCGTCTTGCGACGCAACGGTCATGTCGGCCGAGTTCCCAGCGACGCTTTCTTGTGAAATCTCGCTGCCACAGATTCGCCGAGTGCTCCTGAGCTGTGGACGGTTTGCTTTGCCCGCTGATTTTGGAGTTTGAAATGCCTTTGGTTCCGATGCGAGTGGTGCTGGATCATGCTGCCGAAAACAACTACGGCGTGGCTGCGTTGAACGTCAACAACATGGAGCAGATTCAAGCGATCATGGAAGCGGCTCGCGAAACCGATTCGCCCGTGATCGTGCAAGCGTCGCGCGGAGCGCGGTCGTACTCGCAGGACAACTACCTGCGACACCTGATGCTCGCGGCTGCCGAGTTGTATCCTGACATTCCGATCGTCATGCACCAGGATCACGGCAACGAACCGGCGACCTGTTACAGCGCGATCCGCAACGGTTTCACGTCGGTGATGATGGATGGTTCGCTGATGCCCGACGCGAAGACTCCCGCGTCCTACGACTACAATGCGAAGGTCACGAAGGAAGTTTGCCTCGTTGCCCACGCGCTCAACGTCTCGGTCGAAGGCGAAGTCGGTTGTCTCGGCACCGTTGGCCAAGAGACAAAGGAGCGGCCGAAACCAGTCGCCGCAGCCGTTCACGATGCGGATCTGGAACAAGAGCCCGAACCGGAGATGGCTCACCTGACCGACCCGGAAGAAGCCGAACGATTCGTGGCCGAGACTGGCGTTGATGCACTGGCCGTCGCGATTGGAACCAGCCACGGAGCCTTCAAGTTCAACAAAAAGCCGGACGGTGCTGTGCTCAAGATGGACTTGATCGAAGAGATTCATCGCCGCCTGCCGAACACGCACATCGTGATGCACGGCAGTTCGTCGGTGCCGCAGGAGCTGACCGACCTGCTCCGCAAATACGGCGGCGACATGAAGCAGTCCTGGGGTGTGCCGGTCGAAGAAATTCAACGCGGCATCAAGCACGGCGTCCGCAAGATCAACGTCGATACCGACAATCGGATCGCGATGGCTGCCGCTGTGCGTCAAGTCATGATGACCACTCCCGACAAGTTCGACCCGCGCGATTTTCTGAAGCCAGCCCGCGAGGCAATGAAGAAAGTCTGCATCGCCCGAATGGTCGCCTTCGGACAAGCCGGCAACGCCAGCAAGATGCGCGCGTCAGGATTGGTGAAGTAGTCGAAGCGGTCCATCTCGCAAAACCTACGCAAGCTCGGCTGCCCGACAGCCGGGCTTTTTTCGTTGGTACTTCCAGAACTTGCGTGACCAGTTCGGCCGATCGCCATATTACCGTTTTTGAATTCTTGGAAGCGAACTCGCAACGATCTTCCAGAGACAACGGGCTCGGCATCTGTGGAATCTGCGGGAATTAAGTCTAAGGCGGCTGCCTCTTGGCATGTCCTTTCTCCAGGGTGATTGTCGGCTCAAACTGCGGAGGTTCCCATGCGATGGTCTCATTGGCTTCGAGCGGTCAGCGTGGCGTTGGTGGTTGGTTTGGGGACGGTCGGAGCAAAAACGGCCCACGGCGGAGAGATTAACTTCATCGAAGACTTCGCCCTCGCGCCGGATCGAATGGTGCCGCTCAAACAGCTCGTGCCCAACCAGAATGGTGAGAACACAAAGGGTCGGGTCGGAGTGCCCAACCTACGGACGCAATTGTCCCTCCTCGAATTGCGCGGCGATTCGTTTCTAGCCGACCGTTTCGAGAGCCTGTCGATCAAGAACGAGCTCATCACGATCAGCGGGCTGAAGGCGGGTGATTATGACCTGTGGTTGAAGTCGCTGAACCGGCACGTCCGGATTCGCCGCCCCCGGCGAGACTAAGCACGGATATGTTCTCGGCAGCGTCCGGCAGCTTGAGACGAAGCCGCTGGCGGCCGTGTAGATCGAAAGCATCAAAGCGGACGACAAGGAATTGGTGATCCAGCTCCGCAACGCGAACAAGTTTGCTCGCGTGCATCTGTTTGCGACGCGGTTCGCTCCGTCGTTTCCGGCAGGAAATCATCTTGCCAAGATCACGCAGGCGGAGCCGTATTCGATCCGCAACTCGCCGGCGGAGTCGGTGTTTCTATCTGGCCGGAACATCGGGGACGAGTACCGCTACATCATTGACCGCAAGTACGCGAAGAAATATCCGGGCAACACGCTCGAACGGCCGTCGCTGTTGCTCAATCCGTGGGTGTTGCGATCGACCGAGACCGGCGAGCAAATCGCCGCCGTTGGGGACGACTTCGCGCCGAAGGGACCTCCGCCGACGAGCGACATGTCGCGCGGCGAGGGTCAGGGCCTTGGCCGGAACGCGAAGCCGGGGACTTCGCGAATCTCGACTTCCTGGCGGAAGCGGGGGCGGTGTTCGTGAACCTCGTACCGGACAAGGATGGGAAGATCGTTTTGAAGCGTGAGTTGCTGGGCAGCCATCAGCACCTGCACGTCGTCGCCTGCGATCCGCTCAGCACGACTTGACGGAGCGTGGCGCTCGACGAGCCGCGATCGACGTTCATCGACCTGCGATTGGCGAACGGGCTTGATCCGAAGAAGCACTTCACGCAGCAGAAGCAAATCAGTCTGATCGGGGCCGGGCAGCCGTTCACGTTGGCGGACATCGCCACGTCGAAGTTTGAGGCGTATGACAGCCTCGCGCGGGTCTATCTGCTGTTCACGATGCTGACGCACGATCCGAAGTTGGCCGAGTTCTCGTTCTTGCTCAACTATCCGAAGCTCAAGCCGGAAGAGCAGCGGGAGAAATATTCGAAGTTCGCCTGCCACGAACTCAACGTGTTCCTCGCGGACAAAGATCCGAAATTCTTCAACGCGGTTGTGAAGCCGTACCTCGCGAAGTTCAACGAGCAATATCACCGCTCGCTGCGAGAATTCTCGTACCAGCGCAGCCTGACCGACGATGACCTAATGGTCGTGACCTACGACCTGCTGTTGTGCAGGACCGCATCGAGGAATCGCTGGCGACGGTCGCTCGCGTGAGACGAGCACGGGGCGATTGTGAAGGAGGCCAACCCGCCGAAGCAGTGAGCGGTTGTCAGAAGCACGTGAATGTCGTTCTCGCGAACGAAGATCAGGTATTTCTGCCCATACCGTCGATGAATATACTTCGCCCGACCGATGATTGGGGGAAGTCTCCCAAAGACACTTGCACATCCCTGGCGAGTGATTCTAGGCGATCGTTAGGAGCGAAAATTGTGAGGCCAATTACGGTGAGTCGTGCTAGTGACGGTCAGGGCGGTGGTCTCAGAGGAAGTGTGTTGGTCATTGGAGCGGGAGTCAGTGGTCTCACCAGCGCGCTTTGCTTGAGGCGAAGAGGATTCGAGGTCACGGTGATCGCGGATCAATTTGCTCCGCGCGTGACGTCGGTCGTCGCCGGGGCTTTGTGGGAATGGCCGCCTGCCGTTTGTGGACATCATCAAGACCAAGTCTCGTTGGATCGGTCCAAAATCTGGTGCCATCAATCGTACGAGATCTTCGCGGACCTCGCTCTTGATCCGATGACCGGCGTTTTCCTGAAGCCAGTGACCTTTTACGTTCAACACCCAATCAGTGCGGATGAACGACTTCAGATGAAGGTGGATGAACTGAGGGGCAAGGTTCGTGAGTTCAAGCATGATTCGTCCCTGATACGGGACAACGGCGTCAACCCACGACTCGGCTTTCAGGACGCATACTCTTACCTCGCTCCCATGATTGATACAGATGCGTACATGTACTGGCTCCTTGGCGAAGCCCAGAAGGCCGGCTGCCAAATCATCGAGAGTCAGGTGACCGGAAATTTGCGACAGCAGGAGTCGTCGTTGGCAAGCCGGTACGGAGTCGATGCCATTGTCAATTGCACCGGTCTGGGTGCCACCGAACTGACAGGCGATTTGGTATCACCGCTTCGAGGCGCGCTCATACGCCTGCGAAATGACGGCAAGACCATGCCCAGGATTACTCAGGCGCACTGCGTTTCCCACGACGGTTCGGGTGAGGGCCGGGGCTTCATCTTCATTGTTCCGCGCGGTGAGGACATCCTGCTCCTGGGGGGGCTAGCCGAGCCTGACGAACGGGACTTGGAGATCGGTCTGCACAACTATGAGCCAATTCGCGAAATGTACCAGCGCTGTCTTGAGTTTCTGCCGGTCCTTCGAGGAGCCACCATCGACGCGGCGGAGCCAGTCCGTGTCGGCCTCAGGCCGGTCCGCCTTCAAAACGTCCGCTTGGAGCGGGAGGCTGGCACGCGCATCGTTCATAACTATGGTCACGGTGGTTCGGGCGTCACTTTTTCGTGGGGTTGCTCCTTCGAGGTTGCCGAGCGGGTGGCAGATCTTCTGGCCGAAGGAAATTGAGTTGCACGAAAATGCGATGCTTCCGCCGAGCCAACATGCTTCGCGCCAATGCCTGTTCGATCGGACGAGGGGCGTGCGTTCTATTTCAGCATCGGCTTGGTCGCATCGCCGCCCGTCACGACGCTGTGTAGCGCCTCACGCAATTGATCGGCGAGTTTCGGGCCGCCACCAACGAACAGACGTGCGACTTTTCCTTCGCGGTCGATGATGACTGTTTGCGGAATCGCGGTCGCTTGGTACTTCGTCGCGGCGACGCCGTCTTGATCGAGGGCCACGGTGACATTTAGTTTGTGTCGTTCCAGAGTCGCGGTGATCGTCTTGGCCGGCTCTTCCAAATTGACGGCGATAAGTTGCACGTCCTGTCCGACGAACTCATGAACCACTTTTTCGACCAGCGGCATCGTTTGCAGACATGGGCCACACCACGTCGCCCAAAAATCGAGGACCACGACTTTTCCCTTCTGATCGGCAAGATGAAATTTCTTGCCGCCGCTGCCCAATAGCTCCAATTGAAAATCAGGAGCCGCCTTACCGACCAGCGGCGATTCAGTGCCCGGCGCGCGGCCATCGGGGTTCGAGCCATCGACATCCTGCGCGATCTTCGGTTCGACCGCGTGGTGCAGTTTCCAGCGGTGATAGGCCAGGTCGGCCGCCGACTTTTCGATCTCGGCACCGATCAGCAGTTGATCGACTTGATCCACTTCCATTCGGCAATTGCCGAGCACTTCGCTCTTGCCAGACAGGGCCTTGTCGGCGAATTGCTCGGGGAAAAACGTCAGCCGGATGCCATCGCTGCGGAACGCTTGCACGCGAGTCGAGTCCGAAGTCGCGGCTGACTGTTGGGTATCGGCTGCGGATGTTTCAGTCGAACCCAGTTCGTCGGGATGAAACCAGATGATCTGCGAGATGCGGTCGCGCGGGATCTTTTTCGTCTCGACGCGGACTTCGAGTCGGAGTTCCTGATCGTCCATGTCGATCACTCGACCGCGCAGAAAGTCGCCATTTCTGGAGCGGATCAATTGCGTTGGCGGCGAATCTCGTTGCAGGCGCGGCAGTGTCAGCAGTCGCTCGCGCTTCGTCTTGTTGAGCTTGGGCGGGCCGTCCACGACCGACAGTTCCACCGCCTTGACCTTGTCGTGCGAGACGAACGTCGCGTCGGACAGAGTTGTTTTGAAGTTGATTCCCGCCTGGGAGATCTTGGTCACTTCGCACGGAATCGTATCGCCGCTGCGCAGGTGCATCGTGCGCTTGCCGGGCGTGGCGGGCGCGACGGCGTTTGGCCCGCCGGCCAGAGCTTTCAAAAAAGCATCCGCGAACCCAGCGGGTTGCGGTTGTTGCTGCTGTTGAACGACCTTGGGCTTCGGCGGCGGTGGATCGCGATAGACGACGCGCCCGGAAACTCCGGCGCGCAGCGGACTGGCGTTCTCACTGAAGTCTGGATGCCAAACGAGACAACTCGCGCCCGGCTGTTCGCGGCCGTTTGTCAGCCGGCCGTGCAGACGCAGACCATCCAACTCGAGTCGCCCTGCTCGGCCTTCAACGGATGAGTTCGCTGCCGAGTTCTCTTGCGTCAGAACCGCGAACGAGCGGAGTTCCGACAGCGGCAGACGCAGCGGCTCTTGGATCGCAGGATTCGTCAGCCTCAGGTGATCATCGGCAATTTTGGTCAATTCACCGCTCAGCCGTGTGCCGTCAAGATAAACGGCTCGAAACGCCCGTGCGACTTCGTCGTTGGGCGGAGAGAGAAACACGCTGGATATCTGATCGGCCGCGACTTTGATTTCTTCATTGCCGTCGCGAATGGTGAACTGTTTCAAGTTGGGATCGAACGAGGCGAGCGTGCCATAGGCAATCGAACCATCCGTGCGATGCAACCGCGACTTATTCGCCTGCACTTCGCGCGGTGGGACTCCATTCCAACGGCTGATACGGAGTCGTTCCAATCGCACGTCACCACGTTTGTTCGTCAGCCTCAGTCCCGAATGGACCTGCGGCTTACGCGGCGTGACGTTGATTTGCCCCTGCGGTGTGCCGCTGGGTGAATACACCAACAACCGGCCCTTCTCTTGATCCAGGTACGCCAGGAAGTGTGCTCGGCCCGCGCGGTCGCGTCCGCCGGAGACTTCCTGGACCGAATCCACATCGGCCTCACGTCCGAGTTCGCAGCGCACGACCAGTTCGTTGTCCCAGACCTCGAACCGGAACGCTCGCTTGTAAATCGTCTCGTCGTCCGAGTCGTTGACGCCCAGCGCGAACACGAAGTCCGGCTTGTTTTTCCACGCGAGTTCAAACTCGATGATCGCCTGAGGCGGAATGCCGAAGTCGCCGCGAATGTTCGCTCCTTCTTGATCCGTCAGCGGTTGCCCGCCCTCTTCGCGCCAATGCTTCGTGGCCGAGGTTTCTTTCCACTCCGTCAAACCGTTGGGGCCGAGATAGATCAAATCCGCGCCGTTGCTCCAACGATACAGCCGCCGAATCTGATCTCGCTTGACGTGCACCCGTCCGAAACGGGCGACTTCCACTTCCGCGACATCGTCGGTCAGGCTCAGCAGTTCGCCGAATAGCACATCCCCGGCAGCAAGTTCCAGGCAATACTCACCGGTCGGCTTTGGCAGCGTGGACGGGATGACGAACTGCACGGCGGCGACGCCATTCAGTGAGAACTCGAACGGCCGTAGGAACCTCGTCGACTGCCAACGCAAAACGGTTGGCTGCTCGGAACTTTTTAATTCGCCCGGGACGAAGCCGCCGTTGGTCAAATGCAGGACCGCATCGTCCGCACCGACTGCGGAAACGCATGCCAATAGAATCGCGGTCAACAGGGCAATTGATCTCATGTCGGAACTCTATCGTTCGTAAATCGGCAAAAATCGGTAATTCAGCGCGACCGCCAGCAACGAAAGTGTCGTTGAGGTTGCTGGGCCAAATTGGCCTTTGAAACTGCCGTCGGGCAGTTGCTGCGCTTTGAATTGGCGGATCAGCAGCTTGTTCCATTTTTCCCAGGTGTCGACATCTCCCTGGAACAGTGCTTGAGCCTGGTAGTAGCGCTGGTACTCCATCCAGCCGAAACCGGATGGTCCGGTGAATTCCCATTTGTTGACGAGATATCCGAGTGTCGATTTGAACTGCGGCAGATCCTTCCGCCGGGCGATCGCGTAGACGAGCGTCGCGATCGAGATGCGGGCCAGCGATTCGTCGAACCCACCGATGCCTCCGGAGTACGCGACCTGGCCAGACGCGGAGGTCATCTTCGTGTAGTACGAGATTGCTTTGTCGATGACTTCATCGGGCACTTCAATGCCGGCATTGCGCGAGGCCAGCAAGCCGACCAGGACCGCTCCGCTGACCGAAGTATCCCCATCGGTCGCATCGGGAGAGTACCGCCACGCCCCCAATGGATTTTTTTTCTGTGACGTGATTGCCGCACGAACTGACAACTCCAGTGCGACTCCGATCGAACGCTGATCCTTCCCTTTTCCTTCTGACCACAGACTTCGGTCATCAACCGCTCCGTAAGCCTCGGCCAGTCCCAACATCCCAAAGCCATGGTGATACATGCTGCCGCCAAAGTATCCGGTGCTTCCGTTCTGCTGCGTGATTATGTTGCGGCATGCTCGCCGGACATGATTGCTGTACAGCCCGAAGTTCGGGTCTTCCCCCGAGGCCAGAAACACCATCAAGCCCAAGCCGGTGACGCCCGGCCCTTGCTCACCGCCACCTCCGGTCCAATCTCCATTCTCCGACTGCGTGGAAGCGAGATACTGCAAGCCGCGGTCGTACATCTCGCGCACGTCGCGCGGAACAACTTCGCCAATTCTCGCATTGGGAGGCTGCGCTGCGGTGGGGGTGTCGAAGAAACCGAACAGCGAAAGACTGACGAGGAACAAACACAGTACAAAGTGACGAGTGCAGAGCGCAAAGTGCAAAGTGCCAGATATGGCATTGCCTTCCGCACTCGGCACTCGGCACTGCATGACTTGATTGCTCATTCCCCCTCCTCCTCTTTCGGCAGCGCTCCGCTCTGCTTCAACCACTGTTCCAGCCCGCGCACTTGAGTGAATTGTTGATTCAGGACTTTCCATTCCACATCTTTGAACAGCGGCCGGAGAGTCTTCTCCGGAATCTTCGAGATGTTCCACATCACGACGTAGTAATCCTGTTGCTGTCCGAAGCTGCGGGGCGGTTTGGTTTCTTTGACGATTAGAGCGATCAGGTTCTGCCGTTGCTCATCGCGCAGAGGCATAGCGTTTTCGAGCATCGCCACGACTAGCTCAACTTTGGCACGGTATTGAAACTTCCGCCGCTCACCATCGACTTGCGAATACTTCGAGAGTTGCTCTCCTTTGAGTATATTTCGCAGCGTCTTCTGATAGAGCGATTCGTCGCCGAACAACCCCACTTGAACTTTCACTTGCAGCGGGGAGATGTCTTGCCAGATATCGTTGAATTTCTGCTGATCTTTGCGAACTAAGAGGAACTTCTTGCGGACGACCTCGACCTGCTCGAAAAATAACAGCATGTCGCCCCGGCCGGCCAATTGCAGTTTCTTGCGTTGAGATGGCGTGAGCTGACATGTTTGATCCACGTCATCCAGTTGCATCGCCAGCATCTGATCCAGCTTTTTCCGCGCGGCCGTGGCCGTCTGCAAGTTTTGAAAGACCCACGAGTCGAATTGATCCTCAGGTATCTCAAAGTTCTGGACTTGAAGCTGCTGCGCCGCCGGTTCGTCGTCCTCGTCCTGAGCTTCCGTGACCGCGCCAACGGTGAGCATCCACACCAGCACTAGCATACCAGCCCGACGCGCCAGCGAGAGGTTGGGTGTCGCCGATGAATGCAGCCCCTCGCTGGCGCGTAGGGCTGGTTTGGCGACCACCTCAAGTTGTCCAAACAGTTGCCCCATCATCAGACCTTCGTCTCGCTTTCGGCCTCGTCGTCGCTACTCTCGGATCGCCGCGCGGTCCACAATCCGTAGGTCGCCAGTGTCGGCTCGACTCGCTTAGCCATGACGACTTGTGCCTCGAAAGTCTCGCGTTCGGTTTCGTTCAACAGCGGAACGACGCGATCGCGGATCAGATTCGCTTCGAGCAACACGATGTACCGCCCGTACGGTCCAACATTCTGGGACACTCTGCGGTGCTCCAAAAACAACTCGGCGAACTTTCGCCGCGTCTCGCCCGCCAGTTGCAGTCCGTTTTTGACCCGCTCTATGTTTTGTAAGGCGTCTTCAATGGTCGCCGCTTGCCGGCCGCGTTCGAGTTTTTGAAATTGGACCGGCTGCTCCTCGGTCAGCACCGTGCGCAGCGTCTTCCGAAAAGGCGAATTGTCACTCAGGAATCCGTATTGGTGAGCCATCCGCAGGGGATACAACTGCTTCATCATTTCGTTGTATTCCACCTGATCGATCGGCTTCGAGGTCAACTTCGGCCGCAACTCTTCCGCGCGGCTGATGTGTTGGATGACGTCATCACGAGTCGCAAATCGCAGCTTTTTCACTTGAGCCTCTGTCAATGACAAACGCAGACTCACAGCGAGTATCTCTGCTGTCACGACCGATTCCATCCGCTTGCGAAAGTCTGTCACGTTCGGCTGACTGGCGGCGTTAATTACCAGCACCCTACCGTTGGCATTCTGCACGACTTGCTGCTGCTGTTGCCCACCAAAAACCATCTGGCCGAACGACTGCTCAGTGATTCGGATTTGTCGCACCGCGACACCAGCGACCACGTCGTCTTCATCGTCATCGGCACGAGTCTCGTGCGGACCTGTCAGTCCTGCCAGCAGGCTCAAGATAAGAAGGCGTCGGATCACGGTTGCGGCTCCTGCTTCTCGTCGGCCTTCTTGGACTCGTGCGCCTTTTCCTCGACGGCTTGTTCAGCGATTACCGCTTCCTCAACTTCGACTGCCTGGATGAAGCCACCGCCCGCCCAGCCCCAGATCATGTTTTGTTGTTTGGGGATGCCCTTCCAAATTTGCTGCTGCTTCTCGGTCAGGGACGGAAGGACTTGAGCGTCGGGCAAGACCGGTATGTACGTATCGCCGTACATGAAAACTTCGAGCTGCTGGCTCCAGGCGTCTTGCCAATTTGAATTCAGAACGTCGGTCAGTTTGCCACGTTGGTCAGCGGTCAGCATCAGATCCTTGTCGAGCTTTGCGACCAGATTCAGCAGCGCGGCTCGCTTGCGAGCTGCCGAGCGCTTCTGTAACTCCGCTTCGTAGCGATTCGCTTGATCTTCCGACATCGTCTTTCTCACCGTCTTGAGCAGCACTTCCGCCATCAGCTTTCGCGGGTCTGGCCATTGCGGCTGCTCGCCAGCGCGGATGCCTTGCTGCAGCTTCTTCTGAATCTCGGTGAACTTCTTGATAGCCGTCTTCAGCCCGAGCTCGCTGGCGGCTTTGATCTTCGTGCTTTGCTCCGCGTTGGGCTGACAGACCACACGGACGAAATTCAGCTCGGTTTTCGACAGTTGGCGAAACTGCTGGAGGAATTGCTGTTCGAGCGGATCGGCACCGACCACTGCTCCGCCGACCGCTCCGCCAAAAATATCAGCGATCGCGCCGAAGGCCTCGATGACTTCCAAAAATTGCTTGGCCTCGACCGCCGGAGCCGCATTGGCTTTGGGTTCCTCCTGCTTGGCCTCGGCCTTGGCGTCGATGTCCATCGGATCGTCAGCGGCAACCTCCTCGAAGCTCAAAGTTCCAATGAGTACGTCCCACACGAACTCGCCGAGTTCGTCAAGGACTTCGGCGGCCATCTCGTGTTGTTCGGGAGTGAACTGAGGCGGCTCATCAGCAAACGCCGCCGACAGCGCGACCATCACAGTCAGGCCCGACAGCAATCCGATGATTCGCCGCATGAGAGTGCCCCTCAATGATCGTTCGGACGGCATCACTTGCCGCGTGCCTTTTCCAAACGATTGAAGTATTCATCCAAGCCGGTGCGGAACTCTTCGGGCAGCTTCGGTCCCGAATCGCCTGTGGCTTGCGAGACACCATGATCCTCGCGGTTTTCCTTTTCGTTGACGCCGCTGCCGATGAGTGAGAGTGCTGAGTCGTTGGTCGTTCCACCACCACCACCACCGGGGTTCGCGCCGCTACCCCCACCACCTTTGGGATTGATGCGCTTCGATTGCAGCAGCAGTTCGATGGCTTCCGTCTCAGCTGCGATTGCGGGTGAGCTGGTGTCCGAGCGAGCGAGGATCGTCTTCGCATCGAGCATGACTTCGGCCACTTGTCTCAGCAGTGCGATCTCCTTGCCGAACTCTTCCTCGCCATTGTCGAGCGCACGAATGCGGTCGACAACGTTATCGATGCGCTCGCCCAGCTTGTGCTGTGTGCCAGCGAGTTGCTCGGCTTGCTGTGTGTGTTCTTCGGCCTTGATCGCCGGTTTGGCTTGTTCGGCGACGCTGGTTTCTTCTCGCAGATTCACTTCGCCTTCGAGGATTTGCAGAACTTCCAGCACGATGGATGGCGGCAAACTGCCACGCGATTTGCCGCCGGGTCAGGTGCCCCCTTTGGTCGGATCGACCAAATCCTCCGCCCAGCGATCCATCGCGTCGGACCAGAATTCGGCTTGAGCCATCGACAGGCCGTTCTCCTTTTTGAGGTCATCACCGAGTGCTCGCAGCCCGCCGATGACATCCTGTGCTCGCATGTCGTCGAGCACCGCTTTAAAGGACATCATCCGACGCCGCTCAAAATACGCCTGCAAATCGTCCATGATGTTTGAGACGGTTTGGCTGCTCTTGGCTTCCTGGCCGGCCAGTTCCGTGAAGAGCTTCGTCGTCGTCTCTTTCGCGGCGCTGGCCGGCAGACCGAAGGCATCGCCGACTTGATCGCCGATGCGGCCGCCGATTTTGTACTGCAATCGTGACTCCGCTTTGAGCCGTTTGACCAGCGTGCTCCCTTCGAGGTTCGCCAGCACCTTGTTGAGTTCATCAGCGATCTTCTCGAACTCGGCGAGCAAGTCCTGTTGCTCCTTGACCGCCTCCTCGACCTTTTGATCGGCCGGGCATGAGTCATCCCCTTTCTTGGACGGGCCGATGAGCGTCGTGCTCGGCAGGCCCAAACTTGGCGAACCGGATTTCGGTGGGGTCGCGGCGGCGTTCTTGTCGTCCTTCTTTGCGAAGCCGTGTGTCGATTCGACATCGTTGACCGACGGGACTTTGGTCGGCGGCTTCTTCTGAGCATTTGGATCAGGATCGCTCGGCGACGCGGCAGCGGTTGCTCGGTTTTGTCCCGCTTTTGGAGCGTTGTTGCTTGGCGGTTCGGAATTCGACGCGGTCTTCGGAGCCTGCGCCGCCTGCTTGAGCAAGTCGGCGACCGACGGCATGCGATTGCTGGAGATGTCCTTCAGAATGCCGAGCATCTCGGCCCATTTCTCCAGATGGCCGACGCCGATCTCCGGATTGCGCATCGCCTGTTTGACCAAGTCCTCGCCGTTGAGCGCGAGGTTCGACAGGCGTCGTCCATTCGCTCGCTCTGCGGCGGCTTGAGTTTCAATCTTCTTGCGATTCTCCGGTTGATCCAATTCGCTGGGCGACATTTCTCGCAGAGCCTTGTTCGTCTCGTGCAACGCCATTTCTTTGTCGCGAACCTCCAGCGACTGCCGATGCCACTTGCTGAGCATCTCAGTCACCCAGATCGCGTGTTGTTCCGGGCTGAGGACATAAAACGTGTAGACCGGCGAATAAACTCGCTCGCGGCCGGGAAAGTAATCTTCGACGAACAGCCGCACCTGAATCGGTTGCGGCTCGATGCCCAGCGACGAGGCCGAAAACGTGCCGGCCAACTCGAACATTTCCTTTTCGGTGCCACCTGCCGCAAGGATGCGTTCGCCTTTCGCGGGGTCTTTGAAGTTCGTGGTATCGATTCCCTGCCAGTCGATGCCGACTTGTTTCACTCCGAAATCATCCTGAGCGTGGACCTTGAAATTCAGAGCTTCCGAATCGAGCACGACGCGCTGTCTCGGCAAGTCCTCGCACGAGATCGACGGCGCTTCGTCCTCGCGGCTGTTGATCGTCAACGTGAACGGTTCTTTGCCGGCGAGATCGTTTTGATCTCGCCAACTGAACTCGACCTTGCGAGTTTCCTCGACGCTCATGCTGGGGCTAACGATTGTCTTGCTGCTCGGGGCGATTGGCTGCCCATCCAATTGCGCGGAAGCGAGCGGGCGGCTGGCGGTGGCTGTGAACGTCGCGTTGCTCCCTTTGACCAGTGAGATGGTTCCGCCTCTCACGTCTTTGTGTTGTGACTGAGCCCGGCCGAGGTATTCCGGTAGTGCGACTTCAGCTCCGATCGAGGCGAGTTCGGGCCGCATCATCGGCTGCACTCGGAAGCGCTGCGACAGATCGCCGATGCGAACGCTCAACCAACCGTCGTCTATCTGGCCGGGGAGTTCAAACTCGTAGCGTCCTTCTCGCAGCTTGGCCGGGACCGGCCGTTGACCGCCGAGTTGCACTTCGCCCTGCTCGGGTCGCCACACGGTGTCTTTCGCTAATGAGACAGCGACCGTGAAAGGCTCGCCGTGAGCGACCACCAAATGATTCGAGACCGGCTCAATTGATGTGAACGTGTAACGGGGAGTGTCTCCCCACGGCATCAGGAACCTTGCCCATGCATTCGTTGTGGCAGCGGGAAACATTGCCAATAGCAGCACGGCGATCATTCCGGAAATGCCCGCGAAGATCGCTCGGCTGCGATGCTTCGGGTTCGGCACCGAATCGCTGAAGTCCCGTTTTGTCGCGACCTCGGCAACTTGCTGCACGGCAGCTTCGCACAACGCCAACGACCGAGCCTGTTCGCTCTCGCTGTGAACCAACTCGATGATGCCCAGCAACTGATCTCCGACGCTCGGATGCTTGCGGCTGAGTAGTCGTGCGAGTTGTTCTAGTTTCCGCTGCCCCCAAATCCAGCGATGCAGAGCGAGCGGAATCAATCCGCAGCCGACCATCGCTGTCACGAAGATTCCGAGTCGGACCTCCCACGGCGTATCCAACATGCGGTCCAATAGGAAGGTCGCCAGAAACGCGATCAAGACACCGATGATCGCCCCGCAGACGGCCTCGACCAACTTGACCGTCCAGACTCGCCGACGAAAGTCGAGCAATTGAGTCTGCAACGACTCCGGCAACGTCAACCGATGGTGAGCAAGACTCATGGTTCCGATCTCCTTCGTGGACACGGGCGCCCGTCAGGCGGGCGAGGATCATATCAGCCCAATTACCTTCCGACCCATCCAAAATACGCCTAGCAACAGCACCAAAAATCCGGCGTAAGCCGGGTGGCTCCAAAGTTGGACGCGGCGGATGGACGGCAATGGTTCCGAAAGATTTGCCAACGATTGCACTATTTCTGCAAGTTTGGCAGGTTCCAGCAGCTTGCCACGCGTGACGCGGGCGATCTCTTCGAGCACCTCCGGCCGAGCCGGTTTGCCGACTCGCTCGGCGGCGACCCCTTGCACGAAGAAAGACGTTTCGAGTGTCGAGTTCGTTTGTTTGCAGAGCAGCGTGACTTCGTGCTTGCCAGGTTCTTCGGCAGTGAAGCGGCTGTGGAAGACGCCCCACTCGTCGCCGGCGGAGAGGAACCGCACGGTCTCGGCCTTACCTGATGGAGCCACGATGCGCGCGGTGACGTCGCCGTTCGCGAGCGGCTCGCCGCTTCGCTCCATGACATTTGCGTGCAGGGCCAACGTCTGTCGCATCTGGGGCTGATCGGGGGAGTAATACAGTCGCATCGTTTCCCCCTTGGCCATGTTTCGTTGATACGCCATCCAGCGGACGACCTGCCCCCAGAAGCGATAGTGATATTTGTCTTCGACTCCTTTGCGCCAGCGCCACGCGCCGTCGGTTCCCATGAACAGCACCTTGCCCGCTCCGAACGTGCGAGTTACCAGCAGCGGCAAGCGGCCGTGCTCGTTGGTGATGTCCTTGTGAACGGCGAGCACTTCGCTGCCGGCTTTGGCTCGGACGACGGGCGCGTACCACTGGAAGCCGGGAAGGTCTTCCCAGACTTCCATATTGTCGTCCGTCGTGTCGGCAAGCTTCGTGAGCAAGCTGCGACGGCCGAGATCCGTCAGCTCAAAGTGCCCCGGCGTGCGCGAGCCCCAACCGCCTGGCTGCCCCTCATCGAGCAACACCGGACTAAGATCCTCCAGCTCGGTGTCGACCAAACTGAACTGTCGCCCTTGCATTCCCGGCATGAAAACGAGGCCGCTGGCTTGATGCTCGACCAACCCTTTGAGCAAGCGGCATTGCTCTTCGGTGAGTTGTCCCCCTTCAAGTCCGACATCTCCCAAGAAGACAACGTCGAACTTTGACAGCTCATCGAGGCTGCTCGGAAACTGCTTGATGTAGTCCTTGTTGCCGCCGCCGACTTTGCTCAGCCCCGGATGAAACAGCAGACACGAGACCTCGACCCCGGGATCGCGCGACAGCGCGTTGCGGAGATAGCGGTATTCCCAGCGAGGAGATGACTCGACGACCAGCACTTTGAGTTTCTCTTCGCGGATGACGATCGGGGTAGTCAGCTTGTTGTTGTCGATCAACGTCTCATCGCTGTGCTTGGGAACGTCGAGCGTCAGCGTGAAGTCGCCCGTCGTCTTCGGCTTCCAGATGACCCAATCGCTGGTGCGCCCCATCGCCGCGATACGGACTTCCTTTGTGACTTCCTCGCCGTCGGACGTCTTGAGCGACACGGCCATCGTCGTCTCGCGCGGCAGCGAGCTTTCGATCGCAAATGGAATCCGCACGGACTTCCCCGCGATGCCGAACGTCGGCGCGTCGAGACTCAGCAATTCCAAATCCGGCAGCCGATTCGGACTTCCGACCGGCACCGCGAAGACCGGCACGCCCTTCAATCGCAATCGCGAGGCAGCCTGCACTGGCGGCGGGCCTTCGTTCCAATCGCCGTCCGAAATCAACACGACACCGAGCAGATTCTTGAACTTCTCCGGAGCCTGCGCGAGCGGCTCGTACAAATCGGTCCCGTGGCCCGGTCGCGGCGATGCGAACGGTTGAATGACCACATTCATCCGCTCGTTCAACTTTGACCACGCAGACGGTTCGACCATCCCGGCGATCGTTTCTTTGCGAGCTATTAGCGTTGAGTTCGGTGTGCCAGGCGAGCCGCCCGACACCACGTCTTTCGTTCCCATGCTGGTCGAGTCATCCCACAGCACCGCGATCGACGGTTTTTCGTCGGGTCGAAATTCCTCGACCCATTCCGGTTGATTGAACATCACTGCGGCCAGCGCGATGATCACCAACCGCAAAACTTCGAGCATCCCAAACGACGGGCGATAATCCGATCGTCGCCACGCGGCCCAGCAGAAGCCGGCCGCGACCAACACCGCGATCACCGACACAGCCAGCGAGCCGGGGGTCCAGAGGAATGTGATGGTGCGTGTCGAGTGCATCGTGAATCAATCAGGTTGTGATAACGGCCATCGGCTTTCGGCTCACGGCATTCGACCCAAAACCGCTAATTCACTTTTAAGTCGCTGGTGCGACCTGAACTGCTTTCCTCGGCAGACACAATGCCGCTTCAACGATTAACGCGATCATCATGGCCACGAGAAACAGACGCCAAAGTTCTTGAATCAGCGCAGCGAGATTGCCGGCCTTGTCATCGACGCGAGCGAAATCGAGTCCTTGAAACAATTCAGCAACTCGCCCATCGGCGAGCACTGCCGCTTGATCTTCAGCACTCGCGCGATTGAGCGCCAGCAATCGCTCACCTCCAGAATAAACTCCGCCGTGAAATGCGAATTCGGTTGAGAGTGCTTCCGGCGGGCCCGCGAGTTGTTGCCACGCGGTCGGTTGCTCGCCAGAAACATCCCCAGCCACCAGTTGCCGAGTATTCCCCAGCACCGCCGCGCCGAGCCCCAGCGCTCGTTGCACGAGCACATACAAGACGACGCCATTCTCGGCCAACGACGAATCGGACGCTGCTGGAGTCGTTGCGCAGAAATAGACGCCGCCACGATTCGTCGTCACGCGCGCAAGCAACGGCGTGCCTCCTTTGAGCGTCGCCAGCGGAGTGTGTTCGCCCGACATCCCGCAGTGCTTGCGGACTTGCAATTGTCCGACGGGCAAGGCCGCTCCACTTTGAGTGTTCGCGAGTACATCTTGATCGACACGCCACGTTTCGATGGCGATGCCATCAGGAGATTCGTTCCATGATTCCCAGGAAAGCCCCATGAACGCCGTGGTCGTGACACCCTGAGTCGGAAAGAAAATGATTTGTCCGCCACGATCCACAAAGGCTTGGATGGCGTCGGCCGCTGGGCCGTCAGGCAGCGCCGCTTGCCACAACACGAGCGAGACTTGATCCCACTCGACGGTCGGCAGTTGATCGACGGTGAGCACTTCCGCCGCGAGTCTCACCGCCGGATCGGGCGAGATCCCCGCCGAGAGTTGCAGTGGTCGAGCGGCATTCGCGTCGTCGGCCACGATGATCGTCTGCCGCACCGCCGGTTGATCGAACACGAAATAAAAATCGTTGTCGGCCGAGTTCGCGTCCGCGGGGATCGAGACTCTTCCCCAACCGCGATCCTTCTGGCGTTCAATCGGGATGCGATGATCTTTCAGTTCGAACTGCGAACCGGACATCTCAACCGTGGCTTCCGAGCGTGCTCCCTCGATCTCGAATGAGATTGGCACCGAAACTTGTTCGGCATCGTCCGCGACCCCTTCGCGGCTCAGCTTGAGCGACACGAGCAACTCGGCACCATCGCTACTTTGCTGCCGTCTCACATTCGTGACGCGCAGCGATAGATTGCCCGCAGCCGGCTGCGCGTACGCGAGCAAGTGAAACCGGACACCCTGCGTCAGTTCCAGAAACGCATCGCGCAACGTCGCCCAGCGACCGCTCTCCGCGTTCCAATCGTTCGCACGGATGTCCGAGCAAATCCAAACTTCCGTCCGTCCCGACTTGTTCGCCTGGATGTAATCACGAGCTGCTTGCAGCATCGCCGGCAGATCGGCCGACGCGCTGGCCGGTTCGGTTGCAGGCAGATTCAGCATCACATCGGGCGATTCGATTTCGCGCGGCGTGTTCGTCGTGCTTTCGATCAACACCCATTTAGCCGAGCCAAGCATGTTCAACGATCGAGCCAGTTGCTGACGGCCGGTTTCGAGTTTCGTGCCGACTTGTCCCTCACCCTGCTGTCTCATACTCGGCGAGCGGTCGAGCAGAATGATCGTCGTGTCTGGCCGGCCTCCGGCGGTCAGTCCCAACCAACCGCTCGCCAACGGCCGAGCGACGCCAACGATCAACCCAGCAATCGCCAGCGTGCGGAACAACAGGATCAGCCATTGCCGCAGTTTCGCGTACCCACGCGACATCCGATTCGCCGAGAGCAGAAACATCATCGCTCCCCATCGGATCGTCTGAAACCGCCGCTGGTTGATGAGATGAATCAGAATCGGCAGCGAGATCAGCGGCAGCCCGGCGAGCAACAGTGGTTGAAGGAAGCTCATTGTACCCCCTTCGTTCGCGTGCGGCCGACGAGAAATCGCATCAGTACTTGCTCAAAACTTTCGTCGAGCGTCACCGGATGAAAATCGACGGCGGATTCCAACACCACCGCCAGCAATTCGTCAGCGTATTTCTGCAACGCCTTTTGGTAGCGATCGGCGATTTCGTTCGGCTCGGCGAAGATCGACGGGCCCCCTTCCATGTCGATGAAGCGCATCGGGCGACGGAAGTTGAAATTCAATTCCAGTGGGTCGAGTAACTGAAGCATCGAGACGTCGTGTTTGCGGAATCGCAGATGTTGCAGGCAGCCGCGCAGCAATTCCGGTTCGACGAAGAAGTCGGACAGAATCACGATCAACGCTCGCTGCCGAATCGTCTCGGCCAGTTCGTGCAGGACGGACACAAGCTGCGTCGCGCCGCTGGGCTGAGCTTGTTCGAGGATGTCGAAGACGTTCATCAAGTGCGCCGGGCCGCGCTTCGGCGGAATGTTGCGGACGATCCCGTCCGCCACACACGACAGCCCAACCGCGTCTCCCTGTTGTGAGGCCAAGTATGCCAAAGAGCCGGCCAGTTTGCGGGCGTACTCGATCTTCGTGATGCCGGTCGAACCGAAGTCCATCGAGCCGCTTGTGTCGAACACCACGCACAGCCGCAGGTTTGTATCCGCTTCGAACTCTTTGACGTAGAAACGATCGGAGCGCCCGTACGCTCGCCAGTCGAGACGCCGCAGGTCGTCGCCAGGGACGTATTTTCGATACTCGGCGAACTCGACGCTGGCCCCACGATGCGGACTGGTGTGCCGCCCCGACACGTTCCCCTGCATCGGCCGCCGAGAACAGAGCGGCACCGCCGCCAGTCGCGACAACGCGCCGGTGTCCAGAAAACTGCGAGGCTGACGATCGGCGAACATCGGGCGAATTTCCGAGGATCTAATGTGGGGCACGCGGCTCGCGTGCCAGAGTGGTGGTTGACTTTGTCGGGCAGACCAACCGACGCACGCGGGCCGCGTGCGCTACGATCACGTCTCGGCGTTCGTTTCTTCGATCAATCGCCGCACGATCTTCTTGGCGTCGATCCCTTCGGCCTGAGCTGCGAAGGTGGTGATGATGCGATGCGTCAAGACGGGTGCGGCGACAGCTTGAATATCTTCCAATCGCACCATGTAGCTGCCCATCAGTGCCGCGCGCGCTTTCGCGCCGAGAATCAAATTCTGCACGGCTCGCGGGCCGGCTCCCCAGGCGATCAGCGGCTTGAGCCAGCCCGGTGCGGTCGCTCCGTTCGGCCGAGTCTTCCGCACCAGCCGCGCCGCAAATTGATAGATGTGATCCGGCACCGGCACGCGCCGCACGAGTTGCTGATGCCGGATGATGTCCTCGGCGTGCAGCAGATGACTCAACTCCGGCAAATCATCGCCGGTCGTCGTGCGAGCGATCCGCACTTCTTCTTCTTCGGACGGATAGTCGAGTTCAATCAGGAACATGAACCGGTCGAGTTGCGCTTCGGGCAGCGGGTAAGTTCCTTCCTGTTCGACGGGATTCTGCGTGGCCAGCACGAGAAACGGGGCATCCAGTTTGAAGGGCTTGCCGATGACCGTGACTTTGTGCTCCTGCATCGCTTCGAGCATCGCCGCCTGCGTCTTTGGCGGAGCACGATTGATCTCATCGGCCAGCACGATGTTCGCGAAGATTGGCCCATGGACGAATTCAAATTCGCGTTTTCCTCCCGCCGTGTCTTGCAGGATGTCGGTGCCAGTGATGTCCATTGGCATCAAGTCGGGAGTGAACTGTATGCGACTGAACTTCAGCGACATCGTCTCGGCCAGTTTGCTGACCAGCAACGTCTTGGCGAGCCCCGGCACGCCCATCAGCAAGCCGTGGCCACGAGCGAATAAGCAGATCGCCAATCGCTCGATCGTGTCCTGTTGGCCGACGATCACTCGGCCCAGCTCTTTCTTGAGCCGGGCATAAACCTCCTGCAGTTGATCAATCGCTTGGACATCATTTTCTGAAAGCTTTTCCGAAACGGTCGTCGCCACGGACTGAGACATGAATGCGTTCCCCAGTTGCTGGATCAGAGGTGTTCGCTGAACCGGATGCCGAATTGGCCGAGAAATGGGTGACCGATTCGCGGCGGATTATTCCGAATCGGTGAGCGAGTATCCACTCTGCTCCCCGTGGCCCCAACGATCGTGTCGCGCACGGCTGGCGTGCGATGATCGGAAAGCTCGGCCGAGATGCACTGGGCCTACGGCTGCGTCACCAAGGATCGGCCGTAACCCTGGAGTGCGTTGGCTCGATAACGCCCTACATCACTGCGGCAAAAGGCCGTTCAGGTCGGCATCCGTCATCGTGAGGGACGCCGTCATCGCGGATCATCACGACCACGGTTGTTCGAAAAAGAACGACTACTCCCGCGGTCGAATGGAGGGCTGCGTCGAACCGCAGCACTCTGGGAATTGCGAGCTTGCGAACAATCCATCGCTGATTAAGGTAGTCGCGACGGGAGTACTTCGATGCGTCGTAGCGAGTGGCTGAACATGATCAGTGGTGCCGGCGTCGCCTTTTTGGGCGAGGTCTTGCGGCAGCGGACTGCGTCGGCGGATGAAGGATCGCGAGGCTCTGGATTTGGTCGAGCGAAGTCGGTGTTGGTCGTCCTCGCAAGCGGCGGACAGAGTCAGCTCGAAACATTCGATCCGCGGCCCGACGCGCCGCTGGAAGTGCGTGGTCAGTTCGGCGCGATTGAGTCCTCGGTCCCCGGCACGTTTCTGTGCGAGCACTTGCCTCGATTGGCAAAGCTCACGCACCGGTACGCCATCGTGAAGTCGATGTCGCACGACGACCTCGATCATGGCTCGGCGCTGTATCTGACGCTGACAGGCCAGTATCACCAGCGGTTGTCGTCGAACCCGCCGCCGCGTGAAACCGATCATCCGTTCTTCGGGTCGGTGCTCGAACAAGTGCGGCCACGATCGAAGTTTCTACGGACGTCGGTGCTGGTGAATGGTCCAGCGCTCGTGCCCTTTGAGCCGGGTCCGGGTCAGTTTGCGGGACTGCTCGGCCGGCGATTTGATTCGCTTGTCATCGGCGATATGACAACCGATCAGCCGGCGGTACCGGGATTGGAGCGGTTGGAAGAAATGAACTCAAAGCGGCAGGCGATTCGCCGCCAATTGCTCAATAAATTGGAACCGATCCGGCCGCAGGCCGCGCAACCGGCGATCGACATGCAGACGCTGTATCAGCAAGCCTACGAGATGCTCGACCGCCCCGCCGCGCGGCGAGCGCTCGACCTCGATGCCGAACCGGGCGCGCTCCGTGACCGCTACGGCCGGCACCGGCCGGGACAAGCGTGTCTGCTCGCGCGGCGGTTGATCGAGGCTGAGGTGCCGCTGGTCACGGTCGTTTGGAATCACTCGAACCGCGGCCAGGACAAGTACCCCGATGACGTCGAGCAATTCGGTTGGGACACTCACAACGACATCTTCGAAGTGATGGGTGGCAGCCTGCTCCCGCGATTCGATCAAAGTTTTTCGGCGCTGCTGGAAGACCTCGATCAGCGCGGACTGATGGAGACAACGCTCGTCGTCTGCCTTGGCGAGTTCGGCCGCGCACCGCTGGTCGCAATCGAGTCGAATTTCAAAGGATCCTCCGCCGGCCGCAAACATTGGGCGGCGGCGTACTCAATCGTCATGGCCGGAGCGGGCGTGCGCGGCGGAACCACCGTCGGTGCGACCGACCGCCAGGCCGCGTATCCGATCAGCACCAAGTACGGCCCGTGGGATGTCACTGCCACGATCTTCCACGCGCTCGGGATCGATCCGTCCGGTCATTTCTATGACAGCTCGAATCGCCCGTATCCGATCAGTAGCGGCCAGCCCATCGCGGCTCTGTATTCGTGATCGACGGCAGGTCGCCGATTATTTCTTGGCCTGCACGTCAAAGCAAAACAGCAGTTCCTGACCAGCGTGAAGACCAATTCGTCATCGACGGTCGGTGTGGAATTCGGTCCCGCGTTCCAGGAGTTGCCTTTGAAATGGAATGTCGGCCCGATGCGCGTCGCCCAGGCTTGAGCCACACTTTTGTTTTTGACGTCGCTCAAATTCAACGCGATCAGAAACTCGTCTTCGCCGCGACCAACGATTGTGAAAAGCCGTTCGCCAACGATCGCTGACCTGGAGCAACCGATTCTGGCATCGGCAAAGGTCCACAACAGCAGTGGGCCCTCTTTCGGCCACGCCTGCAAGAGTCCGGTCTCGGCCGAAACGTCGTTGCGCAGCGGTCCGCGATACTGCGGCCAATCTACCGCGACCGAAGTGACGCTGGCGACGAGTCCCAACAGCAGAGCTAACACAACTCGCATTATGGACCACCTGGCCTGGAAGCGGTGCAACGGCTAATGCACGCGGCATTGCTAACAGATCATGGTGAAAGTCTCCACGCTTGAGAGTCGGTTGGACGCCCTCGTCCGAGTCCGCTAATGGGGGAGACGTAAGCGTCCGGTCGACGCACGCACGACGCGACTCTCGTTGGCTGACGTTTTCCGGAGTGGCGAGTAAGCTCGCCGCTCCCGAACCGTCGCGCCACCCCTTGAGATTCCGCCGTGAGCACTCCTCCGACTCTCCGACAGATTCCCGGCGAGGAGCCTCGTTTGCTGACGAGCGAGAACGGTGTCATCTGGACGTTGTGGCTGACTTACGGTGCCTTTTATTTCTGTCGAACGAATCTCTCAGCGGCAACGCCTGGGATGATGTTGCCCGCGGGCAACGGCGGACTGGGACTCAGCAAAGAAGAAGTCGGTTGGATTCTGGCGTCGCTGAAAATCGCTTACGGATTGGGACAACTGCTGAACGGCCAGTTGTCCGAAAGGATTTCAGCACGCGTGCTGTTGGCCGTCGGGATGTTTTGTTCGGCGGGGCTCAACGTCTTGTTTGGATTCAGCACCGGATTCTTCTTTCTGCTGTTCGTGTGGGCGACGAACGGCTTCTGTCAATCGCTGGGTTGGACTCCCTGCGTGCGAGTGATGGCGAATTGGGTGCCCGTCGAACGGCGAGGACATGCGGTCGGGTTGATTGGCACCGGTTATCAAATCACGCTTGGCCTGACCTACTTGATCGCGGGACAGTCGGCCGAGCATCTCGGCTGGCGAGGAGCGTTGTATGTGCCGGCGATCCTGCTGGCTTTGACGGGCATCTTCATGTTGGTCTGCCTGCGCGAAAAGCCGGAGGTGGATTCATCGAAAGATCTCGACGCGAAAAAGCGAACCCTGACGTCAGCGCCTCACACGTCGTTTTCCGAGAGCCTGTATTGGACGCTCTACAACCCGACGCTGTGGCTGCTGGGTTTGTCGCTGGGGTTGCTCAATGCCTGCCGCTACGGGTTTCTCGATTGGGGCGTGACGCACTTGATGGAGACTCAGAACTCTGGCGTCGGCAAAGCGGTGTTGCAGTTCTTCGTCATCGCGATTGGAGCCACCGCTGGTTCGTATCTGTCGGGTTGGGCGACCGACCGCTTCTTCGGCAGCCGCCGAGCTCCTGTGATTTGCCTGCTGATGGTGCTGCTGGGAACGCTGTCGCTGGCTTACGACTGGACGGTGAGACACAGCGCCGGAGGAACGATGTTGATGCTGGTGGTCATCGGCTTCTGCATTTATGGCCCGCAAGTGTTGCTCGTTGGAACTGCGCCGGCTGATTTGGCTCACCGCGGCACATCGGCAGCGGCGGCGGGTTTCGTCAATTTTCTGGGCTACATGGGAGCCGCGACCGGCGATGTCGTGACCGGATATTTCTCGGCTCCCCAACATGGCGGCTGGCAGACGGCCATTTACATTTGGGCCGGCTGGGCGTTTTTCGGTGCGATCCTCACCAGCCTGCTGTGGAACACGACCGCTCGCAGAATTGGTGTCATGCCGGGCCTGGTTCCAAAGCTGGGCGGCCTCGCGACATTGAGTCTGGCGTGCGGAGCGATCCATGCTGGCGAGCATTCACTGGCATTGCATTGGTTGACGTACGTTGGCCTGGCTTCACTGGCGGCGACGGCCTTCGTGAACCGCTGGTTCGCAGGGCTGACGATGCTGGTCTCTGCAGCCGGTGTCCTGACCGTCTTCATTGGCTACGCGCGAGCGAAATCGGGTATCACATGGAATGAAAGCACGGCGATGGTCGCGTTCGGGCTGGCAATCGTGTTCGCGCTGATGTTGCTCGTCGAACAGAAAGAGGAACCATGCGAGTCATTGTGATCGCCGCTGGACGCGGCCGACGCTTGATGCCCACAACGGCCGACGCGCCGAAGTGCTTCGCTGAGGTCGAGGGCCAACGGTTGCTCGACTGGGCGCTGGAGGCGTTCCGCGCCAACGGCCTGAACGACATCTGCTTCATCGGCGGTTACCAGATCGACAAGGTCCGCGCGGAGTATCCGCAGTTCACGTTTCGCCACAACGTCGATTGGGAGCACAACAACATTTTGCTCTCGCTGTTTCACGCCGAAGACCTGATGGACGAGCCGTTTCTCTGCTGCTACAGCGACGTGCTGTTCAATGCCGACATCATCGCACGATTGGCCGCCTCGCCCGGCGACATAGTGCTGGGAGTCGATACCGAATGGCTGACGCGGTACGAACACCGCACCGAACATCCGCCTGACGATGCCGAGAAAGTCACCGTCGCCAATGGCTGCGTGACGCGAGTTCATCGTCAGATTCCTCCCGAGGAAGCGCATGGCGAATACATCGGCGTCGCAAAGTTCTCGGCCGCCGGGGCTGCTCGGTTGCGTCAGCACTTCCATCGCTGCCGAGAGCAATTCGCCGGAAAGCCGTGGCGCGAAGCCGCAGTTTTCGAGAAGGCGTACAAGATTCTGCTGTTCCAAGACATGATCGAAGCGGACGAACGCTTCACACACGTTGACACGCCGGGCGGCTACATCGAGGTCGATACGCAACAAGATTTCGAGTACGCGCGACGAACTTGGACCGCGAAACACTTGGGGAAAAAGCGATGAGCCGCCAACTTCTGTTTCCGACATCGGTGATCGGCTCCTTGCCGCGACCGCAATTCGTCAAAGACTTGATCGCCGACGATTGCCCGCTCGACGATTCCGAATATCGTCGGTTGATGGGCGCGGCGATTCGGACTGCCGTTGCATTGCAGGAAGCGGCCGGATTGGACGTTGTTACTGACGGCGAGTGGTGGCGGAAGTCGTACATCGGCGTGATCGCCGAACTCGCGCACGGCTTTGAGCTCAGCCGCAATACGGCGGACGGTCGGCCGTGGACGGTCGTTGTGGACAAGCTCAGTCCCAAGCAGCCGGGCGTCATCGCTCAAGAAATTCGCTTCCTCAAGCAACTCACTAACAAGCGGATCAAAGCGACGTTGCCAGCTCCCGCGCTGCTCGGCGAGCGGATGTGGGATCCGGTCAAATCATCGAAGGCATATCCGACTCGCGACGCCTTCGTGCAGGACTGTGTGCCGATCTTGCGGCGCGAGGCGGAACTGCTGCGAGACGAAGGGGTCTCGATTCTGCAAATCGACGATCCGCATCTGTGTCTGTTCGTCGATCCTGAGGTTCGCAAGCAGTACGACAACGCCGACCGCGCGGCGGACTTTGCCGTCGAGATGGACAACCAAGTCGTCGACGGCATCGAGGGCCTCAAAATGGCAGTGCATCTCTGCCGCCGAGCAGGCGCGCGAGCACGCGGCGAGGCCGAGCATCGCGGCGGCTACGATCCGATTTTGAAACAGCTCGGCCGTCTGAAGGTCGGGCACATCACGATGGAGTTCACCTCGCCCGGGGCCGGGGACATGTCTGTGTTTCAGCGTCTGCCCGAACACATCGAGATCGGTCTGGGATGCGTCAGTTGTCAGCCCGGCCAGATCGATTCCACTGACACCATCGTCGAACGCGTCGAGATGGCGCTGAAGTATCTCAAGCCGGAACGGATCACGCTAAATCCCGATTGCGGATTCGCCCCCGGTTCAGCCGCCGATGTGAGCATCGACGAGGTCTACACGAAGCTCAAAAATGAAGTCGCCGCCGCTCGCTATTTGCGAGAGAAGTACGGTTGATCCAAACGCGAGAAGCCCGGCTTATCGGAAAAGCCGGGCTTCTGTGGCGATGTCGATGCTCTTAAGAATTAGTTGTTGCTCGATTCGGCGGTTGCGGACGCTTCGGACTTCTCTTCTTTTTTGGCCTCTTCTTTTTTGGCCTCTTCCTCTTTCTTCTTCTCTTCCTCGGCCTTCTTTTTCTTGTCTTCAGAGTCGAGCGCCGCCGTGAGTTTCTTCTGCACGTCGACGAGTTCATCAGCCGACTTCTTCGCGGCCGCGATGGCCGTCTCTTCCCCAGCGGCAGACTTCTTCGCAGCGTCTTGAGCGGCGGCGACTTGCTTCGCGGCGTCGTCTTTTACTTTGGCCAATTCTGCGATGGCCTTGGCTTGTTCATCCTTCGCCGTCTTCGCAGCAACCTCGGCGAGTTGTTTGGCTTTTTCGGAGGCTGCCGCTTTGTTCTGTGAGTCCTTCGCGTTCTTGGCGGAGGCGGCCGCGTCAGCGCGAGCCTTGTCGCGTTCGGCAACGGCAGCGGCTTGTTCTTCACGAGCCTTGTCGCGATCGGCCACCGTGGTTTTCAGTTCGGCCTGCAGTTTCGCGAGCTGAGCCTGTACGTCGTTGCGTTCCTGAGTCATGTGAGCCAGCGCGGCTTCTGCTTTCGTGGCGTCATCCGCTCGCTTCAGAGCGACGTGATACGGCAGCAGTGTGCCTTGGCAGCACTGAGTCTGAATTTGCTGTAAATTGGGATCGACGCAGCAGAACTTGTCCCGGGCGAACGCATTCGCCGACAAACTCGTCACGATCAGCAAACCAAAAACAATCGCGTAATTCTTCATGGCGGAGCCTTTCAAACCTTTCGTCGAACAGAGGTGGGCTGCGCCCTCACATGGGCAGCAGGGTGGCGTCACCTGTCATCCCAGACCGAACAGGCAAGACACGCGGAGTTTTCTCACGGTCAGATCATCGGCCGCCAATGGATTCCTCCCAAAGGCTCGCTCTGCACAACGTGGGAAACTCACGAAGACAGAATCGGAGATAGCCGTTGTTCCGAATTTACGGTTCCGAATGTGCGAATTGAACTGTCTTGCCAGCAGAGGTCAAGGAACTCGGCTTTCGAAGTTCTCCAGAATCAGTCCGCTTGGTGCTGCCTGACACGCTTCTCAAACGGTCGGCTGCGATAGTCACACCCATTGCAAACTTTCTTGTGTCCCGCCAACTTGGAATCTCGTCGTCCCACAATCAGGTATTGAGCACACAGGAGACTCGCTTGGCTGACGTGAAACGGGAACATCTGAAGGTCCAGGAGCAGAAGGCGATCCTTGTCGCCGTGCTGGAAACCGGCAGCCGCATCGACAAGAGCACCGCGCTCGATGAACTTCACGGGTTGGTCAAGTCTGCTCGAGCGGAAGTCGTCGGCGAGTTAGTGCAGAAGACCAATCAGCCCAGCGGGGCGACGCTGCTCGGCAAGGGCAAGGTCGAAGAAGTGAAGCAACTGATCGAGGCGACCGGTGCTGAGGTCGTCATCTTCGACAACAACCTCTCACCGTCGCAGGGACGTAACCTTGAAGAAGAGTTGAACTGTGTCATTGTCGATCGCAGTGAAGTGATTCTGGACATCTTTGCGCGGCGGGCACAGACCTACGAAGCGCGGTTGCAGGTCGAGTTAGCTCAACTGTTGTACTACCGCCCGCGACTGAAGCGGATGTGGACACACTTGGAACGAATTGAAGGCGGCGTTGGTGCGGGTCGCGGGCCAGGCGAAAAGCAGATCGAGACCGACAAACGCTTGATCGACCAACGCGTCGATGAATTGAAATTGAAGCTAAAAGAGGTCTCGAAACGCCGCGAACGGATCGTCGCCACGCGCGGCGATCAGCCGACCGTCTCGCTGGTCGGCTACACGAATGCCGGCAAGAGCACGCTGCTTCGGACGTTGACCGGAGCAGACGTGTATGTCGCTGATCAGTTGTTCGCGACGCTCGACACACGCACGAAACGCTGGCAGGTGCCGCACTGGGGCGAAGTGCTGCTCAGCGACACAGTCGGCTTTGTCCGCGATTTGCCGCACCATCTGGTGGCGTCATTCAAATCGACGCTGGAGGAAGCTCGGCAAGCGGATCTACTGTTGCATGTCGTCGATGCCAGTCATTCGGAAGCCGAGCGACAGATCGACACGGTCCATCAGGTGCTCGACGACATTGGCGTCGATCGGACCAATATGCTGCTAGTGCTCAACAAAGTGGACGCCGTCGCGGATCGCAGCGTTGTCGATGTGTTGCGAGTGAAACATCTCGACTGCGTATGCATTTCGGCTCGCGATCGATCGGGACTCGACAAGTTGGAGTCTGCAATCGTGGCGCGTCTGGGAGACGGGATCGTCATCGCGGAAGTCGAGACCAGCGTAGCCAACGGCAAGCTGTTTGCGTTCCTGTCGCAATGTGCCGATGTGACCGATCGCGTCTACGACGATTCGAACCGCGTGCGTCTGACGTGTCGCATCGACCGTCGCTACCTGGCCAAACTTCGAGCCGAGGGAGACATCGTCACGCTGCGGGATTCTTTCGGCCGAGCCATCGTGAGTTGTGACGGTGACTCTTGATTCGCCGGGCTGTGAGTTCGCAAGACTTGGGAATCGTGGCAGTCACACCGTCGACCCGAATGTTGGATCGCCTCGATCGTTTGGGAAATCAGCCACGGCGCAGATGGATCACACGCTAAAGCGGATCACGATTTCGTCACCATCGCGGATGACGGCTTCTTTGCCCTCGGTGCGGAATAAGCCGGCGGCTTTCACCTCTTTTTCCGAGCCGAGTCGCAAGAGGTCATCGGTGGACATGACGTCGGCGCGGATGAAGCCGCGAGCGAGATCGGTGTGGATCGTGCCGGCGGCTTCGAGGGCGCTGCTGCCTCGCTTCAGCAGCCAGGCGTGAACCTCTTTTTCGTCGCAAGTGTAGAACGTGATCTGCTCGGTGATCTCGAAGATCGCTCGCAACAGTTTGCTGCGGCAGGATTCGGTCAGTCCCATCTCAGAGGCAAAGAGTTCGCGATCTTCTGCAGGCAGCGAGGCGACTTCCAGTTCGAGGCCCACCGGGCCGGCGATCGCGGTGATGCCGATGGCGTGCAGGTCGGCGAGTTGCTTCGCATCGACTGACGAGTCGGCCGTATTGAGCACGACCATCTTCGGCTTGCGAGTCAATAGGGCGAACGATTTGGTGGCCTTGTCTTGGACTTCGGTGAACGTGATGCCGCGCAGCGTTTGGCCGTCGGTGAGCTTCGCGACGACGAATTCCAGCGCACCGAGTTCGGCGGTCAGTTCGTCCTTTTCAGTGGCGGGGCGTGGTTTCAGCAAATCCTTTTTCAACTTTTCAATGCGATTGCCGACGACTTGCAGGTCAGCCAGGATCATGTCGTCTTCAAAGGCTCGCGCTTCAGCAAAGGGATCGACGCCGTTGAAGACGCCAATGACTTGGGCCAGTGCGGAGGACTCGCGAATAATGCCCAGTCGCTGAGCGTTCTGGGCATTGTCCCCTTTCAACAAACCAGGCGTGTCGAAAAGGTCGATCTTTGCGGGGGAGGTTTTCTTGGGCTTGTGGAACGCGACCAGTTTGTCGAATCGCTCGTCTGGGACTGTCGTGATGCCGACTTGGCCGAGATGCGATTTCGAGACATCTGGCTTGTGCCCCGTGAGCAACTCAAACAGCGTGCTCTTGCCGCTCCCTTGGTATCCGACCAGTCCGATTTTCATGATTGCCTCAACGTAGCCGTCGTCGCTCCGCGTGACGAGCCGAATGGTGACAGGTTTGGATTTTCAAGAAGCGCTCGCAGTTCGAATCGACAAAGGCTCGTCACGCAGAGCGACGACGGCTACGTGAAATCACGAAAACATCTGCCACTTGCCGGTCGGCTCAAAGGCGTTGCGGAGGTGGCGGATTTCCGGCTCGCGAGCGTCGTCCGGCCAAACGATGGCGACGACGTCGAAGCGGGCCGAATGTTCAAAGAGTTTGTGTTTTTTCAGATAGGCCAAAGCCATGTTCGTCAGCTTCTTTTGTTTCTCGAAAGTGACTGCTTCTTCAGGTCGACCGGCGACGAGCGACGAGCGAGTTTTGACTTCGACAAAAACAATCGTCGTGCCGTCGAGCGCCACGATGTCGATCTCACCCAACGATGTCGAGTAATTTCGCTGGACGATGCGGAAGCCTTGCCGTTTGAGAAACTTGGCGGCGGCTCGTTCACCGCGATCACCGAACAACTTGTTCCAAAGGCTCCGCATGGCGGTGGTCTCGAAAACCTTTGGACTACGACAAAGCCGAGTCGTCATTTTTCAAAACACATCATTTTGTCGGTTCGGCCGCTTTACAGCCGATCAATGCGTTTTGAAAAGCAGTGACTACGGACACCGCAGTCCAAATCGTGACTACTTGGCACCTGGAACCTTGACCTTGGTTTCCTTCGCCCGGCGTTCGACCAGTTTGGTCGCTTTGCCGACTCGCTTGCGGAGGTAGTACAGCTTGGCTCGGCGAGTCTTGCCGTGGCGGACGACTTCCAGCTTGGCGATCTTCGGCGAGTTGACCGGGAAGATTCGCTCGACACCTTCGCCACCGACGATGCGGCGGACGGTGAACATCTCGCGAGTGCCGGCTCCGCGGCGAGCAAGGACGACCCCCGTGAAAATCTGAATGCGCTCTTTCGTGCCTTCCAGAATTCGGCAATGGACATCGACGGTGTCGCCGACTTCAAACTTCAGCGGGTCAGGCCGCAGGAACTTCGTTTCGACCTCTTGGATGAGCTTGTTAATCATGATTCAGGACTCCCTGGATCGCGACGAGTTTTTGATCGTCGCTGGCGTTTCGGTTTTTTGACTTCGTCGTCCACGCCTGGCGGGACCAGATCGCTGCGACGCTCTTTCGTTCGTTTCAAACTTTGTTGGTTTTGCCAACGTTGGATTTCGGCGTGATTTCCGTTGAGCAGGACTTCGGGAACCGTCAGGCCGCGGAACTCGCGAGGTCGCGTGAACTGCGGATATTCGAGAAGTCCGCTTTCGGAAAACGATTCGTACTTGTGAGAGGTCTCATCGCCGAGCACGCTCGGAATGAGCCGGATGACGGAATCAATCAAGAGCATCGCCGGCACTTCGCCGCCGTTGCAGATGAAATCGCCAACCGAGACCTCCAGTGGTTGCAAACCTTGTCGGATTCGGTCATCGAATCCTTCGTATCTCCCGCACAGCAGAAGCAGCCGTTTGTGCTGAGCGAGTTCCTCCACCAATTTCTGATCGAGTTTCCGACCTTGCGGCGTGAGCATCACCAACTGACCGGGTTGTTCCGCATCGAGTTGGATCGCTTCCACCGCATCGAACACGGGCGGGCACATGATCAACATGCCCGGTCCGCCGCCATACGGTTTGTCGTCCACCGACTTTCGTTTGCCGGTCGCCCAGTCTCGGAAGTTCCAGAGTTTCACGCTGACCAGCTCGCGTTGGATCGCCAACTTGAGCAGGCTCTGCGAGAGGTAACTCTCAAACAAATCTGGGAAGAGCGTGAGGACGTCGAACCGCATGGGTTGCTCGGGTTAGCTGGCCTCGCCGCCTTCGGCCGGAGCTTCCTCTGCCGGAGCTTCGGCGGCAGCCGGAGCGGGCGGAGCCTTCTGCGGAGTCAGCGCCGGGGCGGCCACTTGGTCCGTCCAGCGATTGTTCTTCACCTTCTTGATGAGCGTGGCGACTCGATCCGACGGCAACGCGCCGACCGATTGCCAATACTCGATCCGTTCCATCTTCAACTTCACGCGAGCGGCCTTGTCCTTAACCATCGGGTCGTAGGTGCCGACCTCTTCGATAGCTTTGCCCTCGCGAGCCTTCTGACGATCGATGACCACGATCCGGTAGAATGGTCGA
The DNA here is from genome assembly GCA_945906725.1 of Candidatus Kuenenia stuttgartensis. Classification (GTDB taxonomy): domain Bacteria; phylum Planctomycetota; class Planctomycetia; order Planctomycetales; family Planctomycetaceae; genus SXKJ01. The sequence goes on along the minus strand of CAMDRI010000019.1, from coordinate 5,886 downwards.
TGCTTACGACCCATTCTCGTCATGCGAATGCGAACCGACACAACATGCTCCTTTTCAATAACAGGAGGAGACGTGCCGAGCAGTACCGAGCCCGTCAGGAAGCGGCCCGCTCAGACCAACCAGCCACTCCCTGACGGTCGTGGTACGGTCGATGAAAACGTCTCGAAAACAGTGATGGCAAACTCCAGCCGTGCTACCAAGGATGCTGAATCGACAAATGATCCAGATCCTGAACTCAGGCGAGTTCAGCGACATCACTCGGCTTACACGGGCCGGCCGGCCAGAAAGGCCAGCAGTGTGACGCGATCCCCCCGCCGACTCAACCGACTTCGGCCCGAAAAATCGGCTGGCGAGTTCGTCACATCCGTCAAAATGTCGGTCGAATCGAACTGCTGAACCCCAACCTACTTTACTTTGTCCGCGAAAACGACCGTGTGTCGGCTGCGGTTGATCCCGACAAGCCCGCCAGTCTTCGGGTCGTGCGCGAACCCCTGCCCGGTGAATGGAACCGATTGCAGACCGGAGAATTCCAGCACATTGCCAGACTTTGGTAGTCGCAATCGAAAGAACACCGGATCGTCATGTCCCGTAACCAGCAGAGCACCCTCGCGCCACAGGCCGCCAGACAGACTCATGCGATGCAACTCGCGAATCACTTCGGCCGGATACGTCCACCGACCTTGCTCTCGCCAGTCCCGGTCAAACTTCACCAGAAACGTCTGGGCGTTGTCGTCGTCGTAGCGAGCGAAGTTGCACCACCAATGCTCGTCGTGACGCACCGCCCAGGTCAGGCTGCCGCCGAAGTTGCCGAAATCTTTGAACGTCGTCAGCCGCATCGACTCCAGATTGAGCACCTTGATCTCGCTCTGCTCTGGAGTCTGCGGATAGTTCGAGTGCGCGCAATACAGCCGCTCCTCCCACAGGAATCCGCTGTTGAGATGCTTCGCCTCGCCAGTACTGGTTGCGAGCCGCTCACCCGACTGCCGGTCGTATTTCGCGACGAGCGTGTTCGTGATCGCGTACACGAACTTGTCATCGGCCGCAGCCGCTTGATGAGCCTCCGCAGCCGACAGAGTGCCCGTCTGTTTCCAGACGACCTTGGGTTCGTCCGCGCGAGTCAGAAGCGTAGCGCTGCTCAACCAGAGCAGCGTTGCAATCTTCACGAGTCGGCGGTGAGCAATCATGGTTTGGACTTCGGGCCAGGGTGTTTCGTGCGGACGCTCAGCAGTAAATCACCGCAAGTGATAAACAGCGTCTGGAGGTCTTCACCGCCGAACGCGCAATTCGTCAGCGTGTCCGTCGGCGTCGCGAGATACGCCAGCAGCTTGCCCTGCGGCGAGATGACATGAATGCCCGGTTTCGTGTCGAGCGTTTCAGACGTGCCGCGCGTCTTGTGCAAGCCGGCTGCGACGTACAAGTTCCCCTCGGCATCGACGCACAAACCGTCGCCCCCACGGCCGGGAGAGAAGTCGATAAGTCGCCGTGTGTTCGCGACCATGCCGTCGTCCTTCAAGTCGTAAGCGAAGAGGCAGCGATTGCGGTTCTCTCGGCCATCGGATTCGATCAGGTACAGCGTGCGTCCGTCGGGTGAGACTTCGACTCCGTTGGGCATGTGAATATCCGGCTCATACAGGACTCGTGAGACTTTGCCGTCGGGGTCGATGCGATAAACCGAGTTCACGTTCCGCTTCTTCTCGTCGGTGTTCGGGAGTCGCGACGTGAAGTAGACCCGCCCTTTCGAGTCGATCGTCAAATCGTTCGGAGCACCCAGCGGATGGCCGTTGAACTGATCGACCAGAACCGTGATCTCGCCCGTCTTCAAGTCGGTGCGAGTCACTCGGCCGGACTTCCCTTCGCAGGCCAGCAGTCGGCCGGAGTGATCGAAGAGCAGCCCGTTTGCCTCACCGCTGTTCTCGCGAAACGTCGAGAGTTTGCGCGACATTGGGTTCCAAATCAGAATCTTCGCGGCAGTCGCGTTCGTGAAGAAAAGACGGCCGTCGGGTGCGGCTGCCGGGCCTTCGGTGAAGACCTTTTGATCGACGACCTTGGTCTCTTCTTTCAGCGGACCCGCGAAGAAGTCGTCCGACTTCAGGCTGGCGTAAAACTCCGCGATGCCGACGGCTCGTACGGCCGTGGCAAACAGCGCGAATCCGGCGGCAATGTTGGCCGCCAGAAGTTCGCGTCGCGTCAACCGAAAAGAATTCATGGTCCAAGCCTTTCTGACTGATTTGCGCGGCGACTTGCGGTCCGTATTTTTTATCCTCCATTTTCCGCCGCCCGCTCGACCGTTCTGAAAAATGCTGGCGAAAGATGGAGGGCGAAAAATGGGAACACATGCCGCATGCCGCGCCGTGACGATTGGAGCAGTCGGCTCTATTCTGGAGCAAACCGGTCCACGAACGCCACTCGTTGGAGAATACGATGAAGTCCTTGCCGCTGTTCGCTCTGTTGATTGCACTCGGAGGACCATTCGCTTTGGGAGCGGAACCGCTGACGCTCAACGTCTGGCCGGGCAAGCCTCCCGGCGAGACCAAAGAACTGTCGCTGGAAGCGGATCAAACCAAGCCGCAAGAGCAACCAGACTCTCCGCGAATCGCGTTGGTCGATATGCTTCGCCGCTCAACGGACTGACCGCAACTCACTCTCAAACTCGCCGAAGGAATCGGCAAGGCGACGCCATGAAGACAAACGCCATTCGCAGCCTCCGTCGCAAGCTGGCCGCCGATCAGCCGACGTTTGGTTTGTGGGTCACGCTCGAATCACCCAGTATCACCGAGATGGCCGTCGCCCTGGGCCTGGACTGGGTCGTGATCGATGCCGAGCACGGGCATCTCGACTGGAAAGACATCGTCGAGCATCTGCGAGCGACGGTCCGCAGTGAGGCTGTCGCGCTCGTGCGGATCGCGGAACTCAACAGCGGGCTGATCAAGCGGGCGCTCGACATCGGGGCGGACGGAGTCGTCATCCCCTGGATCGAAACCGCCGAGCAACTCAAGCAGGCGATCGCGTACTCGCGGTATCCGCTCGAAGGACTGCGCGGCATCGGGGCCGAACGAGCGACCTGCTGGGGGCAATGTCTCGTCGAGCACACGTCCGAGGCGAACGAGCATGTGCTGGTTGTGCCGATCCTCGAAACGGTGCGAACCGTGAAGCAAGTCCCATTGATGTGCCAAGTCGAAGGTTCCGAGTTGTTCTTCTTCGGCCCGGCCGATTTTTCCTCGACGGCCGGTGCTCGCGGACAGTGGGAAGGTCCGGGAGTCGCCGAATCAATCCTTCAAATGAAAGACACGCTGCGCCGGGCGGGCAAGAACTGCGGGGTCATTGCGATCAGTCACGACAACCTGCTGGAACGCCGGCAACAGGGCTTTCGGATGATCGGTGTTGGCATCGACTCCGGCCTGCTGCTGCGCTCGTTGCGAGCCGCTCTGAACGTTGTCGGTCGGGATCAACAGATTCAGGCATCGTTGACGCCGGAGTCCGCAGCGAAAGTCGCGCCGCTGGCTCGGCCGCCGGAGTCGATGCGGCCGGATCGGTCAGAGATCATGAACTCGGTCGGTGCGGGGCCGAAAGTCGAACTTGATCGCGGAGTGAATTTTGAGTGTCTCGTCGGCAAACACAATCACGCGAAGCAATTGACGACCGGCATCGTGACGTTTGCTCCTGGAACGACCTTGCCGTACCACAATCACACGTTCTCCGAATCAATCACGCTGCTGAGCGGATCGGCGATCGTCGAGGTCGAAGGCCGCAGCTACTCGCTGAAGAAATTAGACAACGTCGTCGTGCCAACCGGTCGAGTTCACGCCGCACGAAATCCCTCGACGACAGAGTCGGCCGTCTTTCACATCGCGCTCGCATCCGATTCGCCGACTCGAACGCTTGTCGAAAAGTTTTTTCCACGCCGCGCGATGCCCGACGATTCGACCGGCTTCCCAGGTGCCGAACGAGTCAACCGCTTCGCCACCGCAAAGCGCTTCGCCGCCGGGCCAAACACCGAGTTCATCGACTTCTTCAATTCTGACCTGATCCCCGGTCTGGAAATGAGCGGCGGCTACGGCTTGTTTCACCCGACCGGCCGCTTGCCCGCTCACGTCCATGACTTCGACGAGTCGATCTGCATCATCTCCGGCCAAGCGACCTGCGTCGTCGAAGGCCGCCGCTACTCGATGCGCGACAGCGCGACTGCGTTGCAACCGCGCGGCCGAGTGCATTACTTCATCAACGACACTCAGGCCACGATGGAAATGCTGTGGGTCTACGCCGGCCCAAAACCGGAACGCATCGTCGTCGAAGAACGCTGCGCGACCGAGGATGGAAACCCGTGGAAGTAACTCCGATCCGTCCAATTCGTCATCTCCCTCAATTCGTCGTACTCTTTCCTCTTCACGAGAAAAAAAGAGTACGACGAACTGAGGGAGACAACGAATGGTGAGACTCGAGATCAAGAATCGCTTTCCAGAACTGTCCGGCTAACGATTCAGTGGGACGTTTGAAAATGTTGTTTGTGAATGGATTACGTTGAATGACGAGCGTGCACGATTTAAACCCAGAACGCGAGAATCTTCCGATGACCGGCAATTGTTCTGGACGTTGGAGGTTGCAAGATGCACGTTGGTTCGTCTGTGTTCGCGCAGCTTATGGCAGTTTCTGCCGAGGCACGAATTTAATTCATGTGTGCGGCGTTACCGAGGAGATCTGCGACCGCGAGGCTTCTCGTTCCGCGATCAGTTTTTGTGTTTGGCATTTGCTCAGCTCGCGTTTCGAGAGAGTTTGCGGGACATCGAGATGTGTCTGCGAGCGGTCCCGTTCAAGCTCTATCACGCAGGTTGTCGCGGTCGCATTTCGCGGAGCACGTTGGCCGATGAATCCGAATTAAACGAACAAAAAAGCTGAATAAGACCCGTTGACTCTGCTCGCGAGATTGTCATACGTTCCCGCCCTACGTCTCTCCGGTTCGGGCTTCCTGTCCGAGCCACCCTTCCTGTCTGTGAATTTCTTTCCCTTCTTTGTTCTCAGAACCTCTCCCCACGCGGCGACTCGCCGGCATTAGCTACATCGTGAGACTGTCTTCGTTGACTGTCGATGACTTGTCGCAGCGTCCTCCGCCAGTCGGTTTCAAGGAGAAATTTGCTTTGCGTAAGGCATTCGGATTACTCGCTTGGACGTCGTTGGCCGCATCCGGCCTGTGGGCCACTCTTCCTGGAGGCACCACGCGACCTGTGTCGGCCGATCAGCCGGCTACTGGTAATCGTGGTTCCACATTCAGCCGATTGAATCCGTTCTCGCGGTCAAAGAAGACGACGAGTAACGAGACTTCGTACCGTCAGGCTGCGGAGAAGTACATGAAGGACGCGCAGGCCTTAGCCATGCGCGGCGATCCTGTGGGAGCTCGCAAGCTGTTGGAGAAGGCGCAGTCGTTCCCCGTGGATTGGGGGCCGGACGAACGGACGCCGGAGATGTTCATTGCCCAATTGGATGCACGGACCACGTCCCGTTCGCCTGAGACAGCGATCGCGGGACGTTCCGGCAGCCCGCTCAACGGCAATCGTCCGGCGACGGTCGGAGTCGCGAATCTCGACCGCTCTGTCTCGGCGACTCGCAACGCCAACGGAACGCCACGATCGGCGATTCAACAAGTCAACAATGAGCCAGTGTTTGACGAGCCGGCTGACGAGTCCGCCGCTCCGCGGATTGCAACGAAGCCGCGGACGGACGGACACTCGCCCGCTGAAAACATGGCGAATGCCAAGTCGCTGATGCAGCAGGCTCGCCGAAACCTTGCCAACCAAGACTTCGAAGCGGCTCGCGAGAACGCCGAGCAGGCGGCAACCATCAATGTGGCTTACGGTCTGTTCGATCAACGACCGGAACAGATTCTGGCCGAGA
>CAMDRI010000018.1 GCA_945906725.1 Candidatus Kuenenia stuttgartensis | reverse complement strand
TTTGCCGCGATCCTCGACCGCATTGCGCGGCTGGCGCTACCGCCGCCGCTGGTCACGTGACGTGCTCGGGAGTGGAACAGGAGATTCCCCACGGAGAAGGACTGCGCAGAACCAGAGATCGACGCAGGAAAACGCTCCGGAGTTCCCCTTTCTCGTCGCGCGGATTGGGCCGAGCCGGGATGGGAGGCTAAAAAAATGACAGACGGTCCGCACACGTTGGGCGTGGGGTATGGGTCGTTGCTAGAGTGGAGAGCGTTGCGAGTTTGGATCCGATCCAGGCTCAACTCATCTGGGAAATGTCGGGATGAGAAAAGAAACCGCCACACTCTAAGCGGAGCCGACGGGGCAGTCGTCTCACGGAATTTGCCGAATTCGGAAAGAATTCGGAAATCGTCCTCCCACCAGCCGTGGTGTTGCCGCTCCGGTGACTCGGCTGAGAGCCGGCCAATGTTTCAAATTGGGGGGGGTATTAAGGGACTAGCACGACGCGCGAGCGAGTGGTTCGCCGAGAAGCACCACTCGCTGGCGCGTCGTGCTGGGTTTTGTCGCGTCGTGGAAACCGCTGCAAAACGGCAAACGACCCAGCCTCGGCGAATCACTGGCGGTTGCTTGCTGGCACTGTTCGAGGCGTGATTCTCCTGTCCTTCTGCGCTAATCTGCGTCCTCTGCGTTTTTGCTTGCCGTTTGAAACGCCGATTCTCGCCGAGCGTGACGGATCACGACTGGGAGAAGCCCACTCACTTTGATTGCCCCACAATGCCGACCCTCTCGCGTGATGAACTTGCCGAAAAGTATCTCGCTCAATTGCCGTATGTGCCATACCCGGTGCAGGAGGAGGCGTTGCTGTCGTGGTTCACGGCCGAGAAGGGCGTACTGGTGTGTGCTCCGACGGGGACGGGCAAGACGCTGATCGCCGAGGCGGCGTTGTTTGAGGCACTGCACACGAACACGATCGCGTACTACACGACACCGCTGATCGCGCTGACGGAACAAAAATTTCGCGAGATGCAAGCGGCGGCGGTTCGCTGGGGTTTCAAAGCGGACGACGTGGGACTCGTCACCGGCAATCGCAAGGTGAACCCGGAAGCGCGCGTGCTGGTCGTTGTCGCGGAGATTCTGCTCAACCGACTTCTGCATGCGGAGGCATTTGACTTCACTAATGTCTCGGCGGTGGTGATGGATGAGTTTCACAGCTTCGCCGATCCGGAGCGCGGCGTGGTGTGGGAACTGTCGCTGGGATTGCTGCCGAGGCATGTGCGGCTTTTGCTGCTGAGTGCGACGGTCGGGAACGCGGTGGACTTCACGCTGTGGATGCAGCGGGCGCACGGGCGATTGGTCGATCTCGTGCAGGGGACCGAGCGCCGCGTACCGCTGAGCTATCAATGGGTGCCGGACCTGTTGCTCAGCGAGCATCTCGAATGGATGGCGAACGGCGACGACGAATCGCGACGAACACCGGCGCTCGTGTTCTGTTTCAACCGCGATGAGTGCTGGGATGTGGCCGAGCAACTCAAAGGCAAATCACTTCTCGCGGATGGGCAACAGAAGAAGCTGGCGGTGGAAATCGAAAAACTCGATTTCACCAAAGGAGTCGGGCCGAAGCTGAAGCAAATTCTGTTTCGCGGCGTCGGTGTGCATCACGCGGGATTGCTGCCGAAGTACAAGCGAATTGTCGAAGACTTGTTTCAACAAAAGTTGCTCTCGGTCTGCGTTTGTACGGAGACACTCTCGGCCGGCATCAACCTGCCGGCGCGTTCGGTCGTCATCACGTCGCTCATCAAAGGCCCGCCAGGCAAGAAGAAGGTGATCGAGCCGAGTGCCGCTCACCAGATGTTCGGCAGGGCAGGGCGGCCGCAGTTCGACAAAGAGGGCTTCGTCTACGCGCTGGCTCACGAGGACGACGTGAAGATCCTGCGCTGGAAAGAGAAGTACGATCAGATCCCGGAGGACACGAAGGATCCAATGCTGATCCGGGCCAAGAAGGCCATGAAGAAGAAGCAACCGAAGCGCCGCGAGACCGAGCAGTATTGGAATAAAGAGCAATTCGAGAAGCTGCGAACCGCTCCGCCCGGCAAGCTGACCAGCCAAGGTCCGCTGCCGTGGCGACTGCTGGCATACCTGTTGGAGATCACTCCCGATGTAGCTCGGCTGCGCGACTTCGTGGCCAAGAGATTGCTCGAAGGGAAGCATGTTTCAGAGGCTCAGAAGGAACTCGACCGCCGGTTGATTTCCTTGTGGGCCGGCGGCTATGTAACGCTGGAACCAGAACCGCCTGCCGATAGCGCTCGGCGCGGGTCTCACGACCCCGCCGATGGCGTGACCACAGGTCTCCCGGAATTCTCAACGCCGCCGGAGGAGACCTTCGGTCAGCCGAAGTGGCTCGGTGAGGTGACTGGCCAGAGCGCGCCCACATCGTCCGCCGCGAAGTTTTTGCTGGGACAGGCACTGAAGGATCGCCAAGAAGCGACTGGTCAATCGACGGCTCCGGAAGTGGTCTACCGTCCGGATCGCGCGGTGCCGACCGAGAAGCTGGCTGAGCTCATGACCTTTCGCAGCGTCAACCCGATCTACGGTATGTTTCTGGTCGAGCATCTCGGCAAAGCAAATCGCGAAGAGCGGATTCAAGCATTCGAGAGCGTGCTGGCAATTGCGCGTTCGGCGGCGAAGTACGTGCGCGTGCCGCGTGTCGATGTCATGCCGTTCGGGCCGCTGGCGACGGAGTTCTTGCATCCGAGGTTGTTGCAGCGCGGACTCGCAACGGCGGCGGAACTCGGCGCGATGACCGACGAAGAGGAAGAAGACTTCTGGGACGACAACGACCGCCCGCGAGTGCTGACGCTCGCCGAAAAACTGCGGCTGTTCTTCCAGGCCGAGTTCCCCGACGTGACCGACGTCCCGATTCAGGCGTGCTGGGGAGCCGGCGCTCTGCTGCAATTCGGCGGCGACTTCAACAAACTCGTGTCCGCTCGGCAGGCCGCCAAGCAGGAGGGAATTCTGTTTCGGCATCTGCTGCGATTCGTGCTGCTGTTGGAGGAGTTCATCCCGCACTGCCCGCCGGGTCTCGATCCCGACGCGTGGCGTGACGAACTGCGAGATATCGCGAATCAAGTCACCGCGAGCTGCCGCGAGGTCGATTCGCAAAGCACCGATCAAATGCTGGAAGAGGCTCACGCGGCGGCAGCGGTGCTGACCAGCATGTCGTAGACCGGACGCCTACGTCGGGTCGGCTCAAACGTTGGCGTCCGAGCTACTTTCTTCGCAGCACGATGAAGTAGCCGTCTGTCTCATCGGGCACCAATTCCCAGCGATCGAGTTCCGTTTGCAACTCGCGGACTTGATCGGGCGATTTGAGATTGCTGTATGGATGCCGCATGTCGATCACGATGAAGTCGGTGTCGTCCGGGACGCGGTCCTCGTAGCCAGCGATGCGGCGGCGGTAGAGGCTGTAGTCATACGAACGCTCGTGATGCGTGAATCTCAGATGCACATAGTCGGTCGAGGCGACGCGAGTTTCGCGCGGGATCTTCGCGAGCACTTTCTCGAACTGATCGGCTCGTGGGTCGTGAGCGTACAGCCGCCACAGCGACATCGACGATCCGGAGTCCCAGAAGGCGATGCCAGCGGGGCTGAGGCTGAGGAACAGGCCGCTCGTGAATGCGCTGGCCCAGACGAATTGGCGAGCGAAAGAGTCTGTCGGTGAGGGGGTGACAAGATGAGGGGGTGACAAGGTGACGAGCGATCGGATCTTCTCGAAGACTCTTCCCACGTTGCCGACTCCGATGGCGGTGGCCCAGAAGACGACGGGGACCAACGGCGCGTGGAAGTGGTGTCGCGGCCCGTCGCCGGAAAATTCGCTGAGGCACAAGATCCCAAACAGCGGCAGACCAACGGCCAACCGGCTCGGCGAGAGCAACGCGATGAAGCCGACCGGTAACAGCATTGCGATCGCGTACAGCGCGGTCTTCGCGGTTAACAACTCCCCGAACAACAGGCTCGGATTCGTGAGCATGTTCTTTGCGATTTCGCCCATCGAGCTGCCGAACTTGGGGAAGTAGCGGACGTAGTGCAACTCCGCTCCACTGCGAAACCACGGGATCACGACGAGGATCGCCAGCAGCAAATAGACGACTCCAAACACGGCGAGGCACAGGCCGAGGATCATCCGGCGGCGGTGTGAATCGTGGGGCAGATTTTCAACCTGCCCCACCCTGAACTTCCACCATGCGGTCGCCACAATCCAGACGCCAAGCGGTGCGATGATGATCGAGTAGTCTTCCTTCGCCGACAGTGCGATCGCCAGCAGGATCAACACGCGGCGGAGGCGGCCTTCTTCGAGCGCCTCGAACGCGAATAAAAAAAACGGGACGCAAAAGCTTTCCGGTCGAAACGTTTTCAGGTCGACTTCGATGTCCAGAAAGTGCAGCGGGAAATAAAGCAGGTACGCCGCCGACGTGAGCAATCCGGCTCGCGCCGAGCCGGTCGATCGCAGAGTCATCCGAAAGATCGGGATCGCTCCGAGCGCGAGCGCCGTTGATTCGCAAAGTTCCATCAGCAAGTGCGACGGCCAGACGAGATGCAGAGGCAGCAGCAGCAGGTGGATGACTTGAATGTGCTCGCCGAGGAACAGCCCTTGGTCGAGATAGCTGCGAAAGCCTTTGCCATGCCACAGATTCCACAAGTGCTCCTCGTACATCGCCGAGTCGCCGTGCGGGATGCGAAGGTTCTGCCACAGCCGCCAGTTCATCGCCGTGAAGACGACGATGTAAATCGCGATCAGCACGGCAACCGATTTGAGCGACGAGTGGCGGGAGACGAGTGGATGCCGACGAACCCATTTGGTCACGCGTTCTCGCAGGCTGGGGTCCGGTGCGAAACGGAGCGGGAGACTTGGCAGGTGTGAGGGTGCGGGGGTGACAAGGTGAGAGGGTGACAAGGTGAAGGGTTGCACGAGCCAGCCGGCGAGGGCGATTGCTTGCCAGAATTGCGGGGTCACAAACAGGAGTTGATCGAGGCTCGTCCAGCCGACGAGGAACGCGAGCACGCGGAGCAGCTCCCAGGCTCCCATCAACCCCCACCAGCCGCAAGCGAAACCGGCAGTCGTGAACGAGTCGCTCCAGCTCGAACCGTGATGCTGCCGAATCAACCGCGCGGCGAGCGTCGCTCCAACTCCAGCGATCGCCGACCACATCACAAACAGCTGGAGGAATTCGACCTCGGCCGTCACTCCACCCAACTGGTCACGGCCCATCTGTCCGCTGAGCAGCGTGACGATCGTCTGCCACAGCTCGCTGCTGACAAACTGAGTGGCGGTGATTGGCGAGCCAAGGATCGTCTGGCTGCTCAGCGTCTGCGCGACGACTCCGCCAACCACACAGAGGATCGAACCAATCAACCGTCGAGACATCGTCGGGGACGAATTCATGCTCGCATCATAGTGGCGGCTGAGTGCTCGCCAATGTAGCTTTCCATACCGAAGTCCGAGGAACCATGCCGCACCCCTACAGCCACATTCCGGAGTTGATGAACCTGGAAGCCGGGCGCGGACTCGTGCGCATCCCGGTCGAGCTGGATGTCCCGTTCACGCCCCGAGTCCGCGCGATTGTCGATACGCCAGAGTTCCAGCGGTTGGCCCACATCTCGCAGTTGGGCTTGGCATCGAAAGTCTATCCCGGCGCGACGCACACTCGCTTCGAGCATGCATTAGGCGTGTTCCTCAATGCACTGAAGTATCTCTGGCAGTTGGGTCGCGATCCGCGATTCGCGGCAGTCGTCGATTCGCATCGAGCGGAAGTGCTGATGGTCTCCGCGTTGCTGCACGATCTTGGCCATTGGCCGTTCTGCCATCCGATCGAAGACTTGGAACTGCCGGAGTTGCAACACCACGAAGCGTTCGCGGCTGAGTTCCTGAAGCCGCATCGCGAGCTGGCTCAGGTGTTGCGAACCGAATGGCAGATCGATCCAGCGGAAGTGCTCGACGTGCTCGAACCGATGACCGATTCGATACCGCTGCGGCTGATGCGGTCGGTGCTTTCGGGACCGATCGACATCGACAAGATGGATTACCTCGACCGCGACAGCCTGCACTGCGGCGTCCCCTACGGCCGGCACTTCGACAAGCAGCGGCTCATGCAATCGTTGTTGGTCAACGAAGCGGGCGACGGACTCGCGCTGAGCACGAAGGGCAAGACAGCAGCCGAGCTGATGGTCTTTGCACGGTATGTGATGTTCAGCGAAGTCTACTGGCATCACGCGGTGCGTTCAGCGACGGCGATGTTCGCTCGCAGTTTTTTCGAACTGCGAAGCCGCTTCGACCTGCGAGCGTTTTTCGAGCTGAGCGAATCCGAAACGATCCGCGAGCTGCGGCAAGCGGCGCGCGGCACCGATTGTGAACCGCTGACTGAGGGAGTCTTCGGCCCGAAACGGCAGCTGTTCAAGCGAGTTGTTGAATTGACGCACTCGCTGCATCCCGATTTGTATTCGCGGCTTGCCGGTCGGCCGTATGAGTTCTTGGTCGGCGTCGGACGGCGGTTGTGCGAGTCACTTTCCAACGTGCTGGGGCGGCGTCTCTCGCCTGTCGATATTTTGATTGACGCGCCGCCACCGCATCGCGAGGTCGAGTTCAACGTCTCAATCTTCGATCCGAAGGAGCGATCGTATCAGCCGCTCAATCGGGTCTCGCCGGTCGTCGAAGCACTGGCCAAGACGCAGTTCGACGACTTCGTGAAGCGAGTCCGCGTCTTCGCGACTCCGGAAATCGCCGCGATGCTGAGCGACTTGTCGACGTTTCGCGAGTCGTTGCAACAGGCGATTGCCGCGGAAAGCTCGCGGTAAAATTCGGCTTTACCCGGTTTGCGATTGCTGAGACATTCCCACCCCCTTCGAGTCGTACCCTCCCACGCGAGCACACCTTCCGCGCGAGTCATCTCATGTCCGTTGTCCAAGCTCATCGTTGGTTGCTGCTGCTGACGTTGTTGTCAGGCTGCGCGTCGTCGCGGCCGATGATCGTGTCGAATCCGGTGTTCGTGCCGGCGAATTCGCAGCACGCGGCGTGGGAACGAGCGGTCGATGTGCTGCACGATTTCCATTTTCCGATCGCTCGTGAGAACCGGCTGGATGGCGTCATCGAGACCGATTACCGAGTTGGCTCAAACGTGTTGGAGTCATGGCATGCCGATTCGGTTGGAGCTGACAATCGGCTGGAGAGCACACTGCAATCGATTCGTCGTAAGGTGAAGGTGGACCTGACTCCCGTCGAAGGGGGATATCTGGTCGGCGTCGAAGCGTTCAAAGAAAAGGAAGACGTTGCGGGCGTGGCCGAGAACACGGCTGGGGCCGCGACCTTTCGCAAGAACACCCCGCTGGAACGCAACTTGACCGTCGTTGTCGGGCAGAGCAATCCGTCCGGCTGGTATTTCCTCGGTCGGGACGACGCTCTCGAACAAGCGATTCTCGGCCAGATGCAACGCTAGTTGACGTGGCCGACGAGTCTCGCGTCGATCGGATGCGAGACGCATCCGCCACGATTCAGGCCGCCTTCGCGTTCGGGAACGGCAAGACGTTGGATTGGTCGAGCAACCCGCGAATGATCCGCTCGGCTTCGAGCTTCTCTTCGAGCCAATTCGCTCGTGCGTTGCGCCAACGGAGTTCGCGTTGTTCCCATTCGTGGGCTTCGGCCTTGAGGCGTTGCTCGGCGATGCGGACTTGTTCTTCGCGGATCGCCAACACTGCGGGTTGTTGATCCCGTTCGGCTCGCAGTTGGTCTTGCTGGCGTCGGACCTGATCCTGGAACTGCATGCGTCCGAGTTGGATCTCCTGGCGTTGGACTTCGAGTTCGTCTCGCAGCCGGCGATAGTGTTCGGCAATCGCCGCGCGGCCCTCCTCAATGCGACGGCGAATAAATTCGGGATCGACGGTCGGCAAGAGCTCCGCCCAGGCCTCTTCCATCGCCAGTCGCGATTCCAGCGTGAGGCGATTGGAACATTCCATCTCGCCGCGCATCATGTCGAATCGATGTCGGCGGGCTTCGAGTTTTTCGAGTTCGAACACCCGCTGTGCGGATTGCTGTTGGCTGGCGGATGACTCGGTCAGGCGTTGTTGCTCGAACTCTGCCCGCTCACGATCGAGCTGACTTTGCTCGGACGCGACTTCGTACGAACGGTCGGCCAGCAAACGTTGCAGCGTTTCGGCTTCGCAAGCCAGCGACGCTTCGCGTTCATCGAGTCGACGCCGGAACCTAGTCAGTTGTGATTCGCGCCGGCCAAGGTCTTCGCAGCGCTGCAAGGTTTCGGCTTGGCCGGCCTGCCACGACCGCGCGACTTCCTGCTGAGTGAGCTCCAACTCGCGTTGCATCTCGCCGAGTCGTGCCCACTGGGCGGCTCGTTGACGCTCCCAATCGGCTTTCTGCTGATCGAACTCGACGGCGTCCGTCCGCAATTGTTGCGAGTGTTCCTCGCGCAGCTTGCGGAGGTCGGTCTCCCATTGCTTGCGTTGGTTCTGCAATTCGGCAAGCGACTTCTGGACGTACAAGTCGTGAGATTCACGATCGCGTTGAACGACTGACCGATCTGAATCGCGTCCCGTCTCGAAGCTGGATCGCTCTTCAGCGAACTTTTGTTTCTCTTCATCCAGGTCCGCCGCCCACTGCACGCGGAGCTGCTGCCGCTCGGCTTCCCAGTTGAGTTGCAGACGCCGCAGGGCTTCGTCGTGTTCGCGTTCAAGCTGCTGACGGTGCTGCTCCACTTGCCGGCGCGTCGCGTCCAAATCGGATTGCTGCTGCCGACGTTGCTCGGTCCATTCGGCTTGCAGCTTACGCATCGCATCCTCTTGGACTCTCGCGTCTGCGGCGAGTTGCTCTCGTTCCTGAGCTTGTTGTTGGTTCCACGCTTCGCGCTGATTGCGAAAGTGTTCGATCTCACCATCCAGTTCCCAGGCGTATTCTTTGCGGAGCCGTGCTCGCTCTTGGTCGATCTCCGACTTGACCGTTTCGAGAATCGCTTGCTGCTCGCGAGCCATGCGATCACGCTCATCGGCGAGTTGCTTGCGCTCCGCGTCGGCCATTGCCTGCGAGTGCTGCATCGCGGCCTTGTCGACCTCGTTCTGTCGGTCCAACTGCTTCTTGAGTGTCACTCGTTGAAGTTCGAGCGATTGATTGGCTTGTGTCAGCTCACGCTCGCGCAACTTCAGTTCGGCGAGAATCTGCTCGGTCTGCTGAAAGCGTTCGGAGAACTGCTGTTCCTGCTGCGTGAGTTGTTCGGCGCGCAACCTGGCTTCTTCCTCGGCATTGACGGCCCGCAGTCGTAGCGACCGTTGCTCGCGATCAAACTGAGCGAGTTGTTCGTTGAGATTCCGTTCGCGGCGTTCCAGCTCGGCGACTTGAGCGCGCAAGTTCTCGGCGACTTGGCTGGCTTGCACGAACAGATCGACCTGTCCACGCGCTGCCGACGTGTTCGCGGCGGCCAATCCGCGCAGCCGCACTTCATGCACGTCTTCGAGGCCGACCGACGAAACATCCGTGTTGAAATTGGAGCGGTTTGCAAGATCGCTCATCGCGGGATTCCTTTCCCTGGGTGAGCCGAGAACTTCGGCAAGACACGTACCTCGCGCACGACGAGGCAGAATTGGCCAATCTGAGAAGGGGCGGGATTATGGAAGTCCGCTGAAATCGTGTCAATTTCTGATTTCTCCGCGAATTCTTCGCAAAGTGCCTCAGAATCAGCCCCTGCAGCGTTTCATACATCACTCTCAATTGAGACGGCGGAAGGTAGCTCGCGTTCACTCCGTCAAGCCGTGGGTCGTCAACGCAGCACAGGCCACACCGATCGCATCAGGTTCGCCGACTCGCGCAGCCACCACGTCGAATCAAACTTTGCCCCTCTTGACATGACATCGACAATGTCAGTGATAAGAATGCGGTTCGTTACTACCACTCCATCGCCTCAGGAGCCAGTCATGAACCGCGAGACCAACCGGCGTCAGTTCTTGCAGCATTCCACGGAAGCAGCGGCCATCGTCGCAGCGGCGACGGCACTCGGCGGAGCGCCTGTCTTTGCCGACGACAAGCCGGCGAAAGTGCGGTTGGGAATCATCGGCTGCGGCGGGATCATGACGAGCCATGTCAAAGGTCTCGTCAGCCGTCGCGAAGCCGCGTCGATCGCGTGGCTGTGTGACGTCGATCCCGCACAGGTCGACAAGATGAATACTCACGTCACACGCGAATTCCAATCCGCACCTCCGAAGCGGACGGCACGCTACGAAGACCTGATCGCCGATAAAGATGTTGACGCGCTCATTATCGCGACGCCGCATCACTGGCATGCTCCGATCGCGCTGGCCGCCATGCAGGCGGGGAAAGACGTCTACATCGAGAAGCCAATCTCGCACGTCTACAACGAGGGACCGCTGATCATCGCCGCCGCGAAGAAATACGGCCGAGTCGTCCAGCAAGGGAGCCAAATGCGCAGCAGTCCAGTCACCGAGAAAGCTGGCCGGCTGTTGAAGGAAGGGATCATCGGACAAGTGAAAGTGGCTCGCGCGTGGACGGCGGAGACTCGAACGGTCGAGAAGCCGCTGCCGGACAGGATGCCTCCAGAGGGAGTTGATTACGATCGCTGGCTCGGTCCCGCGCCGAAACGGCCATTCAATCCGCATCGCTTTCACCAGACGTGGCGGATGTTCGCCGACTACGGCAACGGTGAGATCGGCGACGACGGGATTCACGATCTCGACATGGCCGCCTGGGGACTCGGCATCGACACGTTGCCGAAGCAGATCACAGCTCGCGGCGGAAGGATGTTGCTCGACGGTCACGCCAGCGAGTACCCGGACAACATGAACGTGACTTACGAATATCCCGACGGCCGGCTGTTGATCTACGAGAACTACCCTTTCACAGCCTACGGCCTGCATGGCTTCGACAACGGCAACGTGTTTTACGGCACTGAGGGCTACATGATCTTCTCGCGCCGCGGAGCGTTCAGCGTCTTCCAAGGACCGAAGGGAACTCCGGGGCCAACCGAAGGCAAAGAACTGCGCGGTGAGCGCGGCTACGCCGAACACATGGCCGAGTTCCTCAATGCCGTTCGCAAGCGGACGCCAACGCGCGCTTCGGCGGCGGTCGCGCATCGCAGTTGCGCGCTGGTGCATCTGGGAGAGATCGCGCTCCGCACTCGCGGCCGGCTCGATTTCGATCCCAAGACTGAGCGTTTCGTCGATTGCGACGAGGCCAATCAACTCCTGAGCAAGAAGTACCGTTCGCCGTTTGGTTTGCCGGACGTCGTTTGATCGTCGGGGTCTCTCGAAGGGACTCACAAGCGGCATTCGCGCCAGTCGGTGGAATTCGCACAATCAGTTCAATGCGTGATGGACAAACTCGGTGTTTCCGCTCGGAGCTAGCCGTCCATCAACAGCGGACGATATATTGTGACGAGAGCAACCTTCGATCGATTTCGTTATGAGGCCGTGTGGGGAGTGGTTGATGATTGTTCGCAGCCGATACCGCGAAGTGCTGCTGTCCGTCGCCGTGTGTTTGGCGACGCTCGTCGGGCGCTCGGCTTTCGGACAGGTGCCGCCGCTGCTGAACACGGTTTTCCCCACGGGCGGGCAGGTTGGGCAGTCGGTGGAAGTAACGGTCAGCGGCACGAACCTGCAAGGACTTCGGACTCTGCATTGCAATGTTCCCGGCGTCCGTTGCGAGCGATTAGACCCCAGTCGCATGCGACTGACGATTCCGGCAGGCACACCACCGGGTCTGTGCGATTTGTGGGCTGTCGGCGACAACGGCGTCAGCTCGCCGAGGACATTTGCGATCGGCAATCGGGCGGAGCAATCGGAGGTAGAGCCGAACGAAACGCCGTCAGCGGCGATGTCGGTCCCGCTGGATCTCGTGATCAACGGGCGACTCGACAAAGCCGGCGACTCGGATCACTTCCGCTTCGAGGCGAAACAAGGACAGCGCGTCATCATCGAATGCTCGGCGGAGCGGATCGACTCACGACTGCGTGCGGTGCTGGAAGTCTTTGACGCGACAGGCAGACGCCTTGCAGTCAATCGTGGTTATTTCGGCATCGACCCGCTGATCGACTTTCGCGTTCCAGCGGACGGCTCTTACGTCGTGAGGGTGCAGGATCTGACTTCGTCGGGTAGCGCCGAGCACTACTATCGGCTCGACATCGACACCGGCCCGCGCGTGGTGTTCTCGGTGCCGAGCGTCATTCAGCGCGGCAAGCCGGCGCGCGTCGCTCTGTATGGCTGGAACTTGAAGGAGGGCGGGGCTCCTGCCGAGCCGCGTCGTGCGGGAAATGACGGCTCGACAGGAACCTCGCCCTCCCGAATGCTCGACGACTTTGATCGCCTGGATGTGGACATCCCCGCTTCGCTAGCCGAAACGTCCTGGCCGCTGCCCGTGCGACTACAGCCGTCGCAAGCGATACTCGAAGGATTCGCCTATCAGATTCCCGGCGGTCACGAGCCGGTGATGATTGGCGTGACTGACGTGCCGGTGACGTTGAACCGTGACGGCAATCACTCGCCGTCGTCAGCGCAGGAGGTCAGCGTTCCCTGCGAAGTGAGCGGTCAACTTGTGGCGGGTGACGAAAGAGATTGGTTTGCGATTCCCGCTCGGCGCGGCGAAGTGTTCTTCATCGAGGCGCTCGGACAACGCCTTCAATCTCCGGTCGATTTGCAGATCAGCGTGCTTGACCCAGCGGGTCAGCAGGAACTGGCGCAGTTCGGCGATGATTTGCGAAGCATCGGCGGTGGGTTCCCGACGTCTCATCTCGATCCGGCAGGTCGCTGGGTCTGTCCGGCGGATGGCCGCTACTTGGTGGCGATCCGAAACCTGATCGGCGGACTGCAAGCCGATCCGCGGCGGACCTTTCGACTGAGCATTCGTCGTGAGGAACCCGATTTTCAACTCGTGGCCGTTCCGCGTCGCGATGACCTCGCTGGCTTGAACGTGCGGCGCGGAGGACGCGAGGTGCTCGATCTTTTCGTGTTTCGGCGGCGAGGCTGCGACGGAGCGATTCACGTCTCCGCCAAGGATCTTCCAGCCGGAATCGAATGCTCCGGCGTCTGGTTCGGCCCCGGTGTGGATGCGACGACATTGATTGTTTCGGCCGATCGGAATGCATCGCCTCTCTTCGGCGAATTGAAACTGCAGGGAGTCGCGGAAGAGTCCGCACGCAAGAGTCACCCGGTGCGTGGCGGCACGATCGTCCGATCAGGAACGCCGAATGGATGGGGACGTATCACTTCGCAAATCCCGCTCGCGGTCGCCGGCGAAGCGCCGTTGCGAATCACGGCCGATGCTCACGAGACGCTGGACCATCATCTCTACGGCAAGCTGTCGCCGAAGCACTCGCCCGGTGGAGTGCTCGACGTTGCCATCCACATCGAGCGGCGCGACACCGGTCATCAAGCCCCGGTCAAACTGATCGGCATGGGGCTTCCCGATTCGATCCACAATCAAACGACGGTCATCCCGGCCGGCCAGCAAAAGGGGTATCTCAGTTTCCATCTGCCGCCGACGTTGCCCGTCGGACGTTACTCGCTGGTTGTCCGTGCCGAGACCACAGTCCCCACTCCCGACAAGAAAACGGAAACGGTAGCGGTCGTCAGCAATTCCATCACCTTCGATGTGCAACCCGCAGCGATCCTCGTGGAGGTCGATCCGTTCGCGGTGACGCAAGCCAAGCGAGGTGAAACGATCAAAGTGAGCTATTCGGCGAAACGGCTCAATGGCTTCATTGGCAAGATGCACACGGAACTGGCCGCTCCCGGTCGCGTGACAGACGTCATCGGCCTGCGCGGACGAGGCGAAACCTTCACCGGTCAGACGGACAAGGGGACTCTGCAAATTGTCATCAATGACGACGCTCCACTCGGCCGACAGCAGTTTCTGCGGCTGTTCACGGTCGGCGTCGTCGAAGATGAGCCTACCTATTTCGGCAGCAGTTTTTTCCCGTTGGAGATTTTGGAGTAGCCAAGGTCGCCAGACTTTGGGCGATTGAGTGATCAATTCCAATCTCTGGCGAGATTAGCAACGACTGGAACCTTGCATGACCAAACGCAAACACACCGCATGGCAACTGCTGCTGGCGTGCGCGATTTCATTGGGCGTTGCGGTGCAGGCCGCTGAGACGCCGAATGCTCCCGTTGTGCGTTTCGGAACCGATATCGTGCCGATCCTGACCAAGCTTGGTTGCAATGGCGGTGGCTGTCATGGCAAGGCGACGGGACAGAATGGCTTCAAGCTCTCGTTGTTCGGGTTTGAACCGGACGTGGATTACGACGCGATTGTCACCGATGCCCGAGGACGTCGATTGTCGCTCCCCGATCCGGATCGCAGCTTGCTGTTGCTCAAGGCGACCTCCCGCATGCCGCACGGTGGCGGTCGGCGGCTGAATGAGTCCAGCGACGACTACCAGATTCTGCGCGACTGGATCGCTCAAGGAGCGACCGCGCCTCGCGACGACGATCCGAAACTGATGCGCATTGAGCTTTCGCCGCACGAGCAAATCCTCGCGACCAACTCGTCGCAGCGACTGCGAGTGATGGCGTTCTTTTCCGATGGGACATCGCGCGATGTGGCTCGTCAGGCCGTGTACCAGTCCAACGAGCCGAACATCGCGTCCGTCGATGCAGACGGATTGGTGACGACCAGTTCGCAACACGGACTCGTGTCGGTGATGGCCCGATTCGGTGAGCAGATCGCCACGTTTCATGCGGCCGTCCCGTTTGCGAGCGACCCCGCAAAGATGACTGCCGCACAGCAACAGCTCAATCAGTTGGAACCGAAACTCGGAGCGGCGTCATTCGACCGCCACTTGCTGCGGCAGTGGCGACGGCTGGGAGTTGTCCCGTCCGCGCCGGCCGACGACGCGACGTTCATTCGCCGCGTGACGATCGACATCTGCGGCTCGCTGCCAACCAGCGAGGAAGTTGCGGAGTATCTAGCCGACACTCGCCTCGATCGACGCTCGCGGCTGATCGACCGGCTGTTGGAACGGCCAGAATACGCCAGCTACTTCGCACTCAAGTGGGCCGACATCTTGCAGAACCGTGGAGCCGGCTATTCGACCAGCAAGCAGCGCGCGGGGACGACGTTGTTCGCTGCGTGGATTCGAGACTCGCTGGCGGTGAACAAGCCGTACAACCAGTTCGTGTCCGAGTTGCTCACTGCCAGCGGCAGCCAGAACGAGAACCCGCCGGCGATTTGGTATCGCACCGTGCGGAAGTCGCCGGAGTACGTCGAGTCGGTCGCGCAGGCCTTTCTCGGCGTCCGCGTGCAGTGTGCTCAGTGTCATCACCACCCGACCGAACGCTGGAGCCAATCGGACTATTTTGGCTTGGCCGCCGTCTTTTCTCGTGTCGGTCGAAAGGGAGGTTTCGCGGATGCCGAAGTGCCGACCGACGAGATCATCTTCCTCAAGGAACGCGGCGACGTGTTGCATCCGCGCACTGGCGAGATCCTCAAGCCGCGACCGCTTGGTGGCAGTGAGTTTTCGCTCGGCCTGCATGACGATCCGCGCAATAATCTCGCGCAGTGGATGACCAGCGCCAACAATCCGTTCTTCGCCCGCACGATGGCTAATCGGATGTGGGCGCACTTCCTCGGTCGAGGCATCGTTCACCCGATCGACGACGCTCGCAGCACGAATCCGCCGAGCAACCCCGAACTACTCGACGCACTGGCTCAAGATTTCATCGCCAGTGGCTTCGACGTGAAGCATCTCATCCGAGTCATCACCAGCAGCTACGCCTACGGCCTCGAGTCGGCTCCACACCCTGGCAACGCGGGGGACACGCAGACGTTTGCCCGGTTCTATCCGCGCCGAGTGACGGCCGAAGTGTTGCTCGACGGCATCAGCCAAATCCTAGATGTGCCGACGGACTTCCCCGGCGTCGCCGTTGGCACTCGCGCGATCGAACTGCCCGACGAAAACGTCGCCGCCCATTTTCTGGATGTCTTCGGCCGACCCGCGCGGATGTCGGCCTGCGAATGCGAACGAGTCGATTCCCCGGCCCTGACGCAGGCGTTGGAATTGGTGAATTCGGCGGAGATCCAACGGAAGCTGATCGAAAAGACCGGCTACGCTCAGCGACTCGCCGCCAGCGACAAATCACACGCCGATCTCGCGACGGAAATGTTTCTGCGCGTCCTGGCCCGACGGCTGCGACCGGAAGAATTGAAGGCTGCTGTCGATTTCCTTGCCGCTGAACCTGATCGAGCGGAGGCCTGCCGCTCGCTCCTGTGGTCACTGTTGGCGACCAACGAGTTCCTGTTCAATCATTGATCTGTCCGGAGTCCCTGCCATGTTGCGAATCGAAGGACACTCATTCCAGAACTGCTCCGGTGCCACACGCCGGAGCTTTCTGCAAATCGGTGCCCCACTTCTGGGCCTGGGGATTGCCGATTTGTTGCGGCTGGAATCTCAAGCGGCGGAAGTGGGACGTTCCACGAGCAAAAAGTCGCTGATCATCTTCTGGACGGACGGCGGAGTCAGCCAGCAAGACAGCTACGACGTGAAGCCCGATGCGCCGGCCGAGTACCGTGGCATGTATCAGCCGATTGGCACGACCGTGCCCGGCGTCGTGCTGAGCGAACGACTGCCGCTTCAAGCGAAAGTCATGGACCGACTGTCGATCGTCCGCTCGGTGCATCACGAGAATGGAATTCACGCCCCGTCGGCTCACTGGATGCAGACCGGTTACTTCGGACCGACGCTCGCCCGGAACGCCGCACAGAAGCCGGCGCTGGGTTCGGTCATCGCGCGTTCGCTGGGATCGCGTCAGCCGCCGATGCCCGCGTATGTGACGATCCCGAAGTCGGAATCGTTTGGATATCAGGGAGCCGTCTACCTCGGTAAAGCGTTCAATCCGTTTGAAGTGGGAGCCGATCCCAACGCGGCGGACTTCAAGGTGCCGAACTTGTCTTTGCCAGGCGGACTCACCGCGCGCAGCGTCGATTCGCGCCGCGCGTTGCTCAAAACATTCGACACACTCCGTCGCGACATTGATGAGACCGGCGTGATGGAGGGACTCGACACGTTCAAGCAACAGGCGCTGGAGATGGTCGCAGGGGAACGCATGCGAGCCGCATTCGATCTCAAAGCGGAAGATCCCAAGCTGCGCGATCAATACGGCCGGCATCGCTACGGACAGAGTGCCTTGCTGGCTCGGCGATTGGTCGAAGCGGGGGCTCGTTGCGTGAACATCAACACGGGGAACTGGGATCATCACAACGAAGTTGAGAAGGGACTGGACGAACATTTGCCGCCGTTGGATCGCGCGATTGCGACTCTAGTCGAAGACCTCGATGCACGCGGCTTGTTGGACGACGTCATCATTTACTGTGCTGGCGAGTTTGGCCGCACACCGCGGATGAACGGTCACGCGGGCCGCGATCACTGGTCGGACTGCTTCAGTGTGCTGCTGGCCGGCGGCGGCCTTCGGGGGGGACGGGTCGTCGGGGCGAGCGAGAAGTGGGGCGGCGGGGTTCAGGAGCGACTCGTCACGCCGCTCGATCTGCTGGCAACGATTTATCACACTCTCGGCATTCCGCTCGACACCCACTACGAAGATTCCAGCGGCCGGCCCACGAGCATCGTCGGCGGCGGACAGCCGATTCAGGAACTGCTGTGAAGGGGACGATCTTGCGACGGATGTCACTGTTTTTTCCGGCTGTCTTCGTACTGTTGGCGTTCGTCTCGTCGGCCAATGCCGAGGAATCTAGCACAGTCACTATCGCGAATCGCAAATTGCTGACGACAGATACGATCCCTGTCGAGCGGATTCCGCTCGGCGAGGCGGATGACTACAAGCCGTGCATTGCGAAGTTGCCGAGTGGCGAGTTGCTGCTGACTGCGTTTCATCAGCATAAACGCGATGGCAACAAAGTTCTCGAACAGACGTTGTTGTTTCGGTCGCCGGATGGCGGCCGCACATGGACCGGCCCGCAACCGCTCGACTTGCTCGGCCGCGAGCCGTATCTGACGGTGCTCAAGAACGGCACCATCTTTATCTCCGGTCACCTGTTAGCGCAGGATGTGCGCAACGAATGGGGCTACACCACCGGCTTCCTGCATCGCTCGACCGACGGCGGCAAGACGTGGCAATCGACACGCGTCGAATCGGAGCAGATCAAGCCGAAGGCCAGTAATCACACAACTCGCAACGTGCTGGAATTGGGCGACGGCTCATTGCTGTTGGGTGTCGACTACGACGGCGGAGGCGGCCCGTATTTTGTCTGGCGCTCGACCGATAACGGACAGACCTGGGACAAGTCGCAGAAGTGCGAGCCTCGCGATTTCAAAAGCCAATACGGCTTCTTCGGCGGCGAGACGTGGCTGTGGCAGGCTCAATCGGGAAAAGTCTGGGCGCTGGTCCGCGTCGACAGCAACGAGATGCCGATCAAAGATCGGCCGATCAAAGCGGGGAATGATCAAGCCGATCACTTCATCCTGTTCTCGTCAGCCGACCGCGGAAAAACCTTTGATCGAATCCGCGACTTCGGCGATTACGGCGAGATGTACATGTCGCTGCTGCGGCTGCACGACAAGCGACTACTGCTGACGTTCACGGTTCGTGATCTCAAGCCACCGCTCGGAGTGCGAGCGATTTTCGGCCGCGAAACCGACGACGGATTTGAACTCGATTTTGCTCACGATCGGCTGATGCTCGACACGCGAACGCCAGTCGGCAAGGATCAGGGAGGCGGCTTCGGTCCGACCGTGCAGCTCAAAGAGGGCGTGCTTGTCACGTCGTACTCGTACCGAGGCGAAGACGGAAAGACACACTTGGAAGTTGTCCGCTGGAGACTGCCGTAGGACGGCTCTCCTGGGTGAAACGATCACAGATTCAAATTACGGGAGAGTTCACATGACCGAGATGAGCCGCAGCGATTGTTCTCAGGATCGTCCCAGACTCAAGGCCCTGTTGAGGAGCTGCATTCCAGTCGGCATTCTGCTGGCGTCCGCGATCTTTCCGGTGCTCGTCCAAGCCGACGACTGGCCGCAGTTTCGGGGGCCGAATTCCACGGGCATCTCGACGGGAAACAAACCGCTGCCGGTCAAGTTCTCGGCCACGGAAAACGTTCGTTGGTCTGCCAAGGTGGGCGACGGTGTCGGTGGCGCGGTCGTCGCGGCGGGGAAAGTTTTCGTGAGCGGCATGACCACGGACGAAACCATCAGCCTATTTGCATTCGATGCCGCCACCGGAAAAAAGTTGTGGCAACGCGATTGGGCGACCGGACCGCTCGACGAAGTTCATGCGACGAACAGTCAAGCCAGTGCAACTCCAGCCGCTGATGCCGAGCGAGTCTATTTCTACTTCAGCACGCTGGGCCTGCTGACCGTCGATGCTCGGACGGGCAAGGACGTTTGGCAACAGAAACTCCCGACTCCGTTCTTCGTCTTCAAGTGGGGGCCGGGAATGTCGCCGGTGCTGTATCGCGACTTGGTCTTGTTTTGCCAGGACGACGATCTCAATCCCGCCTTCTATGCCTTCGACAAGGCAACCGGCAAGTTGCGATGGAAGGACGAGCGGCTTGACATGGCGGTGAATTATTCGCACCCGGTCGTCAACACGGTCGACGGCCGCGATGAGATTGTCGTTGCGGGTACCGGCCGGTTGATCGGCTACGACCCAGAGTCTGGCAAGCGTCGCTGGTTTGCGAAGGTCATGCTGCGAAACATCAAGACGACTCCCGTTTGTCTCGACGGTGTGATTTACATCTCGGTGCAAAGCGGCGCGATCGCCAATCAATGGCTGGCGTCCGTGGACCGCGACGAGAAGGTGGGTAACAACGACAACAAGCTCGACAAGGCGGAGATTCAACGGTTCGTCGGCAAGCAGCCGATCCCGGAGGCGTTTTTCAAGAAGACGTTCGACCGGGGCGACCTCAACAAAGACGGCTTCCTCGAAGGCCCAGAGTTGGACGTCGCGTTCCTGCACCCCGACAACTTCGCGGGTGGTGACTTCAAGCAGAGCGGCGACGCGGCGGCCGAGCAGTTCATTCTGGCGGTGCGCGGCGGAGGCCAAGGGGACGTCACGAAGTCGCATCTCTTGTGGAAACACAAGACGAAGAACACCGATCACATCGTCTCGCCATTCGTTTCTGACGGCCGGATGTTTCTGGTCAAAGAGGGTGGCATCAGCACCGTCTTCAGCATTCAGAAAGGGGAACCGGTCCGCGCTCCCAAACGAATCGGCAGCGGTGGCGGCTATTTCGCGTCACCCATTTTTGGTGACGGCAAGATCTATCTCGCCAGTGAAAACGGCAATGTCGCGGTGTTGAAGAATGCTGCAGACTACGAGGAACTCGCTGTGAACGACGTCGGTGAGAGCATCATCGCCACACCCGCCATCGCCGGTGGCGGCCTGTATGTCCGCACGCGGACGCAGATATTTTGCTTCGCGGCGACAGGATCGGCGAAATGAAATCGAGTGAGGCCCGGCGGGCCTCGGTGAATCGCTCACACGATTCGACCTTCACGCTCAGGCAATTCCAAGAGGATGATTGAATGATTCTCGACACGCTGAACAATGCTTCTCGTTACGCCGGACTTGGCGAACGGATCGTAGCGGCGCTGAAGTATCTGCAAGAGAACGACTGCACCAAATTGCCTGTCGGGAAGATTCCAATTCAAGGCGAGCAAATTTACGCGCTCGTGCAGGACAACACGACCAAGACTCGTGACCAGGGAGTTTGGGAGGCACATCGAAAATATATCGACGTGCAATTCGTCGCCGCCGGCGTCGAGGAGATGGGCTACGCGAACATCCAGACGCTGACTGTCAAGAAGCCGTACGATGAACTGGTCGACTACGCGCTGTTCGATGGCAGCGGAAGTTTCGTAAAGGTTCCAACCGGGAGCTTCACGATTTTTTTTCCGGAAGACGGCCATATTCCTGGCTCCGCCGTCGATGGCCAACCGGCAGCCGTTCGAAAAGTCGTCGTGAAGGTCGCGGTGTAGAACGGCTCGTGAGTCATCATCGAGCACGGCGGTGGTGCCGCCGCTGGCTCGGTCTCTTGCAGATACTGCAAGATGTCGTCGGTCACCACCGCGGGAGCCGGCACCTGCACCCGACACTGACACTCGGGACATTTCGTGGACCGCCCAATAATTGCGATTTCGCCGAAAGAGACTTGCCACACTCCGGACACTTAAAACGAATCAGTTCAGACATGAATACGCCCTTCTGTGGAGTTGGCTGCTGAACAAGAGACGGCGATTCCAGACCTCTCGGGGCCAGGGACGCTCAGTTCTTTTCCGAGTATTCGATGGTCATGGCGCAGGTCCAACTGCTGCCGCTGCCGGTGGTGCTGGAGCGAATCGTTCTGTAGGAACCACCGGCCACTTCGCGAGCGGCGCGTTTGGCATCGGTTTCGGCCGCGAACTTGGATTTGCCAGTCCCGGAGACCGAGGCTTTGACTTTCTTGTCCGCAACGACCGTGGATGCGGAGGCGGTTGTCGAGAACCGCAGTGGCTCCGAAATACTGGAAGCGGCACACAAACCAACCGCCATAAAGGGGACCAGGAATCGAGATCGCATGGCAAACTCCTGATGAGAAAAGAAACCGCCACACTCTAAGCGGAGCCGACGGGCCAGTCGCCTCACGGAATTTGCCAAATTCGGAAAGAATTCGGAAATCGTCCTCCCACCAGCCGTGGTGTTGCCGCCCCGGTGACTCGGCTGAGAGCCGGCCAATGTTTCAAATTGGGCGGGCATTGAGGGGCTAGCACGACGCGCAAGCGAGGGGTTTCTTCAAACACCAATCGCTTGCGCGTCGTGCTGTTATCAAGCTCTACAAGTGCGTGAGACAGGGACTATGAAAATTTGAAGAGCTTCTTTGCGTTCTCGAAGAGGATCTTTCGCTCGGCGGACTTGTTGGGAGCGAGCTTCCGGATGGCTGCGATCGTTTGCGAACCGGAGCATTTCGGTCCCGTCCCAACATGATCGTCGCAGTCGCTGCCGTAGAGGATTTTGTTTTGATGGCGGTCGAGGAAGCCGCGCGTGTGATCTTCGTCGCGAGTCAACGCATTCAGGCCAGAGCCGGCCGACATGTCGGCGAACATGTTCGGGTAGTCGGCCAGATAGCGATCGGTTAGTCCGCCAGGGGTGACCTTCCCTTTGGGATACAGCACCGCCTGATCGGCGTGATTCTTGTCGATGTTGGCCCACCAAGTCTGAGCGTGACCGATGAAGTTCGTCTTCGGAAACTTGTCGAGCATTTTGCGCAATCGCTCGAAGCCGAGATTGTAGGTACCGTGCTGAAAGTGCATGAGAATCGGCACTCGGTATTCGCCTGCCAGTTTGTAGAGAAGTTGGCTTTCAGCCGAGTCACATTCGATGCCAAACTTTTGCTCGCCGATGATGATCGCGCCGTTGTCGAGGTATTTGGCAATCTCGGCGCGGGCTTCCGGAAGATCGGTCACCTCGTTCGCTCCGAAGAAGAACTCTTTCGGATGCTGTCGGGACATCGTCAGCGCGGTCTCGTTGCCTCCGGCACCGACACCGCCAAGGGCGTTGTGCTTGCCATCGCCTGTGGATGGCCGTTTGACGGCACTCCCGGCTGGCAGCAGGATCGTCTGCGTGACTCCCAGCGCCCGCTGATGAGCGATCAACTGCTCGGCCGTTCGCTCGCGATAGTTGGTGTGCTGGTGGATGTCGATGATCGGCTCAGTGACCGCGTCCTCCGACCCGCGCGAGAAGGAGGTCAGCGCGACTATACTGCCCGACAACGACGTGAGGAGAAAACTGCGACGAGACAATTGGCTCATGGCGAACTCCGAAAACAGACGAGGCTTGTTGGTTGTTGAGTTCCGCGGATAGAAAACGACGTATCGCGACAATGATCCGACGAATCAAGGAAAGCAACCGTCTCAGTCAGACCCGCAAGTGAGTCTGCAAACTCCGTGTCCTGTGGAAAGGATGCCGTTCGTGACCGCCCGACTTACCTTGGATGGTTGCGGCAATTCGGACGAATCTCGCAACAACCCTGCGATCTCCCTGCGAATCGAAAGGATGCCTGATGACCATTTCACGGAACCGAGCGCGAGGAACGTCTTCGCGGAATGCCATTTTCTTCGCGTTGGTCTCAATGGCCGTTGCCAGCACAAACGCGGCCGAACCAACGGGGACTGCCAAGGAACGCATTGCCAAAGTCCAAGCCGATCTCAAGAGCGACGATGTCGCCATGAGGCGTTCGGCGATTGGTTCGCTCGTGCATTCGGACATCTCGCCGAAAATGCTTGCGGAAATGCGGTCGGCGCTCGATGACCGCGACGGAGCGGTCCGGTCGACAGCCGCCACCGCGATTGGCAATCTGGGGGCTGCGGCGGTTCCCGCGGTTCCACAATTGATTTCACGGCTCAAGAGTGACTCCGTCAAAGAAGCCCGCGAGACCGCTGCTCGGGCACTGGGCCGAATCGGCAAGACGGCTCCCGACGAGAAATCGCTCATCACCCCGTTGCGTACCGCAAGTCAAGATGATGCCGATCCGGTCACTCGTGTTGTGGCGCTGGGAGCATTGGCGATGATCGATGTCGATGTGGCTGAGCAAATCACCTCGCTTCGCAAATACCTTCACCATGACGACGCATTGGTCCGGATGAAATCGGCTCACGCGCTCGGAATGCTGGGCAAAGCGGGGAAAGTAGCGG
Organism: Candidatus Kuenenia stuttgartensis; assembly: GCA_945906725.1. Classification (GTDB taxonomy): domain Bacteria; phylum Planctomycetota; class Planctomycetia; order Planctomycetales; family Planctomycetaceae; genus SXKJ01. Next base: position 25,484 of record CAMDRI010000018.1, on the reverse strand, counting down.
CTCCGGAAATCGTCAACGTGTTGAAACTGGAAACGGATCACCATCGCCGTGGCTACGTCGCTCGCGCACTGGGAAACACCGCTGATCCCGCCTCGCTGCCAGCGCTCGAGGCGGCGTTGGAAAAGGAAACCGATGCCGGAGCCAAAGGGGAAATGCAGGGGGCGATCGCTCGTTTAAAAGCGCTCTCGTCAGAGAAACCGAAGTCTTAGATCGATCAGGAGATGATTCATGCGAGTCCGCGTCTGTGTCCTTATGGCCTTTTCGATTTTGAGTGATTTCACTTTGGCTGAATCGGCAGAACCGAAACGGCCGAGCCTGCTCATCGGCTACAACGAGCACCGCACGAACTTACCGGGAGGACGGCAGCCGAATGTCAGCACGCGCCGAGCGATGTTGGTGAAGGCGGATGGATCGGATCGACGACTTCTGGCCACCGACCTCGCCGAAGAGTCTGGCGCTTGGACGCAGTTTGCGGGTTGGTCGCCAGATGGCAAGACGGCCATCATCGGCCGCGGTTGGGAGAGCCTCGAGAACGCGAAGTGGGAAGAGGAACACAAAACGTTCCGTTTCACTTCCGAGGGTTGGCTGTACGACACTTATCTTGTGGATGTCGCGACTGGTCGAGCGGAGAACGTCACGGCAGTCGAGCGAGTCAGCTTCTACAACACGGGGGTGTTCTTCTGGCCGAACGACTCCAAGAAGCTCGGCTTCACGGCGTTGATCGGCGGAAACTCGCAACCCTTCAGCATGGACCGCGATGGCCGCAACAAGGTCGATCTGACGAAGAATTCCAACGGATTCGCGTACGGCTTCAGCAGTTCACGCGACGGTTCGCGGATTTCTTACCACGAAAACTATCAGGTTTATCTGGCTGATGCGGACGGTTCGCAGCGTGTGCATGTGCAGACCGGGCAACCTTTCAACTTCGCTCCGACGTGGTCGCCCGATGGGCAGTGGGTGCTGTTCGTTTCCGGCGAGCACTACAACTGTCATCCGCACATCGTGCGCGCGAATGGGACGGGGCTCAAGAAGCTCGCCGACCGAGCCGGCTATCGCGGTGTGACCGAGTTTCTTGACGTCCCCGATTTTCACGGAGGCAGCAGCGATACTCCGGTGTGGTCTGTGGATGGCCAGTCGGTTTTCTACACGGCCAAGGTCGGCAACAACATCGAACTGTTTCAAGTCACACTCGCAGGTTCGAGCGAACAACTCACCAGGTCCGCTGAAGGAACACTGCACTACCATTTGAGGCCATCGCCCGATGGAAAATGGATCGTGTACGGCTCAAAGCGGAACGGCGTACGGAATCTCTTTCTGATGCGGTTAAAGGATCGAGACGAGCATCGCCTAACGGACCTGCCTCCCGGTCATGCAGCGATGCACGCTCACTGGCAGTCGGTGGAACTCATCGAATAACCAACGCATTCGCGGTGGGTGAGTTGTTACAGATGTGACTATTGTGAGCCTGAATAGGCTTCCGGTTCGGGCATCGAAGGAAGATCGGTCAGTGTCGATCACAAATTCGGTCGGATTGCGGCCCGACGCGTGTTAGACTTCTCGCCATCCTTTTGACTGGATCGTGGACTTGAGAGTGAATGACATGTCCTGTTCCGAAGAAGAATTTCGACGACGGTTTCTGCGGCGAGGTTTGCTCCGTTCGCTGATCGGAGTTTTATTCTTGGCGGTGGGACTGCTTCGTACCGACGCCGCCGAGCACCCCGTGAGTTTCGTGAATGATGTCGTGCCGCTGTTGACGAAGGCCGGCTGCAATGTCGGTGTCTGTCATGCGAAGGCCGGTGGCGGTCAGAAGGGGTTTCAGTTGTCGTTGCTCGGATTCGAGCCGCAGGAAGACTTCGAGTCACTGACGAAAGAGGGGCGCAATCGGCGGCTGTTCTTTGGGTCTCCGGATCAGAGCCTGTTGCTGCTCAAAGCCTCCGGGCAAATGCCGCACGGCGGTGGAGTTCGTCTGGCCGCGACCTCGGAAGGCTACGCTCTGCTCCGCGAATGGATTCGTCAGGGGGCGACGTTTGATCGCGAGACGGTTCCGAAGCTGTTGTCGTTTGAAGTTCATCCGGCTCGTGGTTCGATCAAGCGTGGTGGCGTACAACAACTCCAAGCGATCGCGAAGTATTCGGACGGCAGCGTCCGCGATGTCACTAGCATGTCGCTCTACGAGTCCAACGATAAGGCGATGGCCGACGTGAGCGAGCGCGGGCTGGTGAAGATTTCCGACATCGTTGGCAATGTCGCAGTGATGGTCCGCTACCAAGCGAAGGTGGCGGTTTTCAGCGCGTCGGTGCCGCTGGGTGCGCCGGTCGACAATCTGCCGTCGTCGAAGAACTTTGTGGACGAGTATGTGTTCGCCAACCTCAAGGCACTCGGCATCCCGCCGTCAATTCTCTGTGACGACGCGACGTTTTTGCGGCGAGTGACTCTCGACATCGGCGGGCGGCTGCCGACCGAAGAAGAATCGACCGCGTTCCTCGCCAGCAAGGACGAGGGCAAGCGAGACAAGGTCATTGACGAGTTGCTGCGAAGTCCCGACTACGCCGACTTCTTCGCCAACAAATGGACGGCACTGCTGAAGAATCGCCGCGACGATGCCAGCGACACCGTTTCCAACTTCGCGTTTCATGCGTGGGTCCGCGACAGCTTTCTCGCCAACAAGCCTTACGACCAGTTCGTCCGCGAGGTGCTCGCCGCGACGGGAACCGTGATCGGCAACCCGCCGGTCGCGTGGTACAAGCGAGTCAAAGAACCGAAGCAGCAGATCGAGGATGTCGCGCAACTCTTCCTCGGCGTGCGGATGCAGTGTGCTCAGTGCCATCATCACCCGTTTGAGCGTTGGAGCCAGGACGATTATTACTCGCTGGTTGCGTTCTTCAGCCAAGTCGGCCGCAAGCCGTCGGGGACTCGCGGCGAAGATTTGATCTTCCACAAGCGCGGCCTCGCGACGGCAACGAACATCAAAACGGCGATCGCTCTCAAGCCTGCCGCGCTCGGCGATGCGATCCCGGAGATCGCCGCCGATGAAGACCCGCGACTGAAGCTGGCCGATTGGATGGGAGGCAAGACGAATCCGTTCTTTGCGAAGTCTCTCGTCAATCGCTACTGGAAACACTTCTTCATCCGCGGCCTGATCGAGCCGGAAGACGACATTCGAGACACGAACCCGCCGACGAATCCCGCGCTGCTGGAGGCTCTCGAAAAGCACTTCATAGCCAGCGGTTTTGACCTGAAGGAACTCGTCCGAGTCATCACGCAATCGCACGCCTACCAACTCAGCGAACAGCCGAACCAACACAACATCGTCGATCGGCAGAACTACTCACGTTACTACCCACGCCGCTTGCAGGCCGAGGTGCTGCTCGACGCGATCGACTGGCTGGCGGGGACTCAGACCGATTTCGCCAATCTCCCGCCGGGAACGCGAGCGGTCGCTCTGCCGGACAACAGCTACAACGCTTCATCGCAGTTCTTGCGAGTCTTCGGCCGCCCCGAAGCCGAGAGCGTCTGCGAATGCGAACGAGTCCAATCATCGAGCCTCGCGCAGAGCCTGCACCTACTCAATGCGGCTGAGCTGAAAACCAAGCTCGCTGCCCCCACTGGCCGAGCCGAACGCCTGGCGAAAGAAGACAACCCGGCCGAAGCGAAAATCCGCGAGCTGTACCTTGCCGCGTTCTCGCGTGAGCCGCGACCACAAGAACTGAAAACCGCGATCGACTATTTGAATGAACCCGGCACGGCTGCGAATGCGAATTATCAAGACTTGATTTGGGCGTTAATCAATACTAAAGAATTCCTTTTTAACCATTAGGCACATGATGACTGACCTCGTCTGTTACTCGCGTTGCCGTTCGATGCTGCTCGCGGCGTTGGCCTGCGGAGCATTTGCCTCCGTATCGTTTGCGCAATCCGTCGGCTTACCAGCTCCGAGGTTGCTGACCACGACTCCAATGGGGGCCAAGGTTGGATCTCAGGTCGAGGTCACAATCAGCGGCGAGAGCATCGAAGACGCCGACGAGTTGACGTTCTCAGATCGGCGCATCACGGCCGCTCGCAAGTTGAACGAGGCGGGGCAGACGGAGCCGAACAAGTATGTCGTGACGATTGCCGCTGATTGCCCGGTCGGGATTCATGAGGCGCGCGTGATGACGCGATTGGGGATTTCGTCTTCGCGAGCGTTCTCGGTCGGCACGCTTGATGAAGTCACGCGAGCCGCGCCAAACACCTCGCTGGCGACCGCGATGGAGTTGAAGGTCAATTCGATCTGCAACGGGGTGATGACTTCGCGGGCGGTCGATCACTACGTCTTTGAGGCGAAAAAGGGACAGCGAGTCATCGTCGATTGCGCGACGCGCGGGATCGATTCCAAGCTCGACGCCACCGTGATCGTGGCCGATGCGGCGGGTCGTGATCTGCAAGTCGAACGCCGAGGAGGCGTGCTCGACTTCACAGTCCCGTCCGACGGCAAGTACGTCATCAAAGTCCACGAGCTGACCTTCAAAGGCGGACCTGCATATTACTATCGGCTTGGCTTGTGGGAGTTACCGGTCGGAGCGGCGGTCGTACGGCAGCAGTCGACGAAGCCGGTCAACTCGTTCTCGTGGCCGCCGCAAGGTCTCAAAGAACAAGCCGATTTGGCCGAGAGCGAGCCGAACAACGATCGCACGAAGACTCAAAAGATTTCGCTGCCGTGCGACATTGCCGGAAGCTTCTTCCCGGCGGCCGACGTCGACGTCTTCGAGTTCGAGGCCAAGAAGGGAGACGTCTGGTGGGTCGAGGTCGCCTCCGAGCGATTCGGTTTGCCGACCGATCCGTCGATCCTCGTGCAGCATGTCGCTCGCACCGGCGACACCGAGAAGCTGACCGACGTCGCCGAGTTCAGCGACATCCCCAGCCCCGTGAAGGTGTCGAGCAACGGCTACGCGTATGACGGCCCGCCGTACAACGCCGGTTCGGCGGACATCCTCGGCAAGCTGGAGATCAAGGAAGACGGCCTGCATCGGCTGCAAATCACCGACCTGTTTGGCGGAACGCGCAACGATCCGAAGAACATCTATCGCCTAATCATTCGCAAGGCTGCTCCCGACTTTGCAATCGTCGCGTGGGCGCTGCACATGGAACTGCGAAACGGCGACCGCAACGCGGTCTCAAAACCGCTGGCTTTGCGCGGCGGAGCGACGATGGCTCTGGAAGTCGTCGCCATTCGCCGCGACGGTTTCGACGGCGATATCGACCTCGCGATGGAAGGATTGCCGGAAGGAGTCACGGCGAACGGCTTGAAGATTCCGGCCGGACAATCGCGCGGCATCATGCTCGTCACCGCGAACCAGAACGCGCCGCGAGCGGTCGGCAGTGGAACATTCTTTGGCCGAGCCACCATCAACGGTGAGGTTGTCTCTCGCCCGTGTCGATTGGCTTCGTACGCGTGGCCGATTCCGGATTCGTGGGGCGAGATCCCCAGTCCGCGTCTGATGGCCGACGTGCCGGTCTCGGTGAGCGGTCGTGAGTTTGCTCCGATCACGCTCACGCCTCCGAACGAAGTTCAGACCGTAACCGCCGGTGAGAAGCTCACGATTCCGTTGCTGCACACGCGACGCAGCGAGTTCTCCGGAGCGGTCCTGCAACTCCGCACGATGGGAGTCGGCTTCGATCGTGCTCCGCAGTTCGATGTGTCACTGACCGCCGATCAGTCGCAAGCAGTCCTCGACACGGCTGCTTTGAAAACGGCTCCGGGAGATTACTTGATCGCCTTCTATGGCGGGGCGGTCGCAAAGTACCGGCATCAACCCGAAGCGATCGTCGCTGCTGAAGAGGATCACAAGAAAGCTGTTCAGGAGTTAATGGCGATCGAAGCCGAAGTGAAAAAATTGACCGAAGCCGCAAAGGCCGCAGCGACCGAGGCCAAGCCCGAAGCCGACAAAGCCGTGGAGGCCGTGACCGCCAAACAGAAAGCAGCCGCTGCCGCCGTAGCTGCGGCTGTCGAAAAGATCAAACAGGCAACCGCCGCCGCCCAACCACGAGATATTGTTGATATCGTTGTGTCCGAACCGATTAAGATTCGTGTGAACTCCGCCGAGAAGAAGTAGCCACGCTCGCCAAGAGCGTGGGCTATCCCGCCAAATTCCCCACGTTCTTGGCGAGCGTGGCTACGTCACAATGCACGAGCCAAATCATGACCCACCATCACAGCAATCATGCCCCAGTCTTCTGTCCTGGTCCCGACAGCATCTGCTCGGGTCGCCGTGGATTTCTGCAAACCGGGTTGGCGGGTTTCGCCACGCTCAGCTTGCCGGGCATCCTCCGCTTGCAGGCTCAGAACGCGCTGCAAGCCAGCGAGGGAACGTCCGTCAGTCGCGAGAAGAACGCGGTGATCATGGTCTGGCAACCCGGTGGTTGTTCGCATCTTGAAACATACGACCCCAAGCCAAATTCCGGCAGCGAATACAGTGGTCCGTTCGAGACCATCCCCACGAAAGTGCCGGGCCTCAACTTTTGCGAGATCATGCCGCGACAAGCCGCTATCGCGGACAAGTTCACGGTACTGCGATCGATGCGACAGAACGCGGGCGGACATCCGGCAGGCTCGATGCAGTTGCTCTCCGGCGATCCCGACACGCGCGACAAACCAAAGCCACGTCTACCCGACTGGATGTCGGTGACCAACTACGTTCGCTCGCAACGCGGCCCGCGTCAGAATTCGTTGCCGGCCTACGTCGGCATCAATCCGCCGCTGGAATACAACGGACCGGCGTATCTTGGCGATGGCTACTCACCGTTCGTTGTCTCCGGCGATCCGAATCAGCCGACGTTCTCGGTGCCGAATATCGGTCTCTCCGACTCGAATGAGGTCAAACGCCTCGGTCGCCGCTCCTCATTGCGGCAAAACCTCGACACGCTCGAACGCACGTTCGATCAGCAAAAGGAACTGGCCGCACTGGATGAATTTGAAACTCGCGCAATGTCGCTGCTGACCAATCCCAAGACCAAGGAAGCGTTCGATCTCAACCGCGAAGACCCGCGCACCCGCGATCGCTACGGTCGCAATCAGTGGGGCCAGCAACTCTTGCTCGCTCGCCGATTGGTCGAAGCGGGCGTCGAAGTTCTGACGACCAGCCTCGCCGGACCGCTCTGTGGTCGAGTGGGGAACTGGGACGATCACGCGGTCAACATGCACGTCTTTGACGGCATGAAGTTCCGTTCGGCTGCCTACGATCAAGCGGTCTCTGCGTTGATCGAAGACATCTACGATCGTGGTCTCGACCAGCGCGTACTCGTCGTCGTCACTGGAGAGTTCGGACGGACTCCCAAGATTAGTTACGCCGCCAGCACGGGGGGTGGCGACGCGAGTGCGCCCGCCGGCACGATCCAGCCCGGCCGCGATCATTGGCCACGAGCGTTTTCCAACATCTGGGCTGGCGGTGGTATCGACCACGGCAAGTTCATTGGTGGCACCGACAAACGCGGCGAAGATTCGATCGAACGCATTTGCGGCCCCGGCGATTTCCTGGCGACCATTTATCATCACCTGGGAATTGACTCAGCCAACACGCTGATCAAGGACTTCAACGGACGCCCGACCCCTATCGTCGACCACGGAAAACCAATCCCGGAACTAATGGGTTGATCGAAATGCTTTCATGGTTCGCTTGCTGATGAACACACGACATCATTTTCCAGTTGTGCTCGGCATTTGGCTCGTCTCGTGTTCGTCTTCGCTTCTGGCGGAAGATCGCGTTGACTATCTGAAGCAGATCAAAACTGTGCTCACCGCCCGCTGCGTGGCGTGCCACGGAGCTCTCAAGCAGGAAGCTGGACTGCGTCTGGACACGGCAGCCCTGGCGATCAAAGGGGGCGATTCGGGTGCGGTGATCAAGCCGGGTGATTCGGCTGCGAGTTTGTTGCTGAAACGCATCTCGGCGACCGCAGAGTCCGAACGGATGCCGCCGGAAGGTGAACCGCTGAAGCCCGAGCAGATCGAAGCGTTGCGTCACTGGATCGCACAGAAGGCGGAAGCTCCGGCGGACGAGCAACCGGAACGACATCCTCGCGATCACTGGGCCTTCAAGACCCCTGTGAGGCCCGCAGTCCCGCTGGTTGAGCAGCCATCAGCCGAGCAAGTTCGGTGGCAACGCAATTCGATCGACGCTTTCATCGCTCGCGAGCATCGCCAGCGTGGGATCACACCACAGTCGGAAGCCGATCGGCGAGTCTGGTTGCGGCGCGTGTCGATTGACCTGATTGGCCTGCCACCGACACCCGAAGAGCTCAATGCGTTCGTGGCCGACCAATCGCCCGATGCTCATGACAACGTCGTCACACGGTTGCTCGAAAGTCCGCAGTACGGACAGCGTTGGGGCCGGCATTGGATGGATGTCTGGCGTTACAGCGATTGGTGGGGACTGGGTGCCGAGGTCCGCAACTCCCAGAAACACATCTGGCATTGGCGGGACTGGATTGTTGAGTCACTCAACTCGGACAAAGGTTACGACCAGATGCTGCGCGAGATGCTCGCGGCGGATGAGATGTATCCCAACGACCTCGACCGGCTGCGCGCAACCGGGTATCTGGCTCGGCAGTATTTCATCTTCAATCGAACCGCATGGCTGGACGAGACCATCGAGCACACCGCGAAGGGAATGCTCGGACTGACCTTCAATTGCGCGAAGTGCCACGACCACAAGTACGACCCGTTCGCGCAGGCTGAGTATTATCAACTGCGAGCGATCTTCGAGCCGTATCAGATTCGCATGGAAATGGTCCCCAGCCAACTCGACTTCGAAAAGGACGGCATCCCCCGCGCGTTCGACGCACATCTCGACGTGCCGACGCACCTGCATGTTCGCGGCGACGACCGCAACCCGGACAAGAGCCGCGTCATGGAGCCGGCGGTGCCCGCGTTTTTGACGTTCGACGAACTCAAGCTGGCGATCGAACCGATCACGCTCCCGCCCGAAGCGACGCATCCTGGCCTGCGCGAGTTTGTCATCAACACGCACCGTCAATCGGCTGAGCAACAGGTCGCAACTGCGCGCTCGGCCGTTGAAGCGGCAAAGAAGAAACTCGTCGAATCCGAGGCCGCCTCAAAAGAATTGGCCGCGAAAACGGCAGCCTTGAAGCCTGAAACGCCCGCGAAAGACGACGCGAAGCCAGCCAGTACACCGGTCGATGTTCTCGTGCGAGACGATTTCTCGGCCGAGAAACCCGACGTGTGGGAACAACTCACCGGCAAGTGGAGCTACGAGAACGGGCGGCTCATTCAATCGCAGGCCGGTGCGATCCGGGGTGCCGTGCGATTGAAGCAGATGCCTCCTGCGGATTTTGAAGCCCGACTCAAATACATCCCGACCGGCGGCGACATGTGGAAATCGGTCGGCATCTCGTGCGACGTCACCGCGTCGGGGAATGAGTTGCTTGCGTATGTCAGCGCCGTTGCGAGCGGGCCAAGATCACAGATCGCGTTCAAGGAAGGTGGCAACTACGTCTATCCGCCGACCGCGCAACAGGCTCGCAAAGTCGAGCTCAACCAAACGCACGAGATCGTGCTGCGAGTCCGAGGGACGTTGCTCAACATGCTGGTCGACGGCGAACACTCGATCGCATTCCGCTTGCCGACAACTCTGGAGCGGCAGCGCGGGTTTCTGGAATTGATCACTTACGACGCGAAGGCCGAGTTCGTTTCGTTTGAACTTCGGCCACTTCTGGCGGAAGTGAAACTCGTCGATGCGGACGCTCCGAAAGCGAAGCCCGCGGCGACGGCTGCTCCGACGGGACCGCTACCGATCGAGCAAGCGCGGCTTGCGGTGACGATCGCCGAGAAAGCGTTGAAGACCGCGGAAGTTCAGCGTGCTTCGATCGAAGCGAGAGCGGCGGCGCTCGTGGGGCATGTTGTCAAGGTGCCAGACACCGCCAAGGAACTCGCGCTCGTAGCCTCAAAATCAGAACGAATCGTCGCAGCGGCACGCGCGGACGAAGACTTTATCCGCGAAGAACTCGCGCTGTTGCAAACGGCTGCCGACAAAAAGGCCGAAGCCGAAAAGAAACTCGCCGCCGCAAAGACCGCACTGGAGACGGCACAAAAAGCGATCGACATACCCAGCGAGGCCTACACACCGCTGCCCGGCGCGAAGAAAACACAAGAGGACTACCAGAATCGCAACGCCGGTAAGCCGTTCCCCGCCAGCAGCACCGGGCGACGATCCGCGTTTGCGAAGTGGCTCACCCACCCGAGCCAACCGCTGCCGGCCCGCGTCGCGGTCAATCACATCTGGATGCGGCACATGGGGCGGCCGCTCGTGCCGACCGTGTTCGACTTCGGACGCAAAGGAACGCCACCGACGCACCCCGAACTGCTTGATTGGCTGGCCGTCGAACTGATCGAACACAACTGGAGCATGAAGCACATCCATCGGCTGATCGTGATGTCGCAGGCTTATCGGCTGTCGTCATCGAGTAAGATGGGCACTCTTGCCCGTCCTGATTCAGCAACTGCCCAATCGAATGCGGACGAGCAGGAGTGCCCATCCAACATCGCCGATCCCGATAATCGACTCTACTGGCGGATGAATCCCGTTCGCATGGAAGCCCAGATCGTGCGCGACAGTCTGCTGTCACTGGCCGGTGAACTCGATGTGTCGCTGGGTGGCCCGTCGATCGCGATCAACGACGAAGTCTCGCGCCGCCGCAGTCTCTACTTTGTGCATTCGCACAACGATCATCAGAAGTTTCTTTCGACCTTCGACGACGCGAACGTGCTCGACTGTTATCGCCGAGCCGAAAGCATCGTCCCGCAGCAAGCGCTCGCTCTGGAGAACAGTCCGCTCGCGACGGCGATGGCTGGCAAGATCGCACAACGCATTGCCGCCGCGCGCCCAAACGCATCCGACGCCGAGTTCATGCGTTTCGCGTTCGTGACAGTCCTGTCCGTCGAACCAACCTCCGGCGAACAAGCCACAATGGCGGAACTTCTGAAACGCATGACCGAATTAGCACAAGTGAAGAAACGTCCGAATCCGGAAGCTTTCGCGCGGACGATCCTGATTCAAACACTGCTCAATCACAACGATTTCATCACGATTCGGTGAGTGCTGCCGACAAAAGCGCTGACCGAAGGAACGCTGCCATGACCATTTTTTGTCACGACGACTCTTTTCGCAGCATGCACCGTCGCACGTTCTTCGCGGATATGGGCCTTGGCTTCACTGGCTTAGCCCTTGGCGCGATGCTCGCGAAAGACGGGGTTCTCAAGGCGAACGAACCGGAAGCATGGCAGCCGCCGGATGGACAGCCGCATTTCGCTCCCAAGGCGAAGAGTGTCGTGTGGCTCTTTATGAACGGTGGAGTTTCGCACGCGGAGTCGTTCGATCCGAAACCGGAGATGACCAAGTACGCCGGCAAGTCCATCAGTGAGACGCCGTATGCCGATACGCAGAAGCCTGAGCGGTTGAACCGGCGTGAAGTCGCCTTCAACGTCGAACTGCGCCAGAAGCTGTATCCATTGCAGGTCGGCTTTCGGAAGTACGGTGACAGTGGCATCGAACTGAGTGACTGGGTGCCTCACATGGGAAGCTGCATCGACGACATTGCGGTCGTCCGTTCGATGTGGACAACTGACGATAACCACGGCGCTCAGACGCAGTTTCACTCCGGGCGGCACATGCTCGATGGCGAATTCCCAACGCTCGGCGCGTGGGTGCATTACGGTCTGGGGTCCATCAACGACAACCTGCCCCGATTCATCTCGATGGGGAACCGCGAATACTGGAACGCGAAGGACGGCCATTATCTCGGCCCCGCTCACGATGCCGTGCCGATTCGGATCGATCCCAATAACCCGCTCGACTACGGCAAACCGGCCAGCGGGCTGGGTGTCGATGAGCAAGAACTCAGCTTCGAATTGGCAGGGCGACTGAACCGGTTGAAGGCGATTGAATATCCGAACGACCCCGCTCTGCTGGCGCGGATCAAGGCGTATGAACTCGCCTTTCGGATGCAGACGTCGGTCCCTGAAGCCCTCGGCTTCAACACGGAGACGCAAGCAATTCAGGAGTTGTACGGCCTCAACGAGCCGGCAACGCGCGATTTCGGATCGCAGATGCTGGCGACACGACGGCTGATCGAGCGCGGTGTGCGTTTCATCCAAGTTCAGCACGGAGCTGGCGGTGCCGGAGCCTGGGACGCTCACAGCAGCTTAAAGCACAACCACGAGACCAATTTCAAAGCCGTCGACAAGCCCGTGGCTGGGCTGCTGAAAGATCTCAAACAGCGCGGCCTGCTCGATTCGACACTCGTCATCTTTGCGTCCGAGTTCGGTCGAACCCCTGCCTCGCAAGGGGCCGACGGCCGCGATCATCATCCTTACGGCTTCTCAGTCTGGATGGCCGGCGGCGGACTCAAAGGGGGAATCGCCCACGGAGCGACCGACGAAATTGGTTTCCACGCCGTCGAGCACCGGCACTACGTCACCGACATTCATGCCACGATTCTGAAGCAACTCGGCCTCGATTCCCGCAAGCTGGAAGTCCCCGGCCGCAAGCGTCTCGATATCGACCACGGCAAACCCATCGACGAGATCATCGCTTGACGATCCCAACTTCCCGGCGCGCATTGCGACAGGCGGCAGCGCTGTTCGCCGTTGTGCTGACATCACAACTTTTCATCGCTCGTGCCGCCGAACCGCTCTCCGAGGCCGAGCGGAAAGCATTCCTAGCCGAGCTGCAACCGCTCCAGGACCGGCTCGCCGCATTGCGGAATGCGCCGAACGTGAAGCCGGATCGTTGGGCCGACGCCCAGATTTTTGTCAAAGGGGTTGTCTGGGCGCTCGACTTTGGACCCATCGCCGACGCTCACAGTCGCGAACTGGTGCAGAGAGGACTGCGCCGGGCGCGCGAGCGAATTGACGCTCTCGCTGCAGGACGGCAGCCGTGGGCGGAACGACTCGGAAGGAGCGTGCGCGGCTTTATCTCCACCGTGGATGAATCGGTGCAGCCTTACATGCTCGTCGTCCCCGCGAGCTATGACCCTGCTCAACCCATGCGGCTGGATGTCGTGCTCCACGGCAGTACCCAGGCGACAGGCATCGGCGAATTGATTTTCATCAATGCCGCCGACGCGGGTGACGCTGCCGGGCCAGCAGTTTCCACAAACAACTTCCTTGAAGTGCATCCCATGGGGCGGCTCGGCGAAAATGCCTATCGCTTCGAGGGGGAGACCGATGTGGACGAAGCCATTGAGGCGGTCTGCCGCGACTATCGAGTTGATCGCTCGCGGATTGTGCTGCGCGGCAGTTCGCTCGGCGGCGTGGGGACGTGGCAGCTCGGCTTGAAGCGACCGGATCGTTTCGTGGCTTTGGGTCCGTCTGCGGGACCGGTGGACACCGTCGTGTTCGCCAACTCGCCATGGAAACATTTCGTACGTCTCGATCCGCTGAGCCCGTGGCAGAAGACTATGCTCCATCTGGTGGACGCCATCGACTACACCGCCAACGCCGGGATGGTGCCCGTGGTCGCGGTCATGGGTGACCAAGACCCTTATTTTGAGTCGCACCTGCTCATCGAGAAGGCGTTCGCGAAGGAAGGCATCCCCTTTGTGGGCCTCGTCGATGTCGGCGCGGGGCACGGCGTCACCGCCAAAGTGATGCAAGAACAACTCCGTCTTTTGGGGGAGCACGCGGCCAAAGGGCGCGACCCGTTCCGCAAACACATCCGCTTCGTCACTTGGACGCTCAAGTTCAGCCGCTGCGATTGGCTCGAAGTGCTCGGTCTTGAGACGCACTACCAGCGTGCGGAGATCGAGGCCCGCATCGCCGCCGATGGTTCGATCACGGTGGCTGAACCGCGGAACATCACCCGCTTCGCAATTCATCCCCCGGCGATCCAAGCTCGTACCGCATCCGTAACCGTTGGCGGAACGAAGGTTGACCTGCCCGCGCAATCATTCGGAACCCCTCGCCCGAGCGTCATCGAGCGACACAACGGAAAATGGAGATGCCAGGGCATCGTCGATTTGGTGACTCTGACCGGCAAACGACCGGGACTTCAGGGCCCACTAGATGACGCCTTCGCGCGTCCGTTCCTGTGCGTCCGCGGCACGCGTCAGGCTTGGAACCCGACAATTGGTGCTTGGGCGGACGCCAATCTGAAGCGCTTCGCCGATGAATGGCGGCGTCACTACCGCGGCGACCTGCCGATCAAAGACGACACCGAGGTAACTCAGGAGGACGTGCGCCGCGCGAATCTGATTCTCTTCGGCGATCCGGGAAGCAATCACTGGATCAGCAAGGTCTTGCCTCAACTCCCGATCCAGTGGACCCGCGACTCGCTCCAACTCGGCAAAGATCGGCACCCTGCGGCCGATCACGGAGTGCAACTGATCTACCCCAATCCCCTGCCCGATGCCGCCGGCCGCTACGTCGTCCTCAACAGCGGACACACTTATCACGACTCGGAACTGCGCTTCAGCTACATGGTCTTCCCACGCTTGGGTGATTGGGCGATCGTGAAAGTGGGCGACAATCCCCAGAACGTCCCCGCGCCGATCGTCGCAGAAACAGTGGTCACATCTGGATTCTTTGACGAAGCCTGGGCCAATCCGTCCAGTCGACTGACGAGATCATCGCCTGAATGAATCCCGGCGGCTGGTTCCAGCGCGAGTGAGCCGGCAGCGACCAGATCGAACTGCGGAGTTCCGCTTCGATTCACGCCCGCCTGCGAATGTCCGGAATGAAGTCAATCATTCGCTGCATTTCATGGTTGAGCTGTTGAATCAGGTCGCGTGTTTGGTTCCAGTCCGCGCCCTTGGCGGAGGACTCCGGGACCGAGCCAATCTGGATCAAAGTGCTGGCAGAGTGAACGCTACAGGGAGCCTCCAATTCCTTACTTTCTCGAAGTTGCTGGAATTCTCGGCGCGTTGGAGCGAGGCGAATTCGTCGCCGAGATCGTTTGCTCTCCACCGTAGGTCGAGTCAATCCGATCGGTTCGCTGGCCAGTTCAGATGCCGATGCAGGAAGCGAAACGTATTCTGGCCGTGAATCGTGTGCGGGCCGTCGAAGAACTCGATTTCAGTCCGGTCGCCGATTTCCAATTGGTCGTAGTGGCGGCGGACCTTGCCGAATTCGCCGGCGACCCATTCCGTCGGTTGGCCTCCGTCGCGATGTCCCGCTTCGACCATGAATGGTCGCGGAGCCATCAGCATCGCCAGTTCCGCGTAGCTCGCCGCATGCGCCATGTTCCACTCGGGAATCTCATACTCGCTGGTGAAAAGATAGCTGCAGCGTTCTTCGTTGGAGGCGATCGTTCGCACCCAGTCGGTGAAGTCTCCGGAGCAGATCGACAGGCAATATCGATCGACCAGCGGCGGAACGCGCATGGCCGTCTTGCCTCCGTAGGACAAGCCGTAAAAAGCGATCCGGTTCGGGTCCACGTTTGGCAGCGTCGCGAGCCAGTCCAGCGTTTGCTCGTGCTGAGCAATGATGTAACTAAACAGCGATCGCCGCAGTGGATTCGACATCCGCTGGATCTCACGAAAGCGATCTCCTCCCCGATAGGGATTCTGCGGTGCGTAGACCAGAAAGCCACGCTTCACGAGTTCTTCGCTGAAGGCTTTGTAATATCCGAAGGCTTTGGGGTCGCGCGAAATCGTGTCCATTGCCGTCCCTTCGAGTCCGTGTTGGCACACGACCAGTGGACGCTTCTCACCGGCCGCCAAGTTCTTCGGCAGCAGCAACATTCCGGATGCGATCACGTCGTCCACGACATCCAGCACGACTTCGTATCCGGCATACTGATCCGTATCGAGAATCCGCCGCGTGCGCGCATTGTGCGGAAGTCGTTGTCGTGGCAAGCGGCCGATCAACTCGTCATGCACCGTGTCGCGGAGTGACTCTCGCTTTTGCTTCCAGTCGTCCGCCGAGGTTGGATTCCGCAGCCAATTCGCATCGCGCACTTGAGGACTCCGGCGAAGGAGGCTCTGCGCATGTATTTGCAACTCGTCGAATTGCCGTTTCTGACGAGCGGCCGCATCTTGAAAAGCGAGGGTGAGTTCGATGGGGCGCGAAGCATCTCGTTGCCAACCTGCCGGTTTCTCGTCGAATCCCTGGTCGAGTCCCAATCCAGCGGCGAAGGCCCGCAGCGCCGCATCCGATCCGGCCGGACCGTCTCCATTTGGACCACTGACGGCAAGCACAAGCTCCTGCTCTTTGCCGAGTGGTCGAGACATCGCCGTCGCTCGATCAAACTCGGCGCGAACCGAAGCGAGCCGATTGTTGAGGATTCGACCCGGTGCCGCGCTCGCTCGGCGTCCGTCGCGAACGACAGGCGGCCCAGAGACTTCGACCGCGCCGCTGGCTTCGATGACCAGTCGCCGCGGCGCAATCAGACCGGCCAGTTCCGCATCACCGAACTCGGTCAACAGACCCCACACGTTTCGATCGATTGGTTCCCTCCAGAGTCCTTCACGCTCCTGGAAGTATCCGCAGACCAAACTCGCTTGAAGGCGTGAGTCAATCGCTGCGGCGTACAGCGCCAAGAGTCCTCCTTCGCCGACACCAGCCACTCCGATTGGGAACACTGACGGCTTTGAATTCCCGACTTGCCGCTGCGCGTGTTGCGCCAGCAAATCGACGGCGGCGAGCACTTTCTGAACTTCGTAGCCGATCACGTGGCGACCCACTTCAAAGGCCTGCCGGTAGATGAACTCGCGATGCGGCTGATTGGTCCAGGCGACATGCGGACTGCCCGAGAACTCGTCGCTCCGGCTAATCAAGGTCGGGATGACGACCAGGCAACCGGCTGCCGCCAGGTGCCGCACGAACTGCACTGAATCAGGCAAACCATTGCTGACACCGCAAAACATCTCCGGAGTCCAATCCGCATCCGGTAGCGCCACGACGCCGGCTCGCTGGGTCTCGGGCACCAGCAAGAGTCCTTCGGCAGTCACACCCTCCAGCACGGGCCAACGGACGGCATGGACCGTGACCTGTTTCGTCCGTGCCACGATCGACGACCGATCCAGCGAGGCGATCAGCTCAAAGCGGTGAAGCTGCTTCGGATCAGCCGTTACGCGGGGATCGACCGCGCCAATCAAGGCACACAAGCGTTCTCGGCTGGCCTCAACACGACCCGTGACAACCTTGCTGTCGGAACGGTCCTGATCCCAACTCGCCGCGCGTCTCTTCCGAGAAGCAGCCAGTTCACGCAGGCAGAAGCGTTGAATTCCCTCCACCATGATTTCATCCGCTGGTTGCAGAATCGTGAGCGGTGCGGTGCCGGGAAGAACCTCGGCGGCCTGCTCGGTTCGGTCCGCAAGGATGAGTCGCTCACCGCCATCAACCAGCGAGGTGACCGCCAGCAACATCAGAACAACGCTGCTTCGAATCAGCATCGCTCGCCCGAACCGCTGCATCGGCAAACGCGATTGTTTGCAATTGGGGAGACGATCTCTTGCACGTTGGAGCATTCGCGATCCATTGGATTCACAGAAACGTTTTCGTTGGTGAGGATTTCCAGATGCCCCTCTACCTCGACTTCAGCCCGACCGTGTTCACCGCGATAACTCGGTACTTGTGAACCTTGCCAACTTCCGCTTTCGAGTCCGTGAATCGCATCTCGACCAGCGACTGCGTCGGAGTGTCGCTGTAGGAGAGGTTCTGGAAAATCGGGCGGCCGAAAGGGTTCTTACCTTGCTCGGGAATGTTGGCGAGGAACTCCCCGTCACGTTCGATGATGAAGTTGGCGAGACCACTTTCGATGTCGGCTTCCGCAGACCAAGTCAGCACATTACCCACGACATGCAAGTTCTTCGGAGCGGGCGGAGGTGTCTTATCGGTGACCATCGAGTCCTTCACGTATTGAGTCCAGGCAGCAGCGACAGACTCACTCGGCAGCCAGACAGATTTCTCCAAAGCACCGTCGAACTTCGCGGCGGGAACGGGAGCAATCACATTCGCATCACCGGCATTCAGCGGCGCGATCCAGCCGTTTTTGTTTGACATCGGCTTCAGCGGATCGCCGTTCTTCGCAGGCAGCCGCGTGGTCAGACAGGCATCAAACCACGGCATCGCGAGATAGCGTTGGTTGCCACAATCATGGCTCGATAGCGGATCGACTGACACGCCAATGAGTCCCCCTTTGGCTCGCACCGCCAGAAAGAAGGCTTCGTTTCCGGGCCACACTCCCGCGAATCGGTTTTCCTTCTCCGTGACTCCTTCTTTCGTTCCGAGATTGCACATGATCGGCACTTGGCAGACCGCCTCGGATATGGAGTACGGCGGCGGCTTGCCTTCAGCGGCGGCGATCGGCGGGACTCCTGAACGGAGCCAGGCGGCGGCAACTCGATCGGGATACAGGAACGTCATGCCGCCTGCCCAATGCCCGCCGCCACTGTGTCCCCAAATGGCCCAGGGGACGGTGGCCAATTCTGGATGTTTCGACTTCGCTGCCAGGTCAATCAGTGACTTCTGAAACGCGGCGTCGGAGCCGTTGCGAGGATCACACCACTTCTGACAATCCGCTTTCTCTGGCTGCTCATAGACCGGGCTGATCAAGGCACAGTCGTGTTTCTTAGCCAATGCTTGCCAATGCAAATCAAACGCCCCGGTCTGTCCCGACTTGCACGAGCCTTCGCCACAACCGTGCTGATGCACGATCAGCCCGCGCAGCGTTTTGATTTCCGGTGGAATCCAAACCGTGAAGCTCACCGGGTAAATCAGTTCCCCCACCTGTGTCGAGCCTTCATAACGGACTCGATAATAAGGCGGATCAGCCGGTAGAAGATTCTGATACGGCGACTCTTGAGCAGAGACCGAACTAACCAGGAGAACGAAAAGTAATGCGACCTGACGCATGGATTCCTCCAACTTGTATTGCTCGAGGATTCATCCTCGCTCGGTTGCCAAAAACCAGTCCAAACAACGCATGACGGCCACACTGCTCGGATGACGCGCAAGCTAACAAGACCAAGTTGTTACGTCTTGGTGACGCCGTCGCCACTATCACGAGGAAAGATGTCGGAAACCCGGACTGGTTGTTTTTGCCGCATAGTGCGTTCGACTTGCGACTCGACAAAGAAATCTCTCAAGTGTGACTTCGATGCCTCAAACCCAGCGATAAGGGTTTGGTCATCGGCGGGAAACTCAACCAACTCGATGTCAGCCCAGGAAACCGAATTCATGAAACTCTGTTCGCGACGAAAGAAAATGTCCGCTGGTTTGCAACTTGGCTGGCGAACAACGGTGTTCGCCGTCGCTCTGCTTGTCACAGGTTCATTTGCCCTCGCTGCTGAGCCGCTAAGTGTCGCCGGCCGGCAGACAAAAAAGATCGAAGGCTGGACGTTGTTCGTCAGCGAGGAGTTATTGGAGAAGGACAAGACGGCGACTGATCGGGCGTTGGAGTTGTTGACGGTGCAACTTCAGGAGATCGCACGCGTCGTTCCTGCGGCGGCCGTCGCGGAACTGCGCAAGGTGCCGCTCTGGCTCTCTCCTGAATACCCGGGCGTGCAGCCTCGCGCCGAATATCACCCGGGCGCCGGCTGGTTGCGTGACAATAAGCGCGACCCCGCGATGGAGAAAGCGATCGAATTCACGAACGTCCGGATTTTCGAGCGCGAGACCAAAAGGATGCCCAATTTTGCGCTGCACGAACTGGCCCATGCGTATCACGACCGAGTGCTCGCCAAGGGATTCGGGAACGACGAGATCAAAGCCGCGTTTGAGAATGCCAAAGCCAAGGGCCTGTACGATCTCGTCGAGCAGCGATTCGGTGACGGACGATCGGCCAAGGCCAAAGCCTACGCGATCACGAATCCGATGGAGTATTTCGCCGAATGCAGCGAGGCGTTCTTTTCGACGAACGACTTCTTCCCGTTCACTCGCGAGCAACTCGTAAAGCACGACCCGGAGATGACGAAGACGCTCAAGAAACTGTGGGGTTGTGCTGCGGATGACACGGCGCCACAGAAGGCCACAAATTATCAGGACTGGAAGCACTCCGGTTCGATGTGGCTCCTGACCACTCCCGACGGAGCCGACTTGCCGGCCGAGTCCGCCGTTGAAGGCTTCCCATTACTGGTGCGGCTGCACCGTGACTTCTTCGACTTCACTCAAGCGAAACCCAACGGCGACGACTTACGGTTCTCATCGAGCACCGGTGAGCGGCTGGCTTATCAGATCGAGGAGTGGGACGTGACGAAAGGGTTCGCGAGTGTTTGGCTGCGCGTGCCGAAGATCACGGGAAACTCGCGGCAGGTGATCAAGCTCCATTGGGGCAACCCGGATGCGAGCAGCGAGTCCGACGGCAAAGCAGTCTTCAATGAGTCGAACGGTTTCCTCGGTGTCTGGCATATGAGCCATCAAGTGCAGGACGAAGTCGGAACACTCACCAGCACTGACAACGGCACGACACCAACGGCGGGGATCATTGGAGCGGCGCGGCATCTTCCCGGCGGCAAGGGAGTCTTCGGCGGTGACAATATTCCGAACTACCCGACCGGCGCGAGTTCTCACAGCACCGAAGCTTGGTTCCGCCCGGAGCGACCGAACACAACGCTCATCGCCTGGGGCAATGAGCAGGCTCAAGGCAAAGTCGTGATGCAGTTCCGCAGTCCGCCGCATATCCGCATGGATTGCTATTTCTCCGGCGGCAACGTCGCGAGCGAAAGCCGCATACCGCTCGGCGATTGGACGCACGTCGTTCACACCTACCGAGAGGGGGAAGCGAAAATCTATGTCAACGGTGTGCTGGAGGGGACCAACCTCAAGCAAGGCCCGCCGCTCAACATCAAAAGCCCGGCCCGGATGTGGATCGGAGGCTGGTACAACAACTACGACTTCGTGGGGGATCTCGATGAGGTGCGGGTCTCGCAAGTCGTCCGCTCGGCGGACTGGGTGAAGCTGCAGTATGAGAACCAGAAGCCGAACCAAACACTGGTCGGCCCGCTCGTACAGCCGGGGAATGAATTCTCCGTGTCACTGCCGCAGCTTGTCGTGGGAGAAGGTCAGAGTGCGACCGTGTCAGTGAAAGCCGGCGGTGCGCATAAGCTGCTGTGGTTTCTAAATCACGGCGGGAAAGAGACGATCGTGGCGGCGGATCGGTTCTCCTACACGTTCAACGCCGGGCGAGTGGCGCGTGGTGTACGCGGCTCGCGTGCAACCGATTCCATCGCACGCGAGCCGCGTGTGCCACAGAACGACCTCTCCGCGACACTCACTGTCAAAGCCATTTATCCCAACGAAGTGAAGTCCAAAACGATCGCGATCACGATCAGCGATGACATTCCGGAACCTGTCTTCTCGCTCGCCGCGCCGCAAACATGGGACGGGCGGCAGACGATCGAAGTCATCCCGCAGATCACGAACCTTGCGGCGATGCAGGCCAAGGGCGCGGGGAAGTGGAATGTCAGATGGACCATCGACGACATCGCCGTCATCAAGCAGTTCGAACCCGGCAAGCTGATCCTGAAACGCGCTCAAGGTAGCGGCTTGCTGAGAGTGACGGCGGCGATCGACAACGGCGGCGCGAAAGTCATTCAACCGATCACCATCACCGTCAAAGAACCGCCTTCCACCAAAGACGACTGGTTGCCACGACCGCTCACCGCCAACGAACAGCCGGAAGACAACCAGTTCATCGCTCGCGAAGGGATCGGCCGAGAGGGAACGCGCGAAGGGACGCTGGTCTACGCCGGTACGCTCAACGAAGCGGCGGACTCGGTCTTCGTGCGCGTCTTCGCGGACGACAAACTCTTTGCCACTCAGACCGGCAAGCCGACCTCCGAGAAGACCTATTCGTTGTCGGTGAAGCTCAAGGCGCAGCTCACAAAATATCGCACCGAGTTCGGCACGAAGATCGGCGATCGCGAGACGGTGCTGCATTCGGCGAAGAACATCGTGTGTGGTGATGCGTTCCTCATCAACGGCCAGTCGAACGCCGTCGCCACCGATTTTGGCAAAGAGAACCCACTCGTCACCAACGAGTGGGTCCGCACGTTCGGAGCGACTGCCGGCGATCCCAACGGTTCGCGGCTGAAGCTCTGGGCCAATGCGGAAGCTCGCAGTCCCGGCGGAAAGTCGGAGATTGGTTATTGGGGGATGGAACTCGGACGTCGCCTTGCTGAGCAACACAAGATCCCGATCTGCCTCATCAACGGAGCGGTCGGCGGCACGCGCATCGATCAGCATCAACGCGACCCGCTCGACCCGACCGACGTGTCCACTATCTACGGCCGGCTGCTGTGGCGAGCCCAACAAGCCAAGCTGACTCACGGCATCCGCGCCGTCCTCTGGCATCAAGGGGAGAACGATCAAGGAGCCGACGGTCCAACCGGCGAATATGGCTACGAGACCTATCGCCAGTTCTTCGTCGATCTCGCCGCGAGCTGGAAAGAAGATTTTCCCAACATCCAGCGTTACTACGTCTTTCAGATTTGGCCGAAGTCCTGCGCGATGGGAATCAACGGCTCGGACAACCGCCTGCGCGAAGTGCAGCGGACGCTGCCGAAACTGTTCTCGAACCTCAGCGTGATGTCGACGCTCGGCATCAAACCACCCGGAGGCTGCCACTTCCCGGCGGCCGGTTACGCCGAGTTCGCTCGGCTGCTGAACCCGTTGATCGACGACCAGCTTTATCACCTTCCCACCAACGGCCCCATTACCCCGCCGAACTTGCAGCGAGCCTTCTTCACAACCGAGCAACGAGACGAACTCGTACTGGAATTCGATTCTTCTATCGTCTGGTCCGACACGCTCACCAGCCAGTTCCATTTGGACGGAGAACCCAAGTCCATCGCGTCCGGTTCCGTGAACGAAACCCGCCTTAAGTTAAAGCTGAAGAACCCCTCGAAGGCGGAGACCGTGACCTATCTCGACAGCGCGAATTGGAACCCCGACAACCTGCTCTACGGCAAGAACGGACTCGCCGCTCTGACGTTCTGTGAAGTGCCCATCGAATCTGAGAAATTGAGTCCGTAATGAAGTTGGCGATTTGTCGGACGGGTTCTGTGGCCCGTCGCGTTTGGTCCACCGTCACCGCACTCGCCAAGGCGCGGTGGAATCGCTTGCAGTCGCACGTTCTGACGGTCGCGGCTGCATCCGTGTCGCTGCTCGCGTTCGTGGCAATGCCATCCTCAGACGCTCAATGAGGATCTGCGTCGGGTTCCGGCCGTGGAATTGGCCGCGCTGGCGAAGTCCGCAGGGGATGCCGTTCGCCGTGCCATCGTTTTCTTTCAATCGCACATGGCTTGTGCAAAGTGTCATGTCGTCGGCAAGGCGAACTAGAACGGACAGAGACCGGACTTGGCGGCGCTCGGCAAAGGAAGTGTCCGATGAGTTGTTCGTCGAATCCGTGTTGCAAGCCAGCGAACTGTTGCCGCAAATCGCTGACGAAAAATATCCCGGCCCCGGCGGAGCGTTGGTCAGTCTCTGCTGGAGTCCGTTCGCCGTCGAGAAGAATGCCATCGTGCTGGCCAGTTCCAATCCCGTCGGACTCAAGGCGGGCGTCGAAGCACTCTGTCGGTTGCTGAAGTGAACGTAGCCGTCATCGCTCCGCGTGATGAGCCGATCGCTTCATCGATGTTGGCATCCAAATACGAGTCAACTCGTGGGAAGCATCCGGCTCATCACGCGGAGCGATGACGGCTACAGAGCGCAATAGAAAAACCGCGATTCGAGTCCGTTTTTCCAACCGCTTCAACATAAAAATGCCCGGCTTCGAAGGTCGAAGCCGGGCGATGGCGTTGGCCCGCTGAGAATCAGTTCACCCCTGAGGAATTAGAAGTTCAGTTCGTTGAAGATCGTCGACCGAATGCTCGTGAGCTTGAACAGCTCGTTGATCGTTTCGCCGATGCGTCTGTCGCCGGAGGTGTGCGTATCGGTTCCGAGGCCGTCTCCGCCGAGTACCGTGTCGCTCCCGCCCTGGCCATTCAGCGTGTCGTCGTCGCCTCCACCGACCAGTCTGTCGTTGCCGGAACCGCCCAGGATACTGTCACTGCCGAGTCCACCCAGCAGGATGTCGTTACCCGCACCGCCGTTGATGATGTCGTTGCCGGCCCCCCCATCGACCAGGTCGTTATCGGTACCGCCGTCGATGATGTCGTTGTCTGATCCGCCCGTGATCGTATCGTTGCCAGCATCGCCAAAGAGTTTGTCGAGTCCGTCGCGGCCGGCGATCTTATCGTTGCCCGCACCACCGCGGATCGAGTCATCGCCGGAGCCTGCAATTATCGACTCAGAAACGCCATAGCCGCCGTCCAGGAAGTCGTCGCCGATGCCACCGTCGATCGTATCGTTGCCTCCTTGTCCCAGGATGGTGTCTTTGCCATCCAAGCCGAGCAGCGAGTCGGTCCCCGCACCGCCCAAGATCGAATCGTCGCCGAGACCGCCATTGATGGTGTCGTTGCCATCGTTGCCATTGAGGCTGTCGTTGCCGTCGCCGCCGAGCAGCGAGTCCGTGCCGTTGTTGGCGATGATCGTGTCGTTGCCGGCCTCTCCCTGAATCGTGTCGTTGCCCGCACCGCCGAGGACCGAGTCATTGCCATTTCCCATGAAGGCTCGAATGGACACCGTCGTGCTCGTCGAGAGCTGAGCGTCGATCACGTCGTTCCCTTCGCCGCCGTTGATGTTCAGGACGGTGATGTCATTGACGAGGGCCAGATCGCCGAGCGTGACCAGATCGTTGCCGCCATTCAGATTCAACGTGAAGACTTCCACGCCCAGCACAACCGTGGTGAACGCCTTCAGGGGATTCAAGCGTGCCAGTCCGATCCCCACGCGCCCAGTGCCGGGATTGGGATTGGCGGCGGCCGTGATCGTGAGAATGTCCCCGATCGTGTTATCGCCGTTGAAGGTGAACATGTCTCCCGAACCACCTTGGCCATCCAATTGATCGGTTTGACCGTCGGCGTCGGTGGAGATCAACAGGTCATCATCGGAACCGCCGAAGAGCGTGTCGCTGCCAAGGTTGCCATCGAGCGTATCGTTGCCGTCCATGCCGTTGACCGAGTCATCGCCATCGTTGCCTTGCAGCGTGTCGTTGCCGGCACCACCACCGACGAAGTCAGCGCCTTGTTGTCCGAAAGCGGTGTCATCTCCGTCGCCGCCGTCGATCGTGTCGGCTCCATCGCCGCCGTCGAGCGAGTCCTGTCCGCCGCCACCCAGCAAGCTGTCACCGTCAGCTTCGCCGAAGAGGGTGTCGTTGTTGTCGCCGCCGTCGAGCGTATCGATGCCGATGCCACCGGTGATCGAGTCATTGCCGGCACCCCCCATGGCATTATCGTTGCCGTCGCCGCCGCTGATGGTGTCGATCCCCACGTCGCCAGTCATGACGTCGTCGCCGAGACCACCCGTGATGCAGTCGTTTCCGTCACCGCCGTTGATCGTGTCGCTGCCGTCATTCCCCACCAGCGAATCGTCCTCCGTGCCGCCGATCAGCGAATCGTTGCCCGATCCTCCCAGCAGCGTGTCGAGTCCACCTCCGCCGTTCATCGTCACCGAG
>CAMDRI010000017.1 GCA_945906725.1 Candidatus Kuenenia stuttgartensis | reverse complement strand
AGATACTCGCGGACCCGCATGTTGTCGTACGAACCGAATCGGTCGGGCATGTAGCCCACCAGATGTTTGATGCGCCGCGCATCGGCGACGCAGTCGGCATCGCCGATCCGAGCCGTGCCGCTCGTGGGCCGAGCCAGCCCCACCAGAATCTTGATGGCCGTCGTTTTGCCCGCTCCGTTCGGGCCGATCAGACCAAGTATTTGCCCGGCCGACAACGTCAACGACAAATCATCGAGCGCTGTGAAGTCGCCGTACCGCTTTGTCAGATGCTCAATCACAACCACCGGTTTGTCGGAGTTCATGCCTTTATCCATTCAGCTCGTCAATGTGCCTCGGTCGTTTTGACGTGCAGTTCCAGAGCGAGCGATTCGATTTGCCAGTAACTCACTTTGGAGTCCGGGTCAAATTCAAACATCACTTGTTCGAGTTTGTTCGGATCACCGCCAGAGATTCGCAGCAGCAAGCCACCGTCTGCGGTCACGGTCAACAATTCAGAATCCGTCAGTTCCAACGACAAAGTTCCCACGGGATCTTTCCAGGTTTGAATCGGCACGACGTCGAGATTTGGCCGCTGGCCGGCAACCTCCAAGCGGATGACAGGACCGGTCACTTGAATCACCAGCCGTCCGCGCTGCACCGCGACTGGCAGCAATATGCGAGGAATCTGAAATCTCAACCACGTGGCTGTCGGAGAAGATTTTTGATGCCATTCACGACGCCGGTAGTCCCACAACCCCGCCATTCCGATCTCGTCTGGTCCGACCACTTCGCGATAGTTCAGCAACGGTGCCGCGAGAGACACCTCGGTTCCCGTCGGCGGTCGCTCCAACTTCAGAGGCACCGCGACCAGTGCGGATCCCAGCATTTGACGGTTCTGCGCGAATTGAAATCCAAGGTCCCAGGGCTTCGACCAGAACAGTAACTGCGGTTCTTCCGGAAAGTCGTGCCGCTGCGGATTATTTAATAGTTGGATGAGCGTTCGTTGACGACGATGTTGTTCATCACTCAACAGGTCTGCCGCGAGAAACTGCTCGGCCGTGAACACGGCGCTGGAGCGGGCGACGAACGTCCCATCATCGCGCAGTTCCACTCCGATGCGGCCGTCACGAGTCGCCAATACCGCATCCATCGGTTCGTGCGCAGCCGCCGCATGCAATCGCCCTGACAATCCCTCTGGGCCGAATGTCGCGTGAGCTTCCAACCGTTCGGGCAGCGATGCTGATTGCAGCAGCGTCGCGTTCATCAGACCAGCGGCCTCCGGCAGATGCTCCCATTGCCACTCATCGAGATCGGTCCACACCATCCGTCGCGTCTTCCCCGCCAGCCCGGCCATGTCCGGCATCAGCCAGCCACCACCCTTCGATCCGGCTGTCATGATTCCGGCATCGGGAGAAAACAAACCCGCGACTCCTTCGACTCGGATATCCTCGGTTCCCGGCACAGAGCGCACGAATTGCACGCTCGCCACCGCAGCGGGAATCGATTGACGCTGTTGCCAACCCAGGATCACCAGCATCGCACTGACGAAAACTGCCAATGCCGGACTGATGACTCCCAGAACCTCCAATCGACTTCTGCGCCATAGCCAGAACCCCAAGACAGCGATCAAGACACTGAAACCCATCAGCAATCCAATCACTTGCCACCGCGCGGGAATCGAATACCCGACGTACTCTTGAACGAGCGGTTCGAGAATTGCCGGGGGCAGTCGCGATTCCGATCGTGCTCGAAAGAACTCCAACGCAATCTCACGCATCGGCCCCAGTGGGATGAACGGTGACTGCCACACCGACGCCTCCGATTCTGATGGAGCGGCCGGGGAAGGAAGCGAGCCTCTGCGTCCTGCTGGCTGCGGAAATGGCTGACCCGTTCTCGACCCCGCATCATTGTCGTCGGCCGTGCGGTCCCGCATCCAACCTCTTGGGGCCAACGTCGTGACCAGTAATCGTCCCTCGCCATAATTCTTCCAAAATGCCGCTGGCCAGCCATCAATCGTACAGGCGACCTCGACCTCCGAGGCGAACACTCGTACGAATTCGACCGGCTGTTCGTGATCGTGTGTTTCTCGTGCGATGTTGCCGTTCGGAGATTTGGTTTCTAGCCGGACCGTCGTCAGACCCACTCGGTCAACGACCTGACACAAAGACTCGTCGCCCAGCAGCCGCTCCAACACCAGCGGATCGACTCGATCCAGCATCACCCACAATTGACCACCGCCAAACAGCCACCGCCGGATCGCAGCCAATCCCATGCTGTCGTCGTTAACGCGGCTGTCGGCAACGACCAACTGATCGAGCGACTGTAAGCACTCTTCTCCGGCCGGGAGCATTCGATCCGTCAAGTAGGTCACTTTTCCGTGGAGAATTGCCGAAGCCTGCGAACTCAGAATCAGATCGTTCGGAGCTGCTGAATCCACGGCCTCGGGCTCTCCCAGATGGTCGATCAATCCGACCACCAGTTTCCCGTCGGTCACTCGCAGCATACCGTCGCGTTGCAGAGCACCCGAATCACCGCGGATCAGAACTTCCCGCTGATGAGCCATGTCCATGAACAGCGTACGGAAATCAAATTGCTGTGGCCCTGCGGAAGATTTGGCGGGCAACAAGATTGGATGCCACGTCTGCAAACGCGACATCGCCGGAATCCAAGCTCGCCGACCGTATTGCAAAGTCGGTTCGTCCTCGAAATACGACGCTGCCAAAACCTCCATTGGCTCAGAGGTCGGATTCGCCAAACTGATGCGCAACACTCCCCATCGGCTGGGCAAGTAGGCGTACGTCCCACCCTGTGAAACTTGCGCGGTCAAATTGCTGTCTCGGCCATTGGTCTCGTCGCTTCTCGCGTCGCGTGACAACAGCCAAAAGAAGATCGCAACAAGCAGACCTATCCAGCCAAACAGAAACTGGCGCGGCTCAAACCGGCTGCGGCAATACATGGAGTTCTCAAACCCGTTGGAGAGTATTGGCTTCGACCAAACACATCAGTCAGCCAATCTATACCGAGTCTGGTAATCCAACCACAGAGGCAGGCAACAATTCACAGAGACATAGGTGCAACCAACCAATCACCGACGTCCACACATCGAACTGGCAGACAATTGGTTAGCGTGCCAATGAGCGAACCGCATTCAACTCCGCAAAGTTGACTTCCTCAGCGGCAGAGCCATCTGGCCCGGTGCCACTTTCGGCAGCGAGCTTATCGAGGTAGCCGCGAAGATACTCCACCGTCTCGTCCACGGTGTCGGCTTGGATGAGCATCAACTCACCAGGATGCTGGGTCGAGAGGGCACGCTCAACAGCTTTGACTGCGCCGCTGATTTCCTCAATCTGCTGAGTGCGACGCGACTCGACAGACTCGATGCCCTGTCGGATGAGCCGGATGATTTCGCCCGGGGCACGCCCGCGGAGGTAGTGGTCTTCATAGACGATCACTCGATCAAACGACTCGCCCAAAAGCTGCCCTTGGCGGTGCATGTCGCAATCGCGGCGATCACCGGCCGTCGAATACACGCAGGTGCGTTGCGTGTGTGGATAGTTTTTCAGCGCGTCGATCAAAGCCAAAAGCGCTGAACTGTTGTGGCCATAATCGACAATGACAGTCCCGCCGCGAATCTTCAGAACATTGAAACGGCCGGGGCTGGCTTCGAGGTTCGCCGCAAAGGAATCGACGCGGTCGCGGATGACATCTAAGCCGATACCTAAACCCCAGGCCGCCGCGATCGCGCACAGCGAATTCTCAACTTGGAAACCGATCTTGCCGGCGTGCGTCAACGGGATGCGGTCGAGCGAGACCAGCGGTTCTTCACGCAGCCCTTCAGCCAGCACAACGTGATGCTCTTTGATGAAGATGGCTCGGCCACCTTTCGCACGATGTTCGAGGATCACCGGATGCTGCCCATCAATGGCAAAGAAAATGACCTTGCCTTTGCACTTGGGAGCCATCTCAACCGTGTGTGGATCAGTCGCGTTAAGCACCGCGTAACCGGTCGCCGGAACGACATCCACGATCACTCGTTTCACTTGAGCCAGTTTTTCCAGCGTTTCGATATCCGACAGACCGAGGTGATCCCCTTCGCCGATATTGGTCACAACCGCGACATCGCATTTATCGAAGCCCAAACCGGCACGCAGGATTCCGCCGCGAGCAGTCTCCAGCACGGCCATCTCGACTTCCGGATTGAGCAGGACATTGCGAGCACTTTGTGGGCCGCTGCAATCGCCGTTGTCGATGCGCCGGTCGTCGATGTAGATGCCATCGGTGCAGGTGTAAGCGACTGTCTTGCCGGTCCCCTTCAGAATGTGAGCCGTGAACCGCGTGGTCGTCGTCTTGCCGTTCACGCCGGTGACGGCGACGATCGGAATGCGACCGTTGTCTCCTTCGGGAAACAGCGTGCCAATGATTGCCTCGCCGACAGGTCGCGGTTGGCCGGAACTCGGACAAAGGTGCATTCGCAATCCAGGAGCCGCGTTGACTTCGACAATCGCCCCGGTCCCCGGTTCGCAAGGCTGAGCAATGTCGATCGCCACCACGTCGATTCCAGCGACGTCCAAGCCGACCATACGAGCGGCCTCGACCGCGCGAGCACGCCATTCGGGATGAACCTTGTCAGTGACGTCAACCGCCGTGCCGCCGGTGCTAAGATTCGCGTTGCGGCGAATGAGCACACGCTGTCCGGCGGGCGGAACGGAGTCCGCCGTAAGCCCTTGCTCTTTGAGTACCACTTGCGCGGCATCGTTGACGTGAATCTTGCTGAGCACTGTGCCGTGATGTTCGCCGCGCCGCGGGTCTTGATTGACGATATCGATCAGTTGCTGAATCGTGTGCAGTCCGTCACCAATGACGTTGGCCGGTTCTCGCCGAGCCGCCGCGATCAGCTCGCCGCCGATAATCAGCAGCCGATAATCGCAGCCGGGAATGTATTTCTCGACGATGACTGCCGAGCTTTCGTCGTAGGCGATCTCGTACGCCCGCACGACTTGCTCTTTGGTCGTGAGATTCGTGGTCACACCGCGGCCTTGATTGCCGTCTTGCGGTTTGACCACGACCGGTACGCCGATTTCTTCGGCAGCTTCCCAAGCATCGTCCGCCGATTCGACCGGTCGGCCTTCGGGAACCGGAACTCCAATCCCGGACAGCAGATCGCGAGTCAGATTCTTGTCCTGTGCGATCGACTCGGCGATGGCAGTCGTGCGGTCCGTCTCGGACGCGAGAATGCGACGCTGCTTCGTGCCGAACCCGAACTGAATCAAGCTGCCTTTGTTGAGCCGCCGATACGGGATGCCTCGCGCCGTTGCGGCGTTGACGATCGCCTTTGTGCTGGGACCGAGGCCAATGTCTTGCGCCATTTCCTTGAGCTTCTCGATCGCACCGGCGACATCAAACTCGTGGCCATGAACCGCGGCCAGGATCAGCTCGCGAGCCAACTTGATGGTTTCGCGACAGACGTCTTCCTCGATGTATTGGATCGCGACTTTGTAGACGCCGTCCTCGTTACTCTCGCGAGCACGGCCAAAGCCGACGACGTGTCCGGCCAGCGTTTGCAACTCGATCGAAACATGCTCAAGAGTGTGAGCCAGATAAGTTCCACGCCGCAGCCTCTGAAAGAAACCGCCGCGCTCTCCGACGCTGCAACGATGCTCGATCATCGTGGGCAGCCAAGTCATCAACCGGTCATTGAAGCCGGGAATCTCATCGGAGGATTTGTCTTTGAATTTGCCCAGGTCGACCCAGACTTCCAAGACCGGAAAATTTGCCCAAACGTTCGGACCGCGAAGTGCCTGAACTTTTCTAAATTCCATGATTCCTACGCTCGGTCCCATCAATGAGACCATGTTGTTGAGAAAACGGACGGCGGGAGGCGGGTTTGGCAAAACTCTCTATCGGCAGGCAGACGGCAAAGCTTGTTGGGATCGCGTTGAGTCTGCGCTATGAACCAGCGACGACTTGCGAAGTCAATTTGCCACGAGCGCAACTCGAGGCGGAATCCATTCGAGGGGCTGAGTCCTTTCAAACGAGGAGCAATCGTCGTCGTGGGAGAATTGCCGGAGCAGCTTCGGCCCTGACGACGAAACTTCGCGGGGGCCAATCAGCCCAACCGAGTTCGCTAGTTTCCAGCCACGGGGAAGTTTTGGGCGGAAGCTGCGAGTTCCGGTCGGACTCGCGCAGGCAGGTCATGACGAGCGAGCGAATTGCTCTGGCGGGACGAGACCTTTCGAGACCAACCTCACGGCGTCTCTGCCACGAGGATCGGCGAGCATTACAACGGCGAGCCACCTTGCTCCCGACGTCATCAGACGGGGCGAGATTAAATCAACCTCGCCTTCAGATTTGCAATCCCCTAAGTCGACATTTCGATCCAAAGAGGTCGGAAACCCAACCCGGCGGTTGACAAAGTCCGCCAGACCCGGAAAAAGGCTGTCCAAGTGGCCGATGCGTCTCGCAGCGGTCGGATGCGAGACGCATCCGCCACGAAAACCCCGGAGATTCCGCATGGAACCGCTGCGTCGAGCCGTCGCCTGTCATTGCCTCCCGCAGCCCATTCGCCGGGCGATTCATGCCGCCGTCGAGCTGGGGGCGACCGGAATTCAGTTCAATGCCCGACAAGAACTTCGACCAACCGAGCTCTCTGACAGCGGTCGGAGGCAACTCCGGCACGACCTTGAAATCGAAGGACTGACGATTTCGTCGCTCGCGTTCCCCACTCGACGGAGCTTGTACGATCCCGAACAAATCGAGGCCCGCATCTCCGGCCTGAAGCAAACATTGGAATTCGCCTATCAACTTCACGTTCCGATTGTCGTCGCTCGCGTCGGTGCGATTCCGTCTGACAAGGACTCCGAAGACTACAAGTTGCTGATCGACGTGCTCAGCGACGTCGCCCGGCACAGCAACCGAGTCGGCACCACACTTGCCATCACCCCAACTCGCGATTCGGCAGCCGATCTGAAGGAATTGCTTTCCAAGATCACCGAGGGACTCGTCGGCATCAATTTCGATCCCGCCGTCTTCGCGATGTGCGGCCGCGACGCCATCGCCGCGTACCGCGAGTTGCACCAACACGTCCTGCACGTCACCGCGCGCGACGGCGTGCGTGACATCGACGGCTCCGGTCAGGAGGTCGTCTTCGGTCGCGGCGAAGTCGATTGGCTGGAACTGATCGCGTTGCTCACTGAAGCTGAGTATCACGGCTGGCTCACCGTCGATCGGACCAACAGCGACAACGCAACCCGCGACGCCGAACGCGCGCTGGCCTACCTGAAGAACGTCACACAAAGCGAATAGGCACCCTACTATCCCCTCTCCCTTTGGGAGAGGGTGGCCGATAGGCCGGGTGAGGGACGGAACGGCGGTTGAAGCTCAATTGAAATTCGCAGCGCCAGCCAAATCGTGAAAATGATGATTGTCAATCGCGACATGGTTCCCTCACCCTAGCCCTCTCCCAGAGGGAGAGGGGACCGGGCACGTCAGCGATCCGTAGGCGTCGAGAAGCCCTCCTTCAATGACTTCGACACTTTGAGCACATACTCGCCGTACTGCTGATCTAATTCGGCGAAGTTCGAGCCGATGAGAATCTCAAGTGCCCTTGGCCGGCGGCCAGACTCTGCCTGCTTGTAGACATCTCGTAGATGCTCGATCAGATCATCTCGATACCGGCCACCTTCGTAGTGCATGAAGAAATGCACGAGCCCGGACGCTTGGCTGTAGTTGTTCTTGATCTCCGGGTGTCGTTGGAAAGCGTCCTTGCCCATCGCGGTGAACTCGGCCAGCGGCAGGTAGTAGCCGTCCTTCAGCTTGCGAAACCGCGCCGACTCGAACCGCAAGAAGCGCGGATCGCCGAGACTGACTTCGCCGTCCGCCACACGAAATGACTCGATGTAGCAGGCGATCCCTTCAATCAGCCAGAAGTTTTCTTCGCGTGCAATCACTGGACTCGGCTTGAGATGCGCCGCCAGCAACTGATGCGTCGCCTCGTGGTACAGCGTTGGCTCGGCCGGTTCCATCGGGTTGTGGAAGCTGTAAACGATCAGGTCATCCGTGTCGTACAAGCCGTTCGTGATCGTGATCTGCTGGCCATATTTCTTTTGAAGCTTGGCGATGTACTCATCCCGTGAACGAAAGAAATGGATCTGAAACGGCTTCGCGGTGGCCCGCGCGGCGGCATCCGGCTTCTCGAACAGCGATTGAAGCCGCTTCGGGTCGTTGAAGAACCCAGCGAAGGTCTGCTCGAAGAAACCGTGAAATTCCTCCAACGACGACGCCAGGGCCACGCCGTGTTCCAAACTGAAGTTCGTCTTGAGCAAATAATGCTCGGTGCGAATCGCCCAGGCATTGCTGAAGTCGCCGCGAAGCTGCGCATCCCGTTCGGCCGTGACCCAGCGAATGCCGTTGAGCCGTTCCCCCTTCTCGTAGCGAGCGACATGTGACCCCGGCAGCCAACCCCACTGCGCCGTCCAGACTTCTTTGTTCTTGAGCTTCGTCGCCTCGAACGGCGAGACCCATTCTTCTTTGTACCGCACGAACCCCACCAGCCGTCGGGCGCGAACGTGATCGGAATCATGAAACGCGACCTCGCGAATCAGTTGGAAGGCGTAGCTGGGTAGCCCCGCCTTCACCGCTTGCGAGGCGAGCTTGTCCAATTCGATCGCGTACGCTTTGCGATACGTTCGCAGTTCCGCTTGCCACGAGAACTCATCCTCCGCCGGTGCCGGAATCTGCGGCTGCACCTGTCGAGGCAACGGTTCAAATCGCAACACATCGGGATCGACAGGAACGGCAAGCCGTCGAACTCGCACCGCGATCTCTTTCAGATCGTTCACTTCGCAGATTTGAGCCACTCGTTCCAGGTCGTCGGCGAAGAGCTTGTGAGCTTCGCGATGCCGAGCTTGCAGATTCGCGAGAGCACGCTCGGCCTTCGTTGCTTTGGATGGCTGCGCGGTCGACGGCTGAGACGTAACAGCCAGCAATACGAGTGTCGCGCAAGCCGCAAGCCGCGAAGTGAGACATCGAGAATTGTTGTGTGAACCAGGCATGGCAAATCGGCGGCGGCGAGGACTTCGTAGTTCGGATGCCTACATTTAAATCCGCCTTTAGCGGAACCAGACATAGGTGGCCGGTCTACGGATGAACGAGGACTATGCCACAAATTGAAATTCGAGGCGATGTGAATTTCGGTCTCACTTCAGCCGATTCGACGCCCGTCGCTTCGCCTGCTCGAACAGGTCGGCGGCCGAGACCGTCGTCTTCGGTGTCGTAGTGACTTTCGGAGGCACGATGCTTTTCGGGGTCGGTGAAGCCTCTATGGTTGTCGGCGTGACCACCACTCGGCGGCGAACTCGTTTGGGACGCAGGCTCTTCCACCACGACGAATTCGCTTCGGCCGCTCGCGGGATGTCGGACGTCAATTCGGCGGCACCAGCGGCACGACGCCACCACGGGAACGTCTCCCACCACGACAGCCGACGGCCGGCGATCTCCAGCATCAGCACGACCAGACTGAGCAAAAACAGTAGCGGCAACAGCGAGCGTGTCTGCACGCTGCGCGGCGGGTCGGCCAGGACGGAAAGAATATCGGTTCGCTCGCGGCCGTTCGACAGCTTCGCGATGTCGGACAGCAACTCGCGACCAGAGGGTAAGCCTTGTCGCGGCGCAAACTCCGGCGAGTACGGCAGCGTAACCGTCGGGCCGCGCACAAACTCGCGCGAGTTCTTCCCCGCCGCGCGGACCAGTGTCCGATACGTCCCGGTTTGCTCCAAGCGGAATCGAGCCTGTAACGAGTTGGGACCGGTCCACACGAAGTCGGGGGTCGTCGCTTGTGTCCGTTCGTCGCCGGGCGGGACGACGAATAGCGTCGGCGCATCCGAGCGATGCTTGTTGCCTCGATCGGGATCAAGCTCGATGTTGACGACCGCCTCTTGCCCCTCCTGCTGCATCGCCACGAAAACGTCATCCGGTGATGCGCTGTTGAGCAACCAGCGAGTCTGCGTCACGAGAAAGTCCGCGTAGTTGTCCCACGAAGCGAACGGCCCGGAGTGCGGCCCGTCAACTTCGATCGACAGCGCGGCGACTCGACCCAGCCCGCGATACCAGAATGCCAGCCAAGGGGCGTTGTATTCGTCGGTCGAGATCACGGCCCCCGTCGCCTCGGGTTTCAGATAGCTGAGGTTGTAGCCCATCGTCGACGGGAACGGGCCGCGACCGAGTTCCCCCATCAGCCGCGCGTCGGGCAGGAGCTTGCCGGGGATGCCGTCGGCCGGATGAATCTCCGGGTCGTGCTTGATGAACGTGTTCCGAGCGATGCTCATCGTGTCCTGCGTGAACAGTCGCGGCAGTTCTTCGGCGTCGTCCGAGAACATGATGTTGCCGCCGCCGAGCTTCGCGATGTCCTTGAGCAACTCCGAATGGATGTCGTGATCGGTGCCCAGGCCAATCACGCTCACCGTGATGCCGGCGTCGGCGTACTTCTTCAGCAACGTCTTGTAGTCCCCCGGTTCCTCGCTGTCCTGAGCATCCGAGAACAGGATGATATGCCGCGTCGAGAACTCACCCGCCTTCATCAGTTCGCTGCCCGCCGCGACCAAAGCTTCGTAAACGTAGATCCCGCCACCCATGCTCTGAATGCGGAGGACGTTTGAGATGATCGCTTCCGGATCATCGACGTTCCGCAATCCTTGGATGAGGTGCGGAGCGCTGTCCACCGCGAAGACCGCCACCTTGTCCGATGGTGAGAGCATTTTGATGCACTCGGCCGTGCCCAGGTTGGCGAGGTCCATCTTCACCTTGCCTCCCTTCACCGGCACGGACATGCTCCCAGACCGATCGAGCGCGATAGCGATCGCAACGCGGTTCTTGCGATGCTCCTCGCGCAACTGCATCGAAACCGGCAAGAGGTCATCCAGCGGACTCTTGAAGTAGCCGCCGACGCCGAAGCTTCGCTCGCCGCCCGTCACCAACAAACCGCCGCCGAGGTCTTCGACCCACTGCGCCAGCCGCTCCATCTTGAGCCGCCCGAAGTCCGCCGCTGGAACGTTCTCGACAATCGCCGCCCGGTATTTATCCAGCGAATCCTGAGTCAGCGGATGCGTCTTGCTCGACGCGACATCCACCGGCAACCGCGCCGCCTGCAACGCGCGGACGAGATTGTCCTCCTGCCCATCGCGATTGAGCACCAGCACTCGCGGCGCGGTCTCGACCCGCACGACTCCCGCGCCGCGGTTGTTCTCTTCCAGCGGATCCCCTTCGAGGACCAACTCGGCCGAGTAGTTCGTGATCCCCCCCTCTTCGAGCAGATCGCGGAACAGCACGCGGTTCGGTCCCGTCACGAAATCCCGTTCGAGCTTCGCGATCTCCTGCCCATCGCGCAGCACGCGGACTGCTCCGTGAGCCTCGCGACTGGCCTGCACCCAAACCGCGAACTGAAACGGCTCACGCGGCGAGACCGTATCCGGCAGCGTCAGCGATTCGATCGCCAGATCGCCAAGCCGATTCCGCTCGAACAACCGAAAGTCCACCGGCACGCCCACCTCGCGAGCACGCCGCGCCGCCGACATCGGCGACGCTCCGTTCGCCTCGCCGTCCGACAGAACCAGAATCCGCGCCGGCCGAGTCGGCTCGACCAAATTGAGCGCCGACGAAATCGCGTCATTCAAATCCGACCCGTCGGGCAACACCTCGCGCGTGTACGCTCCAAGTTCACTGTTGCGAGATAACGTGTGCTCAACTTGCGCTCGGCCGCCGAATGTCACCAGCCCGATCCGGTCACTGCGCTTGCGATTCCGTTCGAGGTCTTTGATCAATTCCCGAATCGACTCATTCGCTTTCGCCGGCAACGATCGTGACCGATCCGCCACAACGACGATGTCGATCCCCTCGCCCCCTAGATTCCATCGTGGCCCGGTCAACGCCAGCAACAGCAACAGCAGCAACGTGACTCGCAAGACGCCCGTGAAACCCATCGCCGTTCCCCATCGCCGGTAAGCGAACGCCAACGGAATCGCCAGCAAGAACAGCTCGGGGAATTGAAACTGGATCATGATCTGCTCGTCGGACGGTTCTAATTACTCGCTTTCAGCATCAATTCAACCGCCTCGCGACCAGTCATTCCGACTCGAATACCGAACGACTCCGCCTTCGGCGTGCAGCCGACAATCTTGGACTCGAACAAGTCCTCCGGCTCCGTCAGCGGCTGCGACGGAGTCCCTTTGCAAATCGCGATCGCCTGGCCGAACTCTGCGGGAGTCTTCAAGTCGTAGATGCCGCAGCCGACGATGCCGGCCTCGGTCAGGATCGAGCAGTATTGCCCCTGATGCCAACGATTGCTGATGCCGATGGCGAGGCCATTTTCGAAGCGCAATTCACGGCTGGTCGTGTGTGGCAGGCTCTGAGTCATGAGAATGGCCATTCGAGTGGGAGTGCGAACTACCCGACACCAGTGCGGACAGTCTATCTTGTTCGCCGTTCAAGTTCTTCCGGGGAGAGGTCATGTTTCATTCGCAGAGTGGTGGTGTGGGATCGGTTCCGAAGATGATCCCGACAGGGATTCTGATTGGCCTATGCACTCTCGGTGCCGTCGTCGCGGACGACGCCGTGCCGAAGAAGCCTGATCCGTTCGTGGATCGAGTCGTCTCGTTCGAACCTGGACCCGGTGCCGGTTTCGGCGAAAAAAAGTTGCCCGACATCGTGCTCGGCGGCCCGCGTGGCGGAGGCAAGTTGGCTCCGTCGGGACACGTCCTGTCGCTGGGCCGAGGTGGCAAGATCACGTTGGAATTCGTCGATAACGAGGTCGTCGATGAGGACGGCCCGGACTTGCTGGTCTTCGAGAATGCGTTTCTGGAAAGCCCCGGCAACGATCCAAAGCTTGGATTCTTTGAACTCGCCAAGATCGAACTGAGCAGCGACGGGATCGAGTGGCACGAGATTCCGTACGACACGGGCACTCGCAAGGGCTGCGCCGGCCATCATCCGGTGCTGGCCAACGTCGAGGACAACGACATCGACCCGACGAACCCAGAAAAAGCCGGTGGTGATCCGTTCGATTTGAAGGACGTTGGCCTGAAGGTCGCGCGGTTCATCCGCATCACCGACATCAACAACGGTGCGGGCGACAAGGGGACGTCCGGATTCGACCTCGACGCCATCGCGGCCGTGCATTCCCGGCCGCGGAAGGCAAAATGACGAAGTTTACAATCGGCACCTACGCCGTCGCGTTCGCCGATGGACCGAAACTCTTCGGCAGGCAACCGATCACGATCGCGACCAGTTGGCTGATCACGAACAGCGCGAGCGCCAGCAAAATGCCTTCCGTGAATCCGTAGCTGTGCAGGCCGACGCCAAGTTCGTTGACTCCAAACCACGACCACGCCGTCGCGATGTTGCCGCCAATCGACAGCACCGCCATGCCTCGGTCTTTGACCATGCCGCCCCAGCGAGCGTGCAGCACGACCGCGTTCCACAGCACGATGATCAGCGCACCGTTCTCTTTCGGATCCCAGCCCCAGAAGCGGCCCCAACTGTCGTCGGCCCACAAGCCCCCCAGCACCGTGCCGACGAAGCTGAAGAAGATGCCGAAGCAGAGCGTGCCGTACAGCATTCGCGAGAGATTCGTTTGCAGTTCCGGAGTCAGCGGCTCGGCGTTGCGGAAGCGCGGTCGAACCGATGCCCAAGCGGACGCGGCAATGCCCATCAATCCGGCCAGCAGCCCACCCCACTTCACCGCGTCGGCTGAGAGACTGATTTCGGTGAACGACTCGATCGTCTCGGCGATTGGACTGGGAAGCGACAGGCAAACCACGGCCACCATCCCGGACATCGCGAACGCGAACCGGATCGGAGTCCGCAGCGCGAGGTACATCAAGCCGATCATGCCGGACAGGAAGGTCGTCGCGTAGCCGAGATTGATCGTCGTCACATGCGTCGCCAACCAGAACTGCGTGTCGAGCACCGCGACCAACACCGTGAAGGTATCGCCGTCGCCGCCCAGGAAGTGTGCAATCAGCAGCGTCATGAACCCGCAGGCCGATGCCAGAATGTTGCCGACTCCGAGTCGATAAACCCGTTCAAAAATCAAACTGAGCAGTACGATCCCCCAGCCGATGAACACGGCCGTCGAATACAGATTCGTCACC
Organism: Candidatus Kuenenia stuttgartensis; assembly: GCA_945906725.1. Taxonomy (GTDB): domain Bacteria; phylum Planctomycetota; class Planctomycetia; order Planctomycetales; family Planctomycetaceae; genus SXKJ01. Next base: position 36,285 of record CAMDRI010000017.1, on the reverse strand, counting down.
GGCGGACGTCCCGAAATAATCATCCGCGCGATCAGCGCAAACATGTGCAGCCCGAACGTCAGAACGATCATCGCGAACGCCGTGCGGTTGAGCAGGCGTGGGAAGCCCAGCATCCCGGCTCCCGCGACCAAGAACGACAGAAAGTACAGCATCGACGCCAGCAGGAACGGCTGGAAGGAGTTGAAGAAGCACTCGAAGCCGATGCGGTTCATGCCGACTCCGCCGAACGAGCGATCTTGCAACGAACCGCGATACCGTGCGACCGCCGCGTTGAACTCCGAGGACTTGCCCTCTTCGTAGCTCTTCAAGACGTCGTGCCACGCCTCCACTGCGGGATTGACTGGCCGGCGATCACCCTGCGTCAGTGCTTTGATATTGCTCGCTTCCATCTTCTCGACATCGGGATAGCGTTTCGCGAGCCACTGGCGAGCCTGCGTGTAATACCTGTCTCCGGCCAATTGCATTCGACCACTGGCAAGGGTTTGATCCATTTGAGTGGTCGCATTTTTGACGACAAATCGATGTTCCGGCCGACTGTCGATCGGTTCCAGAATCTCGGCCAGCGGCAAGTAGTCCCACTGATCTTGATCGTCCGAACCGGGCAATGGCGGCAGCACAAACGGCAGTCGGCTTCGCTTGAGTGCGGCGTGAAAATCGACCGCTCGATCCATCAAGTCCAGTGGCGACTGGGCTTCGACGCGTGGAGTGTCCGCGAAGCGAAGCAGCGATCCGTACAAGCCGGATTTGCGATCGAATTCAATCGCCTTGCGATCTTCAACGCTCAGGTTTTTCGTGTCCTTCGCACTGGCTTCGTCCGCCTTTTTCGTCAGTTTTGCCACGCGAGTCTCGCTGTCTTCCACGAGCCGTTTACCATTGGCATCTATCTCGTCGGGTTGTGCGATGATTTCCGCCAACGAGTACCTGAAGCCCTTGCGAGCCTGCAGATTCAGAGCCTTGATCACTTCCAGATTGTCGATGCGGATGACTTTGTGATGCTTCGCCACTGACGGCTGAGCGATCATATCCATCAACCAGCGAATCGCCGGTTCGGTACGGGTCTTCGTTTTTCCGTTCTCTTCGTATTCAAACTTGAACGTCTCGCTGCCGGAGACAATTCGCAACATGTTGCGAGCGTACGTATCGAGCGGCTTGACTCGGCCATCGACGACGACCGGCAAATGTCCGACTGCTGCGTAGTCGAAGGTGTTCGACTTCAACGCCGGAGGCTTCGCCTTGCTGCCGACCCACAATCCCAGGAACGCGACCACCACGATCGGGGTCCAGCGAACCGCTCCGCTCACGAATTCAGCGACCGTCGCGGTCTTTGATTCGCGATCGCGCCGATCCAGGAATCGCAACAACGTCACCGAGAACTGAAATAGCATTCCCACCGCCACAATCATGCACGCGACATAGGGAATCATCCAACCGCTATTCGTGACCACTGCCAGCGTCGTGTATTCCTTGCCGCCGGCCTGCGTGTAGCTGCTTTGGTAAAATGTCTCGCCAGCGTACCGCAGCGGATTGTTCATCCAGACGTGATGCTCGAAGTCTTTACCGCGCGATTCATCGACGACGCGAATGTCGGACGAGTAATTCCGGGCCGTGCTTGTGCCGAGGTAATTCGTGCCGTCCACGTCCTTCAACTCGACTGTGTACGGCTTGTAGTCGCGACGGAACCGCAGCGAGAGGTCGTACTTCTTGTCACCAATCTCAATGCTCTCAGAAATATTCTGTTCGGCGAGATGCACTCCGACTAGATACGTCCCGATCTCCTCGCCGCCGGCACGTTTTGTGAGCCGCACATACGCGCCAGCCCGATCCACGTTGTCGCCGTCCGTTTCGACACCGGTCGAAGCCTCGATCGGCACCAACACGTTTGTCTTGCCGATACCAGCGGTCGCGACAATCTTCGTATCACCTTCAGCCCGCCGAACGCGAGCATTCTTGTGGAATTCCAAGACTTCGATATCGAATGGCAGCAGATCGTTCACGATCCGATCTTTGCCGATTCCGCGAGCCAGCCGCGATGCCGGAACAACGACGTGCGTCTCAGAATCCGTGCCGGCCGACTCGATGATTGCCAGTTCGGCCGAGCGGATGTCACGGGCGTAATTCGTCTTCTCCCCTTCTTCGAGCGAGATTTGACCCTCGACCGCCAAGAGTCCGACGAGCAACTCGCTAAACATCATCAGGCCAATGCCGGCGTGCAGTAGCACGATGCCGGCTCGCTTTTTGAAGACCATCACACAGCCGATCAGTAGCACGACACCGGACAGCGTCCCCTTCAGCAACTGCCACAGAATACGCATCGACGAATCGTCGAGCACATTGCCCCACACCCACAACCAAGCCAACAGCAGGCCCCCCGCAGTGCAGCCGGTCGCTTTGACCCAAAACGGAATCGGCTTCCGACTCTCGGCATCACTCTTCTCGGAGGAGTCGATGCGGACAGTCTCATAGACCGTATAACCCCAGATCCCCGTCAGCACGAACTTGAACAACAGCCAAATCGCGTTCCACGAGATCCAGCTATCGCTCTGCAGTCCGTCGGCGTTGGAACCGCTCACAACCACCGTCCACGTCGTCAGCAGACCAAGTCCGATCACGCCGACTCCCGCCCATAGCCGATTTCCCTTCGCCTGTGATTTGAACCGGATGCCGTGAGCGGCCAGCAGATTCAAAAACATCACGACACCAATTAGCCGGCCGCCGGGAAACGGGATCACCATCCAATCGGGCACGTTCGGCTTGCTGGGGAAGAACGACGGCGGAAAGAAAATTTGCAGGTCGATCCACGCCAGATTGCAGCGGAAGTATTTCTCGACCACTTCCCAAATGTCCGAGTTCACCTGCGCCATCGTTCCGGCCAGGACCAGAAACGTCGCCATCGACAACAACGCCACCGTCAGCTTCAGCGACGCCAGCGGCCGCATCAGTTTCTCGACCAGCGGTCCGACCGCGATATCCGATTCCGTTGCTGAGCGATCCTTGATGTAGTCTGCAGTTGCCATGATTGGTCTCCTGAGGATTGGTCTCTGAAATTTCAAATCTGAAATTTCAAATTTCAAACCTGCCGCTACTCAAATTTCACGGATTGTACGAACGCCTCGAACTTCGCCTTCTCGCGCTGAGCCAACTCGACATCGCCGGTCAGTTTGAAGAACCACGCCGAATCACTGCGCTGCACGATCACGCCGATAGTACAGCTCGGCTTTTTGGTTTTGGCATCGGTGCCAACGAAATCCACTAGCGTACCGTCGCTGTCATCTACGGATAGAACTTTGGCGGATTTCGTCATCTCGTCTTTCGACCACGGCTCCAAGCCAAGCTGACCGCGCCAACGATTGAGGTTCTCCAACAAGTCACCCCCCGCGCGGCTGACGGTCGTCTTGATCGACATCTTCCCGTCCGAGACCGCGAAGGCCGCCAGTGAGAATTGGTTGCCCGCTGTTTCCTTCCAACCTTCCGGCACCGCCCACTTCGGCTGACCGGGCGACGCGATCGGAGCTTGAGAAGCCGGAGTCTCCGACGCCAAGAAATTCACCAGCGTGACCTGAGTCCCGGCGACCTCAAGCTGCTGAACTTCGGCGTCTTTCGGTTGCTCTTTGGCCGTGAGGTCGGACTGCTTCTTCTCCGGCAATCCGAGTTGTTCGCACCACAAATTGACAATCATCAGCGGCACGCCATCGGCCGGACGATCCGGCGGGAACGGCAGCCGAGTCACCGACACCGCCATCTCGTCGCCATCTCCTTTGACAATCAGCGTGGCGAATCGAGTCCCGGCCTTCTCGGTGTCTTTGCGTTCGGTCCAGCCTTCGGGCAGCGTCCACTCCGGCGGTGAGTTCTCATCCTCCGAGAACTTTAGCGACTGCATCAGGCTCAGGAATTTCTCCATCTGCTCGGCCGCAGCTTCCTTCGGCCCCATGAGCTTGAACACCCAAAATGTTCGGCCTTGCGGAGCGATCGCAGCGAGCATTCGCTCGCCTACCGCTTGGCCGTGCCCGGCCGGCTTCGGTCCTTGCTGCGGCATTTCAACCACTTTGGGTTCCGAGTGCGGCAACCTCTTGACCGTGTACCGCTTAATCTCGTCGCGGTTCTGGCAACCGGCCAGCAGCAGGCCAAGCAAAACGCCGAGCGCGAACCACGGTCGAACGCAAACCTTGCGAGGAACAAACGAGGGACGATCGCAAAACCTCATGCCGAAACCTTGTGATGTTGAGGCGGGCCGAACATGGCAGGACGTCGGCCATCGCCGACGCGGACTCAGGCGGGAAAACGGCGGGGATTCTACGGCTCGAACTTCGGCAAAGTCCAGAAACTTTGCAAGACGCAGCATGCTGTTTGACCACGGTCGAGACGCTACGCTGATGCCGGTCATTGATTTCTTCGTGCGCTTCCGAAACTCATTCCACCGGTCGAAGACATGAGTGCATCTCGGCATGTGAAGACGGTCGAATTCCACAAGCGTGGGCTATTCGCAGGCATAAAGAGCTTCTCTGAGCTTGAGCGGCGAATTGAGGTACTGACAGACGAGAAGCAGAAGGGTGATGCCTTCGAGGTGTTTGCGGAGGCGTATCTCGCGACGCAGCGTGTCGGAATGGCCAAGCACGTTTGGCCAGACAAGGCAATTCCGCCGTCGATGCGCAAACGGTTGCGACTGTCGGCTCGTGATGTGGGTGCGGACGGTGTGATCGAAACGGTTTCTGGGAAGTGCCGGGCTTATCAAGTGAAGTTCCGTAGTGGGCGTGCGCCGCTGACTTGGAGCGACACGGCCACGTTCTTTGGAGTTACTGACCATTGCGACGACCGGTTGCTGTTCACCAATTCGGAGGATGTGTCCAAGGTCGCTGAGCAGCGGAAAGATTTTTCTAGCATTCGCGGAACCAACCTCGACGCATTGACCGCCGAAGACTTCGACGCGATTCGCATTTGGCTCGATGGCCGGCCAATCGTTCGGAAGAAGAGTTCGCCTCGGCCGTATCAGGAGCGAACGCTCGCTGCGACTCTGCCGGTACTTGCTCAACAGGATCGAGCCACGGCCGTGATGGCGTGCGGCACGGGCAAGACATTCGTCGCGCTGTGGGTGGCCTACTTCACCGAGGGCCGGGACATCAGCAATCGCCAGACTATCATCGACGTGGTTGCCGAGGCTGGCCTGGACCGGCAACGAGCCGAGGCCATGCTGAACAGCGATGAGGGAATGGATGCAATCAAGGAAGCTGGCGAACAGTCACGGCGACTTCGGGTGGATAGCGTGCCGTTCTTCGTCATCAACAACGAGATCACGCTGTCCGGTGCTCAGCCGCCGGAGGAGTTTCTCACTGCTTTTAATCAGTCGCTTAACTCAATGTAGAAGCCCCATCGCCTTCTTCAGCGGACATGCTTCAGAAATCGAATCACCACGACGGTAGTACGACAGCAATTCTTTGGATCGTTGAGCAAGCATTCGTCGCACTTCTCTTCGCTTGCCTTTGATCCGTGCGATTTGCATGGAATCGTAGGCCGTTGTTTGGTGACGCATCCATGCAATCACTGCGGCTTCGGCCCGTTGTTGGACTGGAATGCGTTTGGTTCTCGCCACCGTCCCGCTACCGACAGGTGTGGCGTGATCGGACACCGCACGAGCGAGCCGCTGGGCAAGCTCGGTGTAGTTTGGATGGAAGGCCAGAAACTCCACCACGGCACCAAAGAAGTCTTCGACGTATTCGGCTTGGACTTTTTCACGACGTTGAGCAGCCGACTCTTTCCGTTTGGCAAACTGTTCTGTGGATCGCTCGGCTTCGAGTTCAATCCGAATACGATCAATGGTGGCTGCCGATGAGCGTCTGCACGACTTCCTTGGGCATATGCTGCGGGAGGTCATCGAAGATGTTGGAGACGCTCCCGCCAACCTGCTCACTGCTCGATCCCAAAGGCTGAAAGCGAGGAACTTCCTGCCCATCAACCTTCACAGTCACTCCAAAGCTGCCGAAGCCACTTCGATGCGGAAGCTGTCGCCATCCTTCACGACCCTGGCATCGACGATCTGCCGTTTATCATCTGGGAAAAGTGTGAGCTTCCGTTCAATCAGCAATTCCATGTCTTTGAGGATGTTGGCAAAATCGGCAGGAGAAGTGGCGGGATTGAATCGCAGGTATCCTTGCCGGTATTGGTCAAGTTGTCGCTGTCGAACGAGGGGCGATCCGCAGGCCATATTCCATGCGGTACAGGCGGCGTTCAGGCGATTCTGCCGCTCTCCAATCGAATCGCCCACCCCAAGGAAGCCTACCGCCATTTCCGAGATCATCTCGGACATCTTGCGTTTGGTTGGGGTTTTTGATTTCTTGCGTTGAGCCACCTTTGACCTCCTCTGTGTTGAAACCTTTGCAGCGATGAATAGTTCCAAGTTTCATCCCCCATGCACCTTGGCGACGATCTTGTCCATCTCGGCGGCGGTAAAGGCCCGCACGGTCATCGTGTGGACGTTACCCATCGCTCCCAGGTGCAGGATGGCAGCGGTCGCCGTTTCATCATCCGGGGCTTCCAAGATCAGTAGGCCGTCGTGTTCGCCCAAGGTCCAGTAGATTTCCTTGACCTTCGCACCCAGCTTCTTCGCCTCAGCCTTGAAGATCGCCGCTCGCTTGGTTGTGTGGTCGATGTCTTTGATGCCCTGTTGCGAGAACTTGATGTTGGTGATGAAAGTCGCCATTGAAAATCTCCTTGTTGTGGTTGAGTAGGACAGGACGCCAGGCCCCCAAGCCGGGCGTCATTCTTCATCTGCTTCTATCTGCTGCGGTCTTTCAGGGATGTACGGGATCAGCCCTTTTCGCAGTGCCTCTTCTTGAAACTCCCGCTTCAAGAACCGAGCATCCACCAAGAAACCGTTTACCAGGATCATCCAGGCCATCGGGTTCTGCTCGATCCGGCTGCGAAGCGACCATTCCGGGTCCATTGGCTTGATCTTGAACATTTTGCGGATCAGCATCGACTTGCCCTGGCCGGTGCTTTCGCCGACGCCAAACGCCTTGTCGATAGCCGTCAGTTTCATGTGGGGCTTCTGGCTGCGGTCATCCAGGAAGTTGACCCAGCCAATCGTGCGGACGACCCCGCAGGCCCAGGTGTTCGGCTTGCCGCTCACCAATGGCGACGGACGCTTTCGGCCCAGCTTCTCCGTGAGCCTACGGCAAAGCTCGGCGTATTCGTCGTTTAGATGCTCTTTGCAGAACGCATCAACGAGACCGGCGATCTCCTCGACGGCTTGATTCTTCGCTTCGTCAGCGGTGGGTTTGCGTCTTGGCATGGCTATCTCATGCTTCTCCAATCCCGCAGTCCCTTCTTCATTTCCTTGGTCGCCTGCTTTGGATCGAAGTCTTCGGAATCGAACCGACCGCCGATCCATTCCAGCATGTTCTCATGCTCTTCGTGTTTGGGATTGCGGATCGCTTCAAGGAAGTCGGCATAGCCATAAGGCCCGCCGCAATCTTCCGGTGGACAGGCTCGTTCCCCTTCAACGCACAGCGGGTATTTCGCCTTCGGTTCAGCGGGCGGAAATCCCTCGAACAAAACTTCGTGCCGCCAGCCATCGCCAAAGTCGTACTCGTAAATCCATCGTGACGGTCGGCCTGACTTTGGGATCAGCTTGCTCAGCAGCACGTCCGTCTCGTCTTTGAAGTCCATTCCAAAGTCGTCGCCGTCTGGGGCTGGTTGGCTGTACCGTTCGCCGTCGATGTCGAACTGGTGCAGGTGGTAATTCTCCCAGCCCAATGCCGCTTGGATGTATTCGTGGAGATCGACAAGGGTGCAATCGGGAACTTGAAAGCGCCGCCAAATCGCCGGTTTGATGTCGAGCAGCGTGATCTTGAATTGGTAAAGCAAGTCGCCCTTCTTCGGGGCCGTCTTGCGGGTCTTGGGCGTTTCCTCACCGAATAGCCCCACTCGGTCGGAGGCAAACAATTCAGCAACTTTGTGCAGCACCGCCACGAGCCGCTTTTTGTGGGGATGCGGGGCGTATGGGGACGCTTGGCCGATTTCGTCGTTCAGGTGGTCGAGTTCTTTGCGGGTGACGCCGACGATCTGCGTACCTTCTCCCGCCTCTTGCAACCGCTCCTTGATTTTGTTCTTGATCCGGGTGCAGTGGATGAGACTCTCCCGTTGATGCCAAGTGAGCTTCAGCGGGTAGGTTTCGCCGGGCTTCTTCGTCGGCTTGAGACGGAAGGAAATCGGTCCCGAATAGTTGCCAGCCATCAGATCATTCATCGCCTTGGCGATTTTGTCTCTGGCGGCTGCGATGGACAGCGGCTTGTCGTCGTCGGGATGTTGTTTGATTGTCATGTCCGATCTTTCCCAGCCCACACAAAATTGTCGTTGCTCAACTTCTGCTCACCGTTCCAACGATAAGCACACAAAAAACCGCCTTTGGCGACGCTGTAGTCCACACACGCCACGTTGTCGGCGAGAACTTGGGGACGATTGGCCGACAGCCAGTAATGGCCAACAAACACGGGCTTGGCAGTCGATGGATACGGAACCGCTGCTTCAATCACCGATGGTGCGAGCGGCAGGTCGATGGCGATCTCGTCAGAATGCAGAGCATACTTCCGATACGTCTGGCCTTCAGGGGGCGAGTACCATCGAGTGCGAATGTTTTTCTGGGTGTGGCCGTCCTTGTCGTAGAAAAACTCGCCCTTCGGCAATGCTGCTTCTTTGCCTTTAAGGACGATCTCAACTGAATTGAAAAGAGTATTCCCTTTCCGACAGGCAGAATGCAGGAACTCTGTGGTGATCTCTTCGTCGTTGGGACGAGCCGATTTGATCGTTGCAATGGCCTTATCGTCCCAGCACGCATGAATTACTCGTAGGCCGTCTAGGTCCAACCACATCGGCAACGTCCCAAACCAGTTGATGGCATCGGACAGGTGCTTGTCCGTGAGTTGGAGAATGTTCTTGTTGCTTCTCGACCGCAGGTAAGCATCAGCACGGGTCCGATGCTCTGTGTGAAACGCCAGAGCGTTCAATTCATGATTTCCCATGACGCCCAGAGCTTTTCCTTCCTCGATCATTGGCCGAACGATCTTGAGCACTTTGCGAATCTGTGGCCCACGGTCAATGAAGTCGCCGAGAAAGATCACCTTGCGTTCGGGATGCTCGTAAACGCTTTGCGTCTTCTGGTAGCCAAGGACTTTCAACAGTTTGACCAATTCATCGGCATGGCCGTGGATGTCGCCGATCAAGTCGTACATGAACTTCTTTCTTGAGAGAATTGCGGAGGCAGTTTAGTGGGCGATCTTCGTTTCCAGAAATCGACAAAGGTTTGACGCATCGTCCGTGCCGATCCGCAGCACGCCTTTCTTTAAATAAACGACGATGCAATCCCTGCCCCACTGATTCCACACCCATCCGCCCCGGATGCTCATGTGAATGGGGTCAGTCATGGTCCGGTCGTTTCGGATTCAGCGGCTCGTTACTTCTCCGCCCGTTCCACTTTGATCCACTCGATCTCCATCTTGAACGGCCCGGCCTTCTTGTCGCCCAGAGTGAAACCGATAGCGTTGATCTCTTCCGGCTTCACCGCACCGGCGGTTTTCACCGTCCTGCCGAACGAAGTCGCCTCAAATTTATCGAGCGGGACTTTGACCTCGATCCATTCGTCCTTCTTCGTCTGCACCGTCGCCCGGTACGAGAAGGCAGTCAGCGGCTTGTTGAGGTAAAGGTTCAGCGAATACTCCCGCCCATCGCCTTTCACTCTGGTGACCAGCGTATCACCTCTTACCAGACCGAGTTTCTTGGCTTTTGACCGCACAGAAGCAAAGCCACCATTGTTTGCCAAAGACGGCGTGCCGAAGAACTCCATCGTCTTCTTGTCGGTGAGCTTGAACTTCCCTTCGGACACGCCGCCCGTTACGCCGTCATTGACCGTCTGCCATTCCTTGGCAGCATCAGCCCCGGTGAACTCGAACAAAGGTTGCGGCGTGTCTTCAGCCATCGCCGATGTCACCATCAACAGGGCCAAACAGGCTGACAGATAAGCACGTTTCATTCGACAATCGCTCTTGATGATTCTACGGAAAAACCTTCACTTGATGATATGCGCTGTGACATCGCATTTTGAAACAGAGCGTCACAGTCCCGCTTTATCTCGACTCGCTGAAATTCCTTTCACCAGAAGCCGCACGACGACTTGCCCGATTCAAAGGTGGCTACTTGAGCCTCTGCGGTCTGGTGGAAATCTCACCAGAAGTCGCCGCTGCCCTTGCCGAGTATCGGGGATCGGTCCTTTCTCTGAATGGGCTGGCGAATCTCTCCCCCGAAGTCGCCGCCGAGTTGAGCGCCTTCCCCGGCCTGCTGGTACTCAATGGCGTCATGGCGATCTCGGTCGCAACGGCTGCTGCTTTGGTCCCGCACCGTGGCTCCCTTGTTCTTGACGGAATTCTTTACCTGCCCGCTGACGTGGCCAAGGCGTTGAGCAAACACGAGGGAAAATCGCTCTCACTGGAATCGTTGCGATTCATGTCAGATGCGGAGGCGAAAGCGTTGGCGGGGTATCGGGGCAAGTTGGAGTTGGTGGTCGATGACGTGGCCTACTCACCCGAAAACGGCTAAATTGCGATTGCCGACATCTTGTTCCAAGTCGGGCGTGCAGATGGTTCATGCCCCCGTAGCTCAGATGGATAGAGCGCAGCTTTCCTAAAGCTGATGTCACAGGTTCGACTCCTGTCGGGGGTACTGATTTTTTGTGCATGTATCGGCAGCTAGAGGAAAGCCCCGGAAACTCCGGGGCACTTCGTTTTCACGGAGAGGCCGTTTGTCATAGTTTCCCGTTTCGTCGGCGATTTCCGTTGCTCGCTGCGTCGGATTCTGCGTCGCCTTGGCGAAGTGCTCGTCAGTGACCTGCAAGTAATGCTTGGCTGCGATCAGTTGGCTGTTGCCCAACCATGTTGTCACGACGTGGAGCGGAAACGTCTCGGTCAATTCGGTCTCGCGAGTGCTGCGGAGATTTTGGAACAGTTTCGGCCACGGAACCAAGCCGGCCTTGTGGATGATCCGTTCCAGTTGAGTTCGCCAGTTGACGTTGCCGTCGCGACGGCGAGCAATCACGAATTCGGTTCGCGGGGAATCTGAATCTTGAAAGTACGCCTCGTCCAAATGCGGTCGGAGTTCGGGGAAGATCGGGACGACACGCGACCCCTTGCCCTCGTGATGCTCCGTCTTCGGGCTTGTGACCGTCATTCGGCCCCGCTCCCAATCAATGTCGCCCCAGCGGAGCAACAACGTCTCTGAGGGCGTTCGTAGGCCGCCAAATCGAGCCAGGGCGAAGATCAGCCGCCACTCTAGGTCGGGACACGTGGCGAGCACTTGAGCGGCCACGTCGCGGCTGACAAAGAACTCCCGCGCCTTGTTGGCTTGGACCGAGCAACCTTTCATGTCGCCGAATGGGTTCTCGGCGATCAGCCGTTTGCGGAGTGCCGCGCGGAATAGTTGCTTGGCCCGGCCGCAGTGACGGCGGACGGTGTTGTCTCCGAGTTTGTTCTTTTCACGGGAGAGTAACCAGCGTCGCCATTCATCGGCATCACCGAGAGTCACATCGCAGAGCGGTTTGTCTTCGCCGAATCGAGCGACCAGATCACGGCGGACCTGCATGAAATTGATCCGAGTTCGCGGCTTGATGTCCGTTCGACTGGCTAGATAGGCGTCGATGAACTCGCCGAGCTTCGTCGCATCCTCTTGGCGTTTTTCGCGCGAAGCGATCAGTCCCACGGCGACAAGTTTGCCAGCCAATTCGTCCGAGATGTCTCCGACCCACTTGGCAACTTCGGGATCAAGCGCGCATCGCGAGAACTTCGCCTCAATCAATGCTTCGATCTTGCGAGCGATCGTTTCCGTTGCCTTCATCTTCAAGTTGCCGACGTAAACCGACCGCCTCTTCCGCAGGTGCGTGAATTGAATCTTGCGGTTGCCGTTTGCGTCTGTGCTGATGCTGGCCATTGTTGGGCTTTCTGATTCTGTTCGCTTGGGTTCGTGACGATTAGCTTTGCAGGCGTTGGAGCACTCGGCCGACTTGGACTTGATTCCAAGGCTTGCCGCGTCGGGTTGTGTGGCCAAGTTGGTTGAGTTCAGCCGCGATGTCCCGTTGCGTCAGGTTGCGTGATTGAAAATCTTGGAAGAGCGGCTCCAAATCGGAGTAGGCGGCGTCCGCATTGCTGCGAACCGCTTCGCCAGCGGCCTTGGCTCCACGTTGGCGAGCTTCAAGCGTCAGGTTGTTGCGGCACTCCCTTCGTGCAGCACCGAGTTTGCCGCCACGAGCCTTGTAAGCGGCTAAGGCGGCTTTCGTGCGTTCGCTGATACGTTGGGCTTCGTCTTCCGCAACGGCAGCAAGAATATGAATCGTCAATTTGTTTGCAGTCGGGTTGTCGCAGGCGACAAAATCAACCTTTGCTTCCATCAAGGCTGACAGGAACGCCACGTTGCGGCTCAAGCGGTCGAGTTTCGCGACGATCAGCGCCGCCTTACTCCGCTTGGCGTGCGCAAGAGCAGCGGCCAACTGTGGACGATTCGACTTTCTCCCCGATTCAATCTCCACGAACAGCCGGAGCACCTTGGCATCGTTTTGCGTGACGTAGGTTTCGATGGCCGCTTGCTGGGCTTCCAAGCCGAGTCCCGATGCTCCCTGTCCCTTGGTCGAAACTCGCACATATCCGATGACTGTCTTTGCCATGATTTTGCCCTTTGAATCGGTTCCCAGCTCTGAATCGGCACCCAACAGGCGTAAGATACAAACTCATCATCGACCATTCAAGAGAATGTGTCAAGTTTTCCTGCCAGATTTCCGTTTTGAGCCGGCCGCCCGAACTGCTCTCCGAAGTGCTGCAATTTGAGACTCTGCAAAGGCCCGGTCGTCAGCCGGCAAGCGCCGATCGTCTGCCAGCCGTTGAATTGATCGAACCAGTGCAGCAGCAATGCCCTCACCCAACTCAACCAGTGCCCGCGCCCATGCGTCCAAGGCCAGCTTGTCGTCAGGCGAGTTCACCTGTTTGGCATTCCTCTTCATTCCGCTCCCCTTGAAAGTCTGAATCTCCGTCCCCGCGTTCAAATCGAGAGGTTCTCCAAGCAAGAATCGTCTTTGCCGGTCGTTTGATCGAATCGCACGATCCGAGCCGTCCGACGCCAGCCGCCACGCTGCCCGTCCCGTTCGACCAACCCGCGTCCTTCCAACCGGCCAAGCAATTCCCGCAGCCAACTGTCTGATTTCTTCATCAGAGTCGCCAGCTCGGACACCGGGACGAACGGCATCGCATCGCCGCCTTTTGGAACGCCGGTTTTCCCTAAGATATCTTTCTTAGCGTTTGGCGGCGTTCCAAAAGGCGGCGATAGCGAGAGAGTGTCCAATGCAGCCAGCAGCCTTTCGTCCGTTTCGCTCAACGGTGACGAGTTCTGGTCAGCGTCCGCCAGCCTCAGCCCGCATTCCTCAGTGCTCAGCACGATGACCGGGATGCCGTCATCCAGAATCCCACGCCCGCGTCCAATTGCTTGAATCAGCTCGGCTCGTACCAGTTCCCGATCGGCCGCTCGCCAGACTTCATCGCGATACCCGCGAGCCTCAACGTCCCTCAACTTGCCGGATTCAGTGACGCCTCGCCACCTGTAGGTTTCCCATACAGGTTGCCGTGTCGCCGCCGCCACGTCGCCGCATTGGATCAAGAATGATTCGACCGCTTGGGGCGGCAATCGAGGCGTCCCCAACACAATGAGAGCGTCGCAGTCGCGGTGCCATTCGTTGGACGCTCTTTCGTCGCCGCTCCCAAAGTACGACACCTTCGCAATGCGCTGTTGAAACTCGCCGCCCAGACTTTTGACCGCTTCAACATGCGGACGATGACAAATCACACCCACGCGGAGAAAGCTGGATTCGGCCGTCAGCAGTCCGCGCAGCAACCCGGCGACAGTCTTCCCCGACGTTTTCCGCGTGATGTCTTTCGGAATCTGAACGGCCCGTTGAACGAGTTCGATTCGGCCCTCTGGCGTTTTGTCGGTGACTTTGGTTCCCAGCACAAACGCAAGTCGTTCTTTCGAGGCTGTTGCGTCATTGAACCAAACAGCGGCCGAGTCGAACGGTGGCGGATTGTGCCAAACCGCCAAGACGTTTCGCCGTATGATCGGAACCCCGCCAGCTTCGCGCGATTCGCCAACGATGATCGCAGCAGAATGCGTCTCACCGGACGCAAGCGCCAACAGCACCTTCCAAGCCGGCCCGTCAAACTGAACCTTGTCACGTTTTCCCGCCGAATAGACCAACCATTCGATGCCAGACGACTTGGGCATTGCCGCCTTTGGGGCGAATTCGCAAGTTTGTTTCGCTGCGACAACCGACTCGGCGACTTCATCGGCGACGGATGCCAAGTGTTTTGTGAACTCGTAAAGCGCATCGCGGCGTTGTTGTCTCTTTTCGTTCGGAACAATTTTTCCGTCTTCGTCCTTTCGCGTCGCCTCTCCAAACCAGTCGAGTGACTTCGGATCATTGAGCAGCCGATCCAAGACTTGGCGAGCCATCATCACGTCAGATTCCGAACAAGTGGAAGTCGGCCGCAGGATGCCGATGGCTTGTTCGTGAACGCTCACAAACGAGCGTCCGTCAGACAAAGACATCAACCCTTTCCACGCCGCGCGTGCGCCAGTTGCCAGACTCACAGCCGCTATCTCCGCCGCGTTGATTTGGCCAAGGTATCCTTCGGGGAATCCCAACAGACCTGGATCGGAGCAACGATGTTTGTGCTCGCATTGCCAGCACACTGTTCGCGCGACCGGCAAGCCGGCGGCTTCAACTTCATCGGCGAGCAGATTCCAGCAGTTGGCTCGATAGTCCTTGGTGTCCTTCGTCAGTCGTGGCGGATACTCCACGGCGTTGATGCCGGCGCATTCAAACTCCGCTTCCGCCTCACGGCAATTTTTGTGAGTGGGCAGAACGATCTGCGACCGTCCGCCTGACGACAAGTTTTTTCGCACGGCCGCGATGTCGCTGTGGCTTTTTCCGGCCCCGGTCGGAGAGCGATCCAAATAGATTCCCGGTTGGCCGATGCTTTGTGTCTTGGCAGAGTGCATTTGCTCCCTCGCTTCATTCAACGTGATGGCCGTTCGTTCGTCCGGCACGATGATCTCGACGCGCGGCGGTTCGACCGTTGTGAGTTTCAATCCAGCAACAAGCCGCCGTCCGAGTTCGTCCGCTGTCGCGTCGTGGCAATGTGCTCGAAACCAGTCTCGCAAATCCTTCGCGTCGTCCGGCGGAAACGCCCACGCCACCGGCCGAGCCAACTTCTCGGCGAGTTGCTTCGCGCTGTGCGTCGCTCCGAACCATCCCGGAAAGCAAATCGAACATCCTTCGCACGTCGGCGAATGCCGCTTGCGAGCGTCTTCCTTGAGCGAGTCGTGTGGCTTGCGGTCGCGCTCACCGATGACGATGACGGCCCGCTCCGGCGGAATGTGTGCGAGCAACTCGGCAAGCATCGGTACGCCACCCACATTCGACGGACGGCCAACCATGTTGAGTCCCATCGTGAGGCCCGCCGCAGCATCCGAGCCACCTTCAGGAAGAAAGATCGGACCATCGCCGACGATCCAGTCATCGGCAAAGGTGAGTCCACTGGAAGCGCCAGCCGCTCGCTGCTTATCTCCGGTTTGAAATCGTCGATTGACGCCAATGAACTCGCCAGCGGCGTTTCGTTCTGGAAACGTCCAAGCGTCATCCTTGCGGCTGAAACCAACTCGCAGCCGCCGCAGTGAATCAATCGAGACACCCAATACGGTTGCCAACTCAGGCAATCGGTCGCGTCCAATTTCTTCACAGAATTGGACAACGCCCGCCCAATAGGTCGAGTTCGGTTTCGGCGACGTGACTGGCTTTCGTTCGGGCATCGGACGCGGAACCGCAATGACGGCATCGTCGCGCACGAAGTGCAACCACTGTCCACCATCGTTCTGGCGAATCGCGCCGTCCGAAACTCGACCACAGTAAACATTCCAACCAACCTCGCCTTGTTGTGTCCCGCGAATCTCTTCGCAGTTGTCTGGCCCGCCACACAGCCGGCACGGCCGAGACTTGGATGCCCTCACCCAGCCGGCGCTCATTGTGATTCGCGCTCCGCGAGCCACTCACGGAGCGATTCGACTCGGAACAGCAGCCGGCCGCCGATTCGGATGTGAGGAATTTCAAAAAGATGAGTTCTCAAATGTCTGTCCGAGCACCCTAAGAGGCGCGCCGCCGTCGCGAGAGACACAACAAGCGGCTCGATTGCGTTCTCAGCCTTCACCGTGATCGGGTCGGCGGCAGAAAGAAATGAGGCGTCACGCACGGGACACCTCACGTTTCTGTTGCTCAACCAACTCGGCGATGAACGGTGCCAGTCGCGATTCGTCTTCGCTTGGCGGCCACGCACAGACAACCGGGCGGATGCGAAGGTATGGTTTCTGCCGCAACTGGCCGACGACCACCAAGCCATCGGCCCACCTTTCGGAATAGACCAGCATCTCGTGAATGATGATTTGCTCTTCTGTGAGCAGTGCTTCAATTCCAAGAACTGGCAACAAGGCGATATCCGGCTCCATCTCCGTGTTCGTTTTTCGCCGAGTGTCAACGACGATGACAACAATCCGTTCGGCCGGTGGTGCCAAAATCAGCATGGCATCACCTTGCTTTCACGGACGACACATTCCGCGCGTTCGCGGAGTCGTTGGCCAACATCTTCGATCTTCTTGCGCTTCCGCAGAGCATCGCGGAGCGACCGCAGCAACGCCGCGTCACGGGCATTGAGAGAGATTGCCCGCTCGACATCTTGGAGCGTTGGCAACCGATTCAGAACTGGCTCGGTCATCTCTTTTTCCTCTTGTCCGCCCTGCGATGTTGCAGGGTGTCAGCACGGTACAAGAGGGTTCGGACAAACCAGGGGACAACATTGTCCCTTTCTTTGTCCCTTCATCTGTCCAAGTAGGTCCGCCGGTTGTTGCCCTCAATCACGAGGGATATTGAACAGTTCGGAATCTTGTTGAGAATGTCCCGAAGCCGCTTCAATGCTTTCACGATCGCATCGTCGGTCGGTTGGTCAACACGCCAGCATTTTAGCTTCGCCAGAATGTCGAACGGTGTGCGACGTCGCCGTGGCTTCAAATAGCGATAGAGCGCCAACTTTTGCCCGGTCAGAGCGTCTTCGATCGGATCGCCGTCACCACCGTCGTCTGAAATCGCGCCGGCTTGGCTTCCACTCTGCACCTTCTCACCTGGCGACGTCTTGACGGCATCGAATGCGGAATCGTTGACCGGCGGCCTACAAGCCAACACGTCCGACTCAGGCAACAACCCTTGTTGACGCTCTAACTCCTCGGCGTCATGTTCGTACATCTCCGCCTGTTGAATGTCGTGTGCGGCTGTCGCGTCATCGCGCCGGACAGCGCGGTCACGAAGAAATTTTGCTTCACGCCGCAATTCATTTGCATTAGCGCCAGGCAGCCGCTCCCAAGAAACTTTTGTGGTGATGCCGCTGACTTTTCCGCCAGCGATAGTGATGTCTTCCCAGCGAAATTTCGGAGATAGATTGTCTGTGTCGCTATTGCTCATCGCCACGGTCCCTCGCGCGGTGCCCCTTCTAAAAAAGAAACGCGGCGGGGTCGGAGGGACTTCCGGCCGTTCGGGGATCAGCCTAGCCGCGTTTTTGTCTCAATCAGTGAGTCAGCAGTATATCCCGATGGTTGATTCACTCATGGTCTCGCAGGGTCAATCGACTTTTTTGATGTACGGGGGGTTGTTCTTCGTGTTTTGGGCCAGTCCGGTTCGGTACTTCGCGAGTTCCTTTGCCTGCTGAGTCCTCCCGGCCGCCCCTTCCTTCATCTTTCGCAGTTTCGTTAAGTGGAATTCAATGGCCTGCTTTATTGCGACGTCTTCATTCTTCCAATCTTGGATAAGTTGAGCACGATCTGCTTCCGGGAAACTGTCATAGACCGCAGCTCCAGTGGCCCCTGCCGGCGGTATGATCTTGCGAAACGCCTCGTACTTGGCACGCGCAGCGGCTCTGGCCTTCTCGTGTTGATCACGCATGTCTTTTTCGACTCGCCCCCTTGCTTCTTCCTGCTCTCGGTCGCTCTTGCCGTTTTGCAAATCGTTGAATCTGTTCACGAATTCTTTTTCCGCAGAGAACAGGACATAGTTGACTGAGAATCCAACTAACAACGCGAGTGCCGAAATCGCTCCACCAGCGATCGAATAGCCGATTCCCGATCCGTTCCGGCGGCACGCGACGAAAGATCCAACGACGCCGAGCAACAATCCCAACGCTCCCAACGGAGCCACCATCAAGCCGACCAAGGGAATCCAAATCACGACCAGCGCGACGATTCCCAAAACCATTGACGCAATCCCCAAACTATGAGCCGCGCCTGATTCACGAGCAACATTGATGGTGACAACGTGTGTTGGTTGTTGAGGTGGTTCACCGGCAACTGGCCGAACCATTGGCGGGAAGGTAGGCGGGGGCGGAGCGAAGACAGGATATTCGCACCAATCAGGAGCAAGAGCAGGCAAATTGCCGGAAGTGGGAACGACAGCCGACGCCTCGATCAGTTCGACCAATTGATCGAATTCCTTGGGAGTGGGAACAACTTGTGATGTTCCACAATTCTTGCATTGTCCAGATTGTCCGGCAGCAGCGTCTGGAACATGGATTGGAAGACCACACTTCGGGCACCAGAACTCAATCATTGAATTGTTCCCCTCAAAACGACTGAGTGCCGATCCACGACCGCCCACGCAACCCCCGCCCCTGAGCGTGCATCACCAGACCTCTCGGTTCCGATCGCTGCTCAACGGTGGCTCCCTTTTCAACGCTCATTCGCCCCTCATGCTGGTCCCCTTTCTGACGCTCATCACCACCAAATCCTTCGTCAACACAATCGCCTCGGCGGGGATGCCGGCTTGGACAAGTTCTGTTTGTAGTTTTTGCCAAGCAGAGACTTTTGCGGATTCGCTGCGCAGAATGCGCACGCGAACTCCATCGTCGTTCGGCTTCGCGTTGCGAGCGAGTCGCACGAGTTCGTCAAACTCGGCGAGGAAGTAGCCGGTCACTTCGGGAGTCATTCGCCAAACGGCGTAGCTCCTATCCGCAACAAGAATCGTCAGCACTTCGTCGAGCGGTTCCGCGCCATCGACATCAATGACAACCTGATTCTTCTTTGCTTCTTGCTTGTGGCCGTTGTCGGGAATGGCCGGGAGTTTCTTTTCCGAAATCGACTCGCGAGCCAGTAGCCGCATCGGAATCTTGAGCAAGAACTCGCCGTCACCGGCTTCACATTTATTTTTTGGAAGTGCGAGCTTCAAGAACTTCGCTTTGTCAACGGGAATCTCGAAAACGAGTAGGTCCGTGATGGTCTTATCTGGATAGACGGACTCAATTGTCGTTCGACCAACAATGTCTCGCTCATACGAGATACTGTACTTATTATCCAAGTCGTCCGTGAGTTTGGCGCGATTTCTAAGATCACCGCTATCACACCAACTCATGTATCTAAACTTTTTTGACTCAGTTCGGTTTTGGATTCTGACGACAATCTTGAGCCAGTTGTCTTCAGTTAAATGATCCTCGCCGAACGACCGCGACTTCACCCTTCCGATTTCCGCGCTGACCACTTCGACACGAACTGTGTCGTCTTCGGCAACGGTTGTTGCGTTGTCCCACGGGTCCGCGTTTGCGACAGCGATTTCATCGTTTGCCGCACCAAGTTCATTTTGCTGTAAGTCTTCTTCGTCGCCGCGCTGCTGACTGCGCCGGATGGCCGCCTGTGCTTGTTCATATCCAGCAATCACAATGTCGCGGTTCACTGAATATCCAATGAACAACGCCAATGCCGAAATCGCCGAACCTGCAATTGCGAATCCAATCCCCGACCCACTTCGCCACATCGCAACGACAAATCCAATCACTCCGAGAATCAATCCCAAGACACCCAACGGTGAGGCGTATAAACCGAACCACGGCACCCATGCGACACTCAATGCGAGGATTCCGAGAATGATGGACCCGATACCGAGACTGCTTGCCTTCGCCGGTTGCGGGTGTACCTCGACTTTGACTTCCGTTGGAGGTATTGGCTGGACACCGAAGTTCTCTGGCCTCGGAGCTGTCATTGAGGTTCCACAATTCTTGCATTGTCCAGATTGTCCGGCAGCAGCGTCTGGAACACGGATTGGACGACCACACTTCGGGCACGAGAACTCAATCATTGAAATGTCCCCCCTCAAAACGACGGAGTGCCGATCCACGGCCGCTCACGCAACCCCCGCCAACCGTCGCCACGGCGGGCCACCGTGCAGTGCATTCAATCACCAACGCTTACAAGCGGCAACTCGGCCACGATGCGTTGGACTTCCTGCAACGCATCCAAGCGAAGAAACCAGAACTTGCGGAAGGAAAGTTCGACTTGATTCTGACGAATCCGCCGCTTGGCTCGGTCGTCAAACGCACCGAGAAGGGCGAGAGCTTGCCGATTTGTTGGCCGCCAGCTTGTAACCTAGTGGCTCTGCGATTCGTCCCGCCGTTTCGAGACGGATATCCCGTTCGCCGCTCACGAATCGGTCGATGACGGCGGTGTCCACGCCTGACAGCTTGCCGATGGCGTAATGCGTCAGGCCGCTGTCGATGATGGCTTTTCGCAGCCTGTTGGCAAGATCGCTCATTTCCGTGGTCCTCCTGAGTGCGACGTGTCGCCCCGGTCAAATGTTTGCGTGAGTGGCTCCTTTGTTTGGGAGACCATAACGCCAGCCGATCAAAGTGCGTCAATTGACATATACAGCCCAGTTCTGTGCGCGCGATGGCCTTCGCACCAAATCCAAAAGCGCGAAGTCGTTCTTCGTCACTTTTTTTCCCAGACTCTCACGGCGGTTGCCCGCTGAGGATAAGTATGCCGTTCATTCCAAGGCTTATGGCAGCGGACACTCTGTTTCAATCATCAGCCGGCGCTGGCAAACCGACTGACGCATCACGCAGGCCAGCATGACGGACTTGCCGTCGCAGTTGTTCGCGAATCGCGCTGAATTGCAGTGCTTCGTCCCGATTACTCACGATGACCTCAAAAATCGGCAGGAGCTTCTGGCTGTCGCCATCGCCATCGTCGGCCGCTGTCGGGCACTTGCCGATGCTGCGATCCAAGACCTCGCGAACAGCCATGAGGTTGCCTTGAAGGGCCATAGCAACGAGCTTCCTGCATATTTTACGAACGTCAGAAACGCCCAAGGCAGAGCGGAACCCATCGCGCAGCTTTGCAACATGCTGGATGTTCGGATTCCCCGGCCCCCCGGCGTTCCCCTTCACAAATCGCCCGCGAGCGTCGCGGCTGCCGTTGCCACCGTTTGTTGACGGCTCATCCATCGTCGTATCTCCGTAAAGTGCCTTGATATTCACCAGCGACCGGCATGGCCAGAATCGCCCCGTTCAGCCGGCCGAATCACCGGAAGCGGCCCGGCCGGAGCGAACCGCGCTCCCGCAGTCAGAACTTGCCGACGCATCGGCTAATGCTCGAATCGCGTCCCTCACGTCATCCGAGAGCGCCGACCAGACTTCAATCAACTTCACGAGCCGAGAGTCAGAGAATGCGTCGGAAAATGCGTCGTCGTGACGATCAACCTGCGATTCCTTCGCAGAAATCTCGCTATTGTTCAGCCCCTGTCGGGGGTACTCTCAAAAATGGTCAAAAAAGGTATCCATGGTGAGTATCCATACGACAGGGCCGGAAGGTATCCAAAATTAGTAGTCGCAAACAATTTCGGAATAAAGACTTGCGACTACGAACAGTGGGACTCCCGTCATAGAACTGTGGTTTCCTAAACGTTAGGTCGCCGGTTCGACTCCGGCCGGGGGGTTTTCCGATCGGGTTATTCGACTGCTCGCAAGCGGCCTTGTTCTCAAAATCGATGAGGCGATTTCTGGCTCAACTGAACAGGTCAACGAGCGGTTCGCCCGTGGAGAGGGGCCGAGTGAAGCCATCTTTGCCCAGTCGCAGATCGAGCGGCACTCCCAACGAATGGAAGATCGTGGCACCGAGATCCTGCGGACGAACTGGGCGATCTTTGACGTACGCTCCGTGCTTGTCGGACTCGCCGTAGACTCGGCCGCCGCGGATGCCACCGCCGGCGACGATCGTGGAATAGCAAGAAGGCCAGTGCTGACGTCCGGGATTGGCAGCGCCGTTCTGGTTGATGTTGGGTGTGCGCCCGAATTCTCCGGTGACAACCACCATCGTGTTCTCCAACATGCCGCGATCGGTGAGATCGCTCAGCAGTGCCGAGACCGCTTCATCGAGACAGGGCAAACACCAGCCCATGCCGTACGACCCGTTTCCGAAGGCGTTACCCATTCCCATCTCGCCGCCGTGCATGTCCCAGCTTGAGGCAGGAGGTCCGCCGCCTCCGTTGGGTGACGGACCGGTCCAGCCGTTGACCGTGACGAAGCCGACGCCCGACTCGATCAGCCTGCGTGCAAGCAACAGATTCTGCCCCAGCGGATGCATGCCGTAACGCTCGCGAGTGGCAGTCGACTCGCGTTGCAATTCAAACGGCTCACGGCCTTCCGAGCCGCTCGTCAGATCGAACGCGCGGCCGTGCAGGTCTTGCCAATCGGTCGTTGCACGCTGGTCGTTCACGGAACTCGTTGTCGGATTCAAACCGTCCAGTAATCGTCGGCGTTCGAGCATTCGCTCGGCCGGAACGGTTGCAATCAATTCGTCGGGGGCTTTGAACGTCGGCATCGCCGGATGATTCGTTGCGGAGCCGACGAACAGCGGGCTGTGCATCATGCCGAGATGCCCTCCATTACCGATGTTCACGGCACAGAAGACTGGATCGCCGACGCATTTGATCAACCAGACATACGGTGCCATGCTCCGCTCATCTGGCCGAGCCTTCGACAAAATCGATCCGATGTACGGCGCATCCAGCGGTGCTTGAGCCTGGCCGCTCAGCAGGTGGTGCATCGCGTCGAAGTGGTTGCTGATGTTGCCGACATGTGACATCGACCGAATCAGTGCGAACTTGTCGGACATTGTCGCCAGCCGTGTGTGCATCTCGTTGATCTGCATCCCCGGCACTTTGGTCGGGATCGGCTGATACGGACCGCGAATCGTGTCGGGAGCTTCCGGCTTCAAGTCCCAAGTATCGAGATGGCTCGGACCACCACACAGCAGAATGAAGATGCACGACTTTTTCGCTGCCCCTTTGCCGAGGCTGCGCTTCGGATCAACTCCGGCCGCGACCATCCCCGGTAATCCCAGCGGCAATGCGCTCAACCCCGCCGCTTGAAGAACATGTCGTCGCGACATCGCCGCCGCCGATTTCGGCTCGCTGCTCGTGGAGCGGGTCATCTCATTGCCTCGGCAAGTGATCAAACAAAAGCCGCCCGCATCGCACGGGCCGGTCAGTCACTGTTTATCGAACCGGGATGGTATCGAGAAAGAGGATCGAATCAAAACAATTCGATAACTACGTGGCCGGTGACTCGCAGGCCGACGATCCGGCGGGTGGTGGCTCATTCGTGTCCGCGACCGGAGCCAACGAAGATTGTGATCCTGCTCCCCGTGTTGATTCATTCGTCAGCACCGCGAGCGGTTCTTCCATCGCCGGCTCAACCAACGTCATGGGAAGACGCTTGTTGGGTTGGACACCCAGCTTCCTGAGCATCTCGGCCTGACGGATGACGTTGCCGGTACCCTCGCTGAGTTTCCTGCGGGCTTCGTTGTAGCTGGACTGCGCTTGTTTGAGCCGCTCGCCCACATTCAGCAGATCGGCGGAAAAGCCGACTAGCTTGTCGTAAAGCTCCGCGCCGCGGTTTGAGATTTCTTTCGCGTTGCGGCTCAGGTCTTCCTGCCGCCACAGGTAAGCGACCGTGCGGACGACGAATAGCAGCGTGCTGGGGCTGACCAGCAACACATTCTTGGTCCAGGCGTCCTGAAACAACTCGCCGTCGTTGGTCACGGCCAACATAAAGGCTGGCTCCAGTGGGACGAACATGACCACGAAGTCCAGCGACTTGAGACCATAGAGCGTCTGGTAATTCTTCTCAGACAGGCCCTTGATATGCGTGCGAATGGAATTCAGATGCCGCTTGAGTGCCGCCGTCCGTTCCTCTTCGTTCGCCGCGTCGGCGAAGGCCCTGTAATCCGGCAGGGTCAGTTTGGAGTCCACGACCAGATGGCGGTCGGCGGGCAGGTGGATGACCACGTCGGGGATGTCGCGTGACTGCCCGTCCTCGTTCTTGACGCTGCCTTGACGTTCGTAGTGCTGGCCGATCCGCAAGCCGGCTTTCTCCAAGACGTCGTCGAGGATGATTTCACCCCAGTTACCCTGAGCCTTGCGGTCCCCCTTGAGAGCGAGAGTCAGGTTCTGTGCGTCCTGGCTCAATGTGTTGTTGAGTTGCAAGAGCTGTTTCACTTGTTCGGTCAGCGCGCTGCGGTCCTTGCCTTCGTTGACATAGACCTCTTCCACCTTGGACTTGAATTCGGTGAGCTGCGTCTTAAGCGGATCGAGTAACTCACCGAGCTTGGTCTGGTTCTGTTCGGTAAACTTCGTGCTCGTCTTGTCAAGAATTTCGCCGGCGAGCACTTTGAACTGATTACTCAACTGCTCACGCGCCACGTCAAGTAGAGCGAGTTTCTCGGGAATCTGTGTCCTCTCATTGTCCAGTGTGTTGTTCAGTTCGGCGATCATGACCTGGAATCCGGCCTGAGCGTTCAGAAGCCCGTCGCGCTCTTTCTCGACGTCAGCCAGCCGCTTGGCACGATCGACAGACTGAGCACACTCTCCGCTGGCCAGATTCAATTTGTTCTGAAGATCCTGAGCGAGTCCATCCGCATGCGCCAAGCGTCCCTTGAGATCCGTGATGTCCTGCGAGGCCGCCTTGAGCTGCTCGGCGAGCGAAGTGCGTTCGATCTCACCAACAGCAGAGCCATTCGCTTCGGCCAGCGCCAGCTTGCTCTTCAACAGCAGCCATGCCACGAGACCACCGGTCAACAAGCCTGCCACCAGAAAGAGAAAATGCGCGATCGAGACTTGCATGTTGACCTCAATGTGCCGCATCCGTCGCTGGCGGCGGATGCGGCTGGGGCGTCTATCGCACACTCAACTCGACGCGGGTGAATCTTGGACCGCACACCATTGAGAATCAAGCGTCTGCGCGACTGCCTATCACGACCTTGGATTTGGTATGCCGCAGTCAGAGAGTGGCGATGAATCGAATGCTCATGGACCCACAGGATTGGGTCGGATGCGCGAATTTCAATCACACCAACTTGGTCGTCACAATCCCCAAGCAGCCAAAGTCGGCGAGGAGGTGGTTACCGAGTTCAATAGAATGGGACTACGCTCGTGCCGGTGGTGATGACTTCGTCGGCGCGGAAGCAGATGTTGTGGGTGCGGAGTTCGTTGGCGATCCAGGTCTTGGCGAGTCGCGGATCGCCCTGCACATTGGCTCCGGCATTCTCACAGATGGTGGTATCCTTCAAGGGGATCGCTTTCCGGGATGGCGTCCGGACTGTCCAATGTCGGCCGCGTTGGCAAAGGCGATTTTTCCGGCAGAATCGAGGTCAAAATGCGACGACCGATTGTGGAACTCTCTGGTGTTCGAGTTCCTCCACTCCTGTATGGAACGGCTTGGAAGGAAAGCGAGACGCGACGTCTCACCGAGTTGGCTGTGCGACAGGGGTTTCGTGGAATCGATACCGCGAACCAGCGGAAGCATTACGACGAGGCGGCGGTCGGGCAGGCGATCTCGGCGGTGATCGCGGCAGGTTTGGTGGCTCGCGAGGATTTGTTTCTGCAAACCAAGTTCACGTTCCGGGCCGGGCAGGATCATCGTCTCCCTTACGATCCGGCGGCTCCCGTTTCGACCCAGGTGGAACAGTCGTTTGCCAGTTCGCTCAAGCATCTGGGGACCGAGTTCATCGACTCTTATGTGCTACACGGCCCGACGCAACGTGTCGGGCTGGGTGCCGCCGATTGGGCGGCTTGGCGGGCGATGGAGGACATTCATGACAGCGGCCGAGCACGTCTGCTCGGAGTCAGCAATGTCTCGCTGGAGCAGCTTCAGGCATTGTGTCAGGAGGCACGCGTGCGACCCTCTTTCGTTCAGAACCGCTGCTACGCCAGCCGAGACTGGGATCGTCGCATCCGAGAGTTCTGTGACTCCAATGAGCTGATCTATCAAGGCTTCTCATTGCTGACGGCCAACCGCGACGTGATGGCTCGGCCGGAATTGGCCGCAATTGCCGAACGCTACGGGCGGAGCGTCAGTCAGATTGTTTTCCGCTTCGCGTTCGATGTCGGCATGTTGCCGCTGACCGGGACCACCGACGCCCAGCACATGCGGGCGGATCTCGATGTCTGCGATTTTTGTCTGACGCCCGAAGAGGTGCAGCGGATCGAGCACCTGGCCTCAGCTTGAGGTGACGCTCGGCGCTGCGGACGACATCAGTCACGGCTTCTTCACCGTGTCGCAGACCAACTGATAGTACTCGGCAATTTTATGGTCTTTGCCGGGGGCGAGGTCTGATTGGCGAATCACGATCAGGTCGAGACTTGGGACCACGAAGATGTTGTTGTCCCACTTACCGAGCGCGGCGTAGGCGTCTCTGGGTACGTTGGGCCACTTGTTCGTGGTGTTGTTCCACCACAGGTAGCCGTAGGACTTGTTGAGCTCCTGCGATGCCGCGATGGATTCGCTCAACCACGAAGCGGGGATGATCTGCTTGTCGTTCCATTTGCCGTGATGCCGCACCAGCAACCCGATCCGGCCGAGCGAGCGGGCGGTTGTGTGACAGCCGGAATACGACAATGCCAATCCCTCGCGACGTTCCCAAGTCAGGTCGTCTGCCGTGATGCCGATCGGACGAAATACACGCTCGTTGAGGAACTCGTCGATCTGGGTGCCGGTCGCTTTCTGAAAGACCGGGCTGAGCAGCGCGAGTCCGGTGTTGTTGTAGTCCCACTTCGCTCCCGGCTCATGATCCATCGGGGCGATTTTCAGCGCATAGCTGAAGAGGTCTTCACGCTGCCCGATCCCCGGATCGTTGTGGACTCCTGATGACATGCTCAGCAGTTGCTTCACGGTGACAGCTCGCTTGCCTTCGGGACTGGCATCTGGGATGTAGCGGCCGACGGAGTGATCGAGAGCCAGCTTGCCATCCGCAATAGCCAACCCGGTCGCCATGCTGGAAAGGGACTTGCTCGTGGAATACGCAGCGAACTTCGTTTGCCGAGTCGCGTCACCGAAATACCACTCGGCAACGATGCGACCGTGGCGAATCACGACGCCAGACTTGCTGTTGTGCGACTCCAGCCAAGCCTTGGCTTTCTCAAGACTTTCGGCGTCCATCCCCTGGCTGGCGGGAGTGGCCGTTTCCCAATCGTCGCCGGGAAACACAGATTGAGCGGATGCTCCGCGAACGGACAGCACGACAATCAACAACGACCAAATCAACTGTCGCGACATTTTGATCTCTCCGAGCAAGGGTGGCTCTGTGGGTTCGGCGGCACAAACGTAGCCCTGTCGTTCCACGAAAGGACAGCCGTGCACGCAAAGACGGTTGATTGCTTCGTGTGAGCGATTCGTCAAAACGACTTCGTGAAGCGTTCGGCTTTCCTCTCGCGGAGCGAGAGGACTACTTGGCTTCCCAAAGGTTCTTCAACGGTATGACGGTACCGTTCTTGGCTTTGCTTTCTTCGGCGGCTTGCATCAGCGCGAAAATCTCCAGCGTTTCGGCCGGCTGGACAGGGACTTGGCCTGTCTTGAAGAACTTCGCGATCTCCGTGGCAAGCGGTTTGTAGCCGACGTATTCGTCGTTCGTGGGGACGACCCCTTTGATCGGAATTCCGTGGCCGTAGATGCCAGCGGTCGAGACTCCTTTGTCGCCGAAGACGGTCGCGCTGTACTTGACCGCTCCTTCTTTGATGCCTCGATAGGTGCCAACTCGACCATCTTTCCAAGTAGCGGTGATCAACTCGGTGGTCGGCGTCGAAGCACACGTCACCGACACGACTCCCGGCCCGCCCATAATCGTGTAGAGCGTTTCGAGGCTGTGCAGCGGACGCCAAAACTTGTCCGCTTCGGGAGCTTTCGGATCCCACCCACCGTAAACGTCACAACCGATGACCTTACCGACTTCTGGATGATTGACCATCCCGGCGAAGCCTGTGCTGAACCGATGCTGTGAACTGCTCCAACACGGCGTCTTCGTTTCGGCGGCGAGCTTCATGATCGCTACCGCGTCTTCCGGCGACGACGCCAGCGGTCGGCCGATGAATAATTTCTTGCCGGCTCGCAACACCGGCTCCGCTTGCTTGCGATGCAGCCGAGCGTCCAAGCTGAAAATCATCACGCAATCCACTTTCGCCAACAGTGCTTCGAGCGAATCCACCCATTCGATCGGCGGCACTGCGTCCTTCGGGTCTTTCGGATTCTGATACATTTTCGAGAGCTGGTCTTTCCACTGTGCTCCCAGCTTCGCGCTATCGGGATAGTCGTCGCTGCCGACCGGGTACGCTGCGACCACTCGCATTCCTTCAAAGACTCCTTCGGCGTGCGGCTTGTTGAGGAATTCGGTGTAGGCCACTGACCCGTAGTTATCGATTCCCAGAATGCCAATGCGAATAAGGTCTGCGGCACGAGCACTCGTGTCCGAGCACACCACTCCCAAGACGGCTACGGTGATTAGCGAAAAGAGATGTCGAATCATGAGAAACTCCGGTTGTTGAGTGCGAACGGTTTGGGTCAATCGACTTCGCGAAACATTGTAGTTCAGAGAGTGTTGGGAGTCAGGCAGCAGCCAGCACCGGCATCGCGAGCTACGGCTTCAGCTCAGCCGGCAACTCCTTCAACGGAGTCAATTCCAGGATGTCGGTTTGATACCATTGCTTCTCGTTGAGCATTCCTTTGGCTCGATCGGCAAAGCGATAGCCAACAACCTTCGACGGATAGCTGTGCCCTTCGTCAGTCTTCTTCCATTCGCTGAAAACGTGCCGCGTGTCGGTGTAGTCGATGGCAACCAAACGCTTCGTCTCCTTGTCGAACCAGAGATCGATCGGTTCCTTGATGGACCCAGAGACTCGCAGCCCAAAGGCCGGCTTCTCGCTGATGGTCGTGTCGGGAATCACTGCGATCTTCGACTCCCGGTTGAGCAGAATCCGCAGACTCCAGGCCCAACACAGCACTCGCACTTTGTCTTTGTCGCGCTTGTTCTTTCCGACCCACCAGTCCCCACCGACTTGTACGACTGAGGTACGATTTTCTTTTTCATCGGCCGTGACTGGTGCCGCCGGTTCGTCGGTGATCAGCACTCGCTCACGGAACCGAAACAGCGTCAACAGCTTCTCCGCGCCACCAGCGGTCGCCACGACCTGCTCGACAAGCGGCTTGGCAGCGGATTCATCAGCACTAGAACTTGAAATCAACGGGAGCATCGCGATCAAACTCAAACCAATCATTCGCAACATTGTACTTCCTTCAGGGCAAAGATTGAGCGAGACAAAACTGAGGATGTCGTTCAGTGAATAGGGCATTCCGGCCCATAGCACAAACGAGCGAATCGTGTTGGACCGAGCCGTACTGTCATGCAAGACGTTGAAGGGTTTGTGGATTACGACGCCGAGCGCGGAGCTGGCGGGGGGCCCTTCGGGAAGGACCAATCGGAGGGTTGGTAGGTTACCGCCAGTTGCGGGGTTTGCAGTCGTTGGTTCTGCTCGGCGAGGCTGTGCAGCGCGGCATCGAGAATGCCGGTCGTCAGCAACGTCCGTTCGACGGGGTAAGCGGGTTGGCCGGAGTGAATCATGTGTTCGACGGCACGCAGCAGGTGCTCAAAATGTCCGAATGGGACTCCGTCCTGCAGGAGAAAATTGACAGCGAATGGCTTTTCGGTTCCACGAATTGAAACCGCACACGCGAACTCGTGCGAAAACCCGGTCCCCATCGCGACCGTGGCCTTCGTGCCATCGCGGTACTCGATGAGATAGAAGACGGCGTCCTTCGCCATCTCTTTGGGACGCGGCTGCTTGCCGTTTTGCGGAGTCGGCGAGAACTCCACGAGGGAGTCGAACAGCGACTTGGACCAACGACCCTCTTTCTCCGCTTGCCAGATGCCGTCGCCCGTGACCGACTGCACCGACTTGACCCCGGACTCACCCCTTTTGCGACGCTCCATCAGGCATTGCATCCCTTCGAGCGCATGAAAGCCGTAGGATTCGAGGCCACCATAACCAAGCGCGATCGCCTCGGTGATTTCCGAACCGATAGGGATCGTCGCTGATGGATTCCGCCAACTGACCGGCACCGACGAACCGGCCATGAACGGGATTCGCAGTTCCTTCGCCGTGTCGAACATGTGCTTGGCGTCGGCCCAGGCATACGCGAGGTGTTTATCGCTGAAGACCGGGACAACTTTCTTGCACCGCTTGAACGTCGCCACGATCTCGTCGAAGAACCGCCGCCGGGGATATTGGACTTGGTCCGTCCCTGGTACGCTCGGATAAGTGCCGTGCTCGCCGATCGACAGCACTCCGGCGACCGCGAGCGAATCGGTTCCAAGCGTGAGTGCTTCGTCGATCGTCTTCGCAATCGTGAACCCATGCTTCTTGGCAAGCGGCCCGCTGAGATCGTTCTCACCGACTTGATCGACGAACATCGACACCAGCTTCAAGTCCGGCCCGAGTCCCCCCTCCTGCGTCCAGCCTTCGAGAATCTTGCCGATGATGACATCGGCATGTGAGTTCTTGTGATAGACCGTGACCACCGCAGCGACGGGCAACATCGCTCGCGGCTTGTCGTCCGCGAAGAGATGGCGGGCGAAATAATCACCGTTCAGCGCAAGACCAGCCGAACCGAGCGACGTGTGCAAGAACCGGCGGCGTGTCAGTGTGTTCGTCATTGGCATTCTCCAAATCCCCAATTAACCCGAAGCGTCAGCGAGGGCGAACACTTCACAAAACTTCGAATCCACTATCATCGTCGCTGGAAGCGTCCGCCCTCGCGGACGCTTCGGGTTAGTAGCCCTCGCGACATCAGGAGAATAATTCGTCGATCACTTGTCCGTCGGGCAGCAGCGGAATCGGGCGGCCTTGAAGATTGACCGCGTTCTGGTTCGGGTCGATGCCGAGGTGTTTGTAGAGCGTCGCCAGCACGTCGCTGGGGCTGATCGGTCGATCGGTCGGGAGGCCGCCGTCGCGGCTCGACTCGCCGATGATTTGTCCCATCTTCAGTCCTCCGCCCGAGAGCAGCACGCTGCCGAGTCGCGGCCAGTGATCGCGGCCGCCGGTCACATTGATTTTCGGAGTCCGGCCGAATTCACCCCAGACGACCAGCAGGACGTTGCGGCAGAGTTCCCGTTCGCTGAGATCGGTGATCAGTGCGGAGAGTGCTCGGTCAAGCGGCGGACAACTCCAATCGGCGCCAACGTTCGGGCCGCCGGGATCGGGTTGTGCTCGATTCTCACGAGTGATGCTGACGTGCCAGTCCCAGCGCAAGCAGTCGGGGGCCGTGTTGAGCGTCACGAAGGTGACGCCCGATTCGACGAGCCTCCGAGCCAGCAGGGCCATCTGCCCCCAGCGGTGCGATCCGTATCGCTCACGCGTCGCGGTTGATTCGGCGTTGAGATCGAAGGCTTGGCGAGCCTTCGCACTAGTGATCAACTCAAGCGCGAGCTTCGCGAACGGATCAAGTCCCTCCTGCGCTCGATTGGAATCGAGCCGTCGCGGCAGCAGGTCCAACTCCGCGAGCAGCGACTTGCGATCATTGATTCGGTCGAGCGTCGCATCGTTGGCGATTTCGAGACTGCTGGTCGCGCTCTTCAAACGATCGAACTGGAAGTCGCTCGGATACGGATCCTGCAACACGGCGAACGGTGAATGCGACACTCCGAGATATCCCGGCCCCATCGCGTCGAACAAGTGATGATGCATCACCGGCTCTTCCGCGAGCATGACGTACGCCGGCATGCCGGGCTGACGTGGTCCCCGAAACCGCGACGCGATCGACCCGACCGATGGATAACCTTCGCGCTTGTCCGGTTCCTTGCGACCTTCCAGGCACCAACGCATGACACCAAAGTGGTCGTCGTAGGGGTGCGTGAAGCTCTTGATGATGGCCGTCTTGTCGAGCACTCCCGCCGTCAGCGGCATCATCTCGCAGACAAGCGCACCGGGAATTCTTGACCGGATCGGTCGATATGGCCCGCGAATCTCAACCGGCGCGAGTGGCTTGGGATCGAACGTCTCGAATTGACTCGGCCCGCCTCCCAACCAAATCTGAATCACCGAAGTGTCCGGCGCGACCCGACCCTGTTCTGCCGCGAGAGATCGCAGACGCAGAACATCGCCCAAAGCGAGACCGGCTCCGCCAGCACACAGACTGCCCGACAAGAATCGTCGACGTGAAACATTGCGATACATCTGCTGCGGCTGCATCACGATCCTCCTGGTCACGCGAATTCCATTCGCCAACCACTCGACCGTCAAGCTCTCCAGGGCGATCGCACGGCGAGTGTATCCATCATCGGCTCTGGTCGGAATCGGTCATCGGTCGCTGGTCACGTCGTCAAATGTGAGTGATTGCAAGCACGCGATCCAAACCGTAATCTCGCAGCGGCTCAGGTATTTTGGCTTTTCGGCGAGACACTCGCTCGCTCAATTGGCGAGAGGACTTTTCTTTCGATGTCGAAATCCGTGGAAATCAGTGGCGTGCGATTGTTCCTCTCCGAGCCTGATCCGACCGTCGGACAGTGGATCGGACAGGGCGAAGTGCTCAAGCAATTGCTGGCCTGTTGGCTGGTCGTCGATGACGTCGATTTACCGCTGACGCCGCGATTGGTCGGAGCTCCCGGAATCGGCAAGACGACGCTGGGGATCGCAGGAGCACACACAAGAAAGCAGCCGCTCTACATCTATCAATGCACGTCGGACACGCGACCGGAAGATTTGCTGGTCACACCAGTGCTGGCTGAGAGTGGCAAGATCGTGTACCACGCTTCGCCGCTCGTCACGGCGATGCTGACCGGAGGCATCTGCATTCTCGACGAAGGCAACCGCATGAACGAGAAGTCGTGGGCAAGCCTCGCCGCGCTGCTCGATCATCGCCGGTACGTCGAGTCGATCGTCGCCGGAATCACGATTCCGGCCCACCGCGATTTCCGTTGCGCGGTCACGATGAACGACGACGAGTCAACGTTCGAGATCCCCGACTACATCCTCAGCCGCTTGCAGCCGACGTTAGAACTGAGTCACCCGGCTCGCGAAGACGAGTTGGCGATCCTGAAATATCACCTGCCGTTCGCCGACGACGAGATGCTCAACCTGACCGTCGAATTCTTGCAGCAGGCTCACGAATTGAAATTGGATTTCTCAACCCGCGACGGCATGAACGTGCTGCGGTACGCCATCAAACGAGCCGCTCAAGACCCGACACATCCGCTGAGCAAGGACGCCGCCTGGCGCGAGAGCCTGCATCGCTGCCTCGGCGAAGAGGCACTCGATTTGAAGGACCTGGCCGAACGCAAGCGGTCCACCTTGGGAGACAATGTCGTCCCGATGGGACTCGGCGATTTCTTCTTCTCGCCCGACGACCCGCTACACCCGGACTATGAAGACGATGAGGACGATGAGGACGACGACGAGTAGCAGGCTACAGGCTTCGGACAAACACGATGCCGAGTTTTCTCCGGTAGCCCGTAGCCAGCGCCGCACGGTATGAGTCGAATGATGGCGAAGTGCGCGAAAAGTTACATCAGCAACATGCTGGTCCGATTCTGCCGGATTGATCGGGACTGAAGCCGGCTTACGACCGCTGCGAGATTTGTGATCCGCACGGCTTGCCTGACCGCTTTCTGAGGCTTGCTGAGAGAAAACATTGAAGCTGTTTTCCGCTTTCGACTTGCCTCGGACAATGAGAGAAATTACCGGAAACTTCGGATTGCCACCGGTCGATTGCTGATTAGGCTCCTTCCTCCGACCCGCGGTGCGACTGTCAACACGTGGGCGGAATTCGCATTCAATGCCCCAGCTTCCGCTCGGAGTATGAACATGTTGTTCCGCAACTGGTCTCGATTGATGCCGTCCGATCGCATTCGCCGGTCGCGCCGTCCGCTGGGCGTCACTGCGGTAGAAGTCTTGGAACGCCGAGTCGTTCCGGCCGTCAACCTCTCTGGCACTACTTCGGTGACGATTCTGATCACCGGCAGTGAACACGTCGAGGTCACAGACGACGGGGATGCGGACGGGGATGGGTTCATCAACCTGAAACTCGTCGTCGATGACGAGACCCGATTTTATGATGGAACAACCACATCCGATGACGGAAAAATTTACCAGTCAGTCAAAGCAAACTCCGTGCAGAAGCTGACGATCAAAGCCACTAGCAGCAGTAGCACGGCGGACAACGAAATCGACCTGCGCGGCATTGCGGTTGATGGTCCCTGGGTGCTCTTGTCAGGCGTGACGGTCCAGGCGGGTGGCGGCAACGACACCGTTTTCGGATCGGATCTGACATCGGTCACTCAAGTTGTCTATGGCGGCCGGGGCAATGACATCCTCGTCGGCGGTGCCGGCAACGACGTCCTGAATGGCGGGGAAGGCAACGATTCGATTGTTGGCCAAGCCGGCGACGACGCACTACTTGGGGGTGCCGGGAATGATGTCCTGGGTGCACAAACCATCGAAGACGGATCGGCTGCGAATAGTTACACCGAAGAAGGTAACGACAACGTCAAAGGCCAGATTGGCAACGACAGCGTCGATGCCGGATCGGGCGATGACCGTCTGGATGGCAGCGACGGAAACGACACTTTGATCGGCGGCGACGGAAGCGACTTTGTCACTGCGGGCAAGGGTGACGACGTCGTGCAAGGAGATAACGCGACGCCGGGCAGCGATGACGGTAACGACACTCTGAATGGCGACGCCGGTAACGACCTCATCTCTGGCTCTTACGGAGATGATTCGATCAACGGGGGGGATGGAGACGACATCATCGGTGGCGGGCCAGAAGTCGACTCGCCGGATTTTCTTTCCGATAACGACACCATCAACGGCGGCAATGGCCACGATAAGCTGTTCGGCGGCGCTGGTGACGACCGCATCAACGGAAACGCGGGCAATGACACCGTCCTGGGTGGCAATGGCGCCGACTATCTGCTGGGTGCTGCCGGCAATGATATCGTTGCTGGCCAGGCCGGTATCGACACGGTGAATGGCCAAGGCAGCGCGGACACCGTGCTCGGCGGCGATGGCAGCGGCGAAGATCCGGGCGACCTGGTGATCGGGTTCGACTCCGAAATCAAGGAAGACTTCTCGCTCGATACCACCTGGACCGTACTCGTCGGCTAGTGCTGGCGTGTGACAATTTGAAACCTTTCAGGGACAGGCGATTTCGCCTGTCCCTTTTTGTTTTCTCGCAGGAGGCGCGCTCCGCACAACTGACACGACTGGCATGACCCGAACCACAAAGTTCGTTCGCTTGAGCCGGTCAACTGGAACGATCGCGATGGTTGATATCACCTGGATTCGACATAGCGTCGTTCCGTTTCCGTTCGCTACCGTCGATGATTCGACGACTTTCGCCTACCGCAGTTCGAGGAAGAACCATGCTGATTTCGAGTTGGCTTCGTAGTTGGTCGTCACCCGCACGTCGAGTTCGTTCGTTGGGTGCGCATTCCGAACTTCTCGAACAGCGCATCGTCCCGGCGGTCAACGTGACCAACGCGGCGGGGGCCTTCGTTGTCACGTTGACCGCCGCCGACGACGTGACAATCGGAGTCAGTGCCTTCGGCCTCTTGACAATTAACGATGTCGCCCAGACGACGCCCGCTGCGAATGTCGCTTCGCTGAAGGTTAACGGAGCGTCCGGCAGCTTGAACAACATGATCGACCTCAGCGGTGTCGATAGCAGCTTCACTAATTTGTCAGACGTGTCGGTTTCGGTTGGAGACGCTGACGACTTGGTGCTTGGCAGCAGCCTCAAAGACACGCTGATCGGCGGAACCGGCAACGACACGATCGAAGGCGGCCAAGGAAATGACGTCGTCAATGGCATGGCTGGAAACGACGTGCTCGACGGCGGTGATGGTGCCGATTCGCTGTTCGGTGGAAATGGCGATGACACGCTAAGAACCCGTCCAAGAACTGATTCGTGAAATAGACAGTCTGAAGTAGACTACCGGCGACTCCAAGGAAGGAGGCCGAACGATGGCAACGGAATTGGCGGTTCACGAGTGTGGCTGTGCGGCCTGTCGGTCGGGCGACCATGCGGA
>CAMDRI010000016.1 GCA_945906725.1 Candidatus Kuenenia stuttgartensis | reverse complement strand
AACCTCCCAACACCACGTCAGACCACGCTTGTTTCTTCACGACACCTCCTGGAAAAAAAGAAATCCAGAACGTGTTGTGATAACTTCAATTCATTCGCGCAACCCTAACCCACTACGCTGTCACGATCTATGGCGCGTACGCCCTGCAGACTTTGCCGATCAAGATATTTGCCAGCTTCACGTCCCGATGCACTAGCCGCTGCTTATGGGCATAGTGCAACGCTGCGGCCACCGTCGCCACCAGTTCGGCATCTTCCCGGTACTTGAGCCGACTCTCCTTGATCCTTGCAGAAAGGTCGATCCCGTCGATGTATTTCGACACGACGTAGCAGGGACAGTCTTCGGTGCTGCCGACATCATACACGGGGACGATGCCGGGATGATCGAGATTGGCGACCGTGCGTGCCTCGGTCAAATACGCCGCCGCATCCTCGGGGTTGGAGATCAGCTTGGCGTGCGGAACCTTGATGGCGACCAGCCGATCTAGTTGCTCATCGTGGGCCAGATAGACGAGGCCGAAACCGCCCTTGCCCAGCACTTTCTCGATCCGGTAGCGAGCAATCTGTTTGAGCGGTTGAGCGGGCGCAGCGTCACCCGGCGAGATAGGGTTCTCTTGTTCGACAACAGTCACATCGTAGCGGTTGGGTTCGCTCATACGGACAGCCGATCACCCTCACAGCGGCAGAAATTGGCCGATGAAATAAACAGTTGTTTTAGCGGGAAAGCGATTGGAACGCACCCGTCCGTCAGCAACCGTTTGAACCAAGAGAAACTGAGTGCGGGAAACGACTTGCAGAACTTCCGGTCGCTCAACCCTCAGAGAACAGGACGCCGTTTGAACTCTGCGGCATGAGTGAGAAACGCAGTGATTCCAAGCAAAAAAACCACCGCAAAGAAGGAGATGGGCTTTGTCTGAAAAATAGTCGATAGCTCGGAGTCTATCCGAAAAGTGTTCAGCGGTTTTTGAGCACTTCAACCCACGAGCGTTGTCTGGCGCAGTAATGCACGATATCGCGAAGACACATTGTTTCTGCAAGAATGGACAAGGCTGACAGCCGTTCGGTGAAGATGGAACCCGAGGTGACCAACGATGATTTCTCCGCATGACCAAATTGTGCGACGTGATTGGCTGCGAGTCGGCGCGGCGGGTGTCTTGGGGACGGCGTTGCCGTTGATCCGGAACTCAGTGTCCGCCGCCTCGTCGTCCACTGGGCGAGCCAAATCGGTTTTGATCGTCCATCTCAGCGGTGGGCCTAGCCAATTGGATATGCTCGATCCAAAACCGGATGCTCCGGTGGAAATCCGTGGCGAGTTTGCGCCGATCGAAACCGCAGTTCCGGGCGTGCAGGTTTGCGAGCATCTGCCGCGACTGGCTCAGCAACTGAAACACTGGTCGGTGCTCCGTTCGTTGGCGCACCTCGAACACAATCATCTGCTGGCGACGCACGTCGCGCTGACCGGCCGCCCGACACCGATTCCGCGCGGCGGCAGTGATCTGGATCGCGTCGAATCGCGCAACGACTTCCCGAACTTCGCGGCGGCGCTCAGCTACGTCCGGCCACGCAACGACGGCGTTCCGATCGGCGTTTCACTGCCGAATTACTTCATCGAAGGACCGCTCACTTGGCCGGGACAACATGCCGGGTTCCTCGGTCCGAAGCACGATGCGTGGCAGATCAACCATGATCCCAATGATCCCAAATTCCACATCGATTCACTGAGCCTGCAACCGGGAGTCACCTCTCCTCGGCTGCTGGCGCGGCGCGGGTTGTTGGAGACGGTGAATCGCAGCCCGCTGTCGCTCGACGCGGAAGGACGAGCCAATTCGTTCGCCGAACAGCAAGGCTTGGCGTTCTCACTGCTGACGTCCGATCGAGTCGCCCAGGCGTTCGACATTCAACGCGAAGAGGCTCCGGTTCGCGATCGTTATGGCCGGAACAAATTCGGCCAGTCGCTGTTGCTCGCGCGACGATTGCTGCAAGCGGGAGTCCCGATCGTGCAAGCGGCGATGGGCATCGTGCAAACGTGGGATACGCATGTCGACAACTGGGGAGCCCTGAAGAACCGCCTGCTGCCGCAGTTGGATCAAGGTCTTGCGGCACTCATCGACGACTTGTTATCGACGGGGCTGTTGGACCAAACGCTGGTGCTCGTCATGGGGGAGTTCGGCCGGACGCCACGCATCTCGACGCTCCCCGGCCAAACGATTCCCGGTCGCGACCATTGGGCTCACGTATACTCGGCACTCGTCGCCGGAGCCGGCGTTCGAGGGGGCCAAGTCGTCGGGCAGTCAGACGCCAACGCGGCGTACCCGGTGTCGCGGCCGTGGTCGCCGGCCGATGTCTGCACGACCTTGTTCAACGCCCTCGGAGTCGATCACAACGCGGTACTCATGGACCCGTTGCAACGGCCGAATCATTTGCTCAACGGCGAAGTGATCGCCCCGCTCTATTCCGGACGGATCAGTTAATCGTCCACGAATAGGTCAACAGGTTCCGCATGAACCACCTTCCGAGATCAACGCTGTTTGCGATCCCGCTTTCTCGCCGCCGCGTGATGGCCGGGATGTGCGGGCTGTCGTTGCCGAATTTCTTACAGATGCAAAGTGCGACCGCAGACAGTCATTCGATTCCGGTGAAAGCCAAGTCTTGCATCATCATTTATCTCTGGGGCGGGATCAGTCATCTCGAATCGTTTGATTTAAAGCCGAATGCTCCGGCCGAAGTTCGGGGCGAGTTCTCGCCGATCTCGACGGTTGTGCCGGGCATTCAAATCGGCGAGCACATGCCGCTGTTGGCGCGCCACACCGACAAACTGGCGATCATCCGTTCGATTCATCACGACGACGCGGCTCATGGTCGCGGCATGTACTGGAACCTGACCGGGCACAAGCCGCCGCGAGCCGGAAACATTCCGCCGTTGCGCGACGATTGGCCGTCGATCGCAGCGGTGATTTCCAAGCTGCGCGCCGCACCGCCCGGTGTTCCGCCCGCTGTGCGATTGCCTTATCCGCTGGTCGACAACGGCACTCTGCAAGCTGGCGAATACGGCGGCTGGCTGGGAGTCAAATACGATCCGATCATCATGCGGACTCCCAGCGGCGAGCCGTTTGGCGGAGTCTCTCGCACGCTCGGTTCGGAGGTTTTGAACCTCAACGAAGTCGATGTGCCGAGGCTGACTTCGCGACGGCAATTGCTCGCAGCGCTACACCCGTTTGACCGACCGGCCGGCAGCGACGATGGCTTCCAACATTTTCACACGCTCGCGAACGACATCCTGTCCGGCTCGGCCGTGAAGCACGCGTATGATTTGGAGAAAGAATCGCCAAAAGTGCGCGAGACCTACGGCCAGCACATCGGTGGTCAGAGCCTGTTGTTGGCCAGACGCCTGACCGAAGCCGGCGTGCCGATCGTCCAAGTCTGCTGCGCCGCCGGAGACCTCAACGGTGCGGCCGGAGACATGTGGGACACGCACGGCGACAACTTCAATCGGCTGAAGAATCGCCTGCTCCCGGTCTTCGATCGCGGGACGTCCGCCCTTTTACAGGATCTTTCCGATCGAGGCACGCTCGCCGAAACGTTGGTCGTGGTGCTGACCGATTTCGGCCGCACCCCGCGCATCAACGGCGGAGCCGGCCGCGACCATTATCCCGACGCCTACTCCATCGCCTTCGCTGGAGGCGGCATTCAAGGGGGCCAAGTCTACGGCAGCACCGACAGCAAGGGAGCGTTTCCAAAAGCACTGCCCTGCACTCCTCCCGACGTCCACGCCACGATTTTCCAAGCCCTCGGCATCTCTCCCCGAGCTGAGATCCACGATAATCTCAACCGCTCCTTCCCCATCTGCGACGGCGAAGTGCTGCCACTGTCGTGACTTCTGATCTCCAATTCGAAGGGCGCGATCAAACCACAATGGACCCATCTAGACTCAATCGCCGTGAATGGCTGGCAAGCGCCGCGGCAACAGCAATTTGGAGTGAGCTGGCAACGCACTCGGTCGCGGATGTTGGTCAACCAAAGATGCCGAAGTCGGTCGCCGCCGTGGTGACGACTTATTTCAAGGGATCTCACGCCGATGTGCTGATCGGCAAAGTGCTCGAAGGCTGGCAGCAGGATGGCGGCCCCGGGCCGGCTCTGAAACTCGCGTCGTTGTACATCGAGCAGGTCAGCGCCACGGACATTGGCCGCGCAATGGCGCAGAAGTACGACGTGCCGCTCTTCGACACGATTGAGAAAGCCGTCACCGTCGGTGGCGATCGAATTCCGGTCGATGGCGTGATCAGCATCGGCGAGCACGGCAGCTATCCGTCGAACGACAAGGGGCAGGTCCTGTATCCGCGCCGCCGCTTCTTCGAGGCAATCACCGACACCTTCAAAAAGTGCGGCCGTGTCGTGCCGGTCTTCAACGACAAACACCTGGGGCCTCAATGGGACGACGCGAAATGGATGTATGACCGAGCGAAGGAAATGAAAGTCCCGTTCATGGCCGGTTCCTCACTGGCGGTCACCTACCGCGATCCCAACCTGACTGTGCCTCTAAATTGCGAGATCGAGGCCGCGGTCGGCATTGGCTATGGGCACCCGGATATCTATGGATTCCACGCGCTGGACAGCTTCCAGTGTCTTGTCGAACGGCGGCGTGGGGCCGAGACCGGCGTGAAATGGGTGCAGTGCCTGCAAGGGGACGCGATGTGGCAGCCTCTGGATGACGGCCTGATCTCGAAGAAGACGTTCGACGCCGCGCTCGCGCGGGTCTGCAATCAGCCGGATCAAGTTCGCGGAAGCAAGGAGTCCGCCTTGTATCTATTTCAATACCTCGATGGCCTGCTCGGAGCCGTCTTCATGCTGCCCGGCATTGCCGGTGGAACATCGGCCGCTCTGACGCTCAAAGGGGAGCCGACACCGGTGGCCACTCGATTCGAAGAGAGAACGACGCCCCGCCATCCCCACTTCGCGTATCTGCTGAAAGGGATCGAGCGGATGATCCAC
Organism: Candidatus Kuenenia stuttgartensis; assembly: GCA_945906725.1. GTDB lineage: Bacteria > Planctomycetota > Planctomycetia > Planctomycetales > Planctomycetaceae > SXKJ01. Next base: position 46,098 of record CAMDRI010000016.1, on the reverse strand, counting down.
ACGGGCCGGCCGAGCTATCCCATAGAACGAACTCTGCTGAGCAGCGGCATTCTCGACCGAGTGCTCACGTCACGATTTCAGAGCCACGAGAAGTTGATGACTCCCGAGCTGGCGATCCGTTACGAGCCCGTCGATTATCCGCATGCGCCGCAGCCCGACCTGGACTCCGATCCGACTGCCCCGCTGCGTTAGCGAACAAACCAGCGAATCACGTCGCGCGCAACGTGATGAACGGGGACGCAGCGCATTTTGCCAATTGAGTTGCCTCCCCGATGTTGCACTCCGAAAGTACACGGGAGGCGCAAAAGACTTTCTAGTTTTTGGGACGAGTGATGAGCCGATCCTGTCTCGATGCCAGCCAACTGAGCCTGCGGAAACGAATCGCCGTGTTCTGGGCATTCATTGCCTGCATCGGGCAGTCCGCTGTGACCGCAGGCCCGTTCTTCGAGGACGGGCCGACCAACGCCGAACGAACATTCTGGTCGTTTCAGCGACTCGCGCGGCCGGAGTCTCCGACCGTCTTGGACGCTGATCGGACAACCTCACCGATCGACCGGTTCGTGCTAGCGCGGTTGGAAGCGCGGGGCTTGTCGTTCGCTGCGGAGGCCGATCGTCGAATGTTGATTCGGAGGCTGTCACTCGACTTGATCGGGTTGCCGCCAACTCCGGCGGAGGTCGAAAAATTCATCGCCGACCGTGCGCCCGACGCCTACGAAAAACTGGTCGATCGCTGGCTGGCCTCGTCGCACTACGGCGAACGTTGGGGGCGGCAATGGCTCGACGTCGTGGGCTATTCCGACAGCAACGGCTACATCCGGCACGACACGCCGCGGCCGCTCGCCTGGCGTTACCGCGATTATGTCATTCACAGCTTGAACAACGACAAGCCCTACGATCAGTGGTGGAGGGAGCAACTAGCCGGTGACGAGTTGGTCAACGATCCGGCGACGCAACAGCTCTCGACCGCAGACCTCGACAAGTTGATCGCCACGCATTTCCTGCGCAATGCTCCCGATGGGACCGATACCACGGAAGGGAACGAGATCACACGTGTCATGGAGCGGTACGCGGTGCTCGAATCGCAATTGCAGATCACGATGTCGGCCATGTTCGGCATGACGATCGAATGCGCCCGTTGTCACAACCACAAGTTCGATCCGATTCCGCAGCGCGACTATTACTCGTTGCAGGCCATCTTTTATCCGGCCTTCAATGTCAAGAACTGGACTCCACCGAAAGACCGCTGGATTCACGCGGCGGGACCAACCGAAGTCGCGGCTTGGCGAGCCGGCAACGAGCAGATCGATCGCGACATCACCGCGCTGCGTGCGGAGTTCGGTGCGTGGGTGGTCAAGCATCGTCTGCCGGGGCTAGTCGCGTTTCGAGACGATTTCTCTGGCGCATCGCTCGCCGCGAAATGGAGCGACACCGCACCGGGCGACGACACTCCGGCCGGCAATCCCGCCGTCCGATTGGATCGCCAGAACAGACCGGCCGCACAGATTCAGGAGGGCCGACTGGCAGTCCTGGCCGCCCCACCGGGTGATACCGTTTGGTTGGTCACGAAGCAGGCTCTTGATTGGACCCCGAATCGTGTCGGAGATTGGATTCAGGCGACCTTTGATCTGGTCGATCTGCGCGGGCCGGAGGGCAAACCGGCGGAACGGGTCGGCTACTACATCGCACTGCACGATTACGATGACAGCGGCGATGCGTCCTCCGGTCAGACTCCCCAAGGCAACATTCTGTTCGACGGCAACCCGGCTGGCGGCGCGACGGTCAATCTCGACTATCCCGGCAAAGATCAGCGCGGAACAGGAGTTCTCGGCAAGACCGGCTACTCGGCCGGACACAATTTCGGCGTGCGGATCACTCGCATCGGGGACGACCAGTTCTTGCTCGAACATCTGGTTGATGGTCAGCCGGAACAACCGACGCAGCATCTCAAAGCCGAGCAACTGCCGGATGGTGGATTCGGGTTCGAACTGTGCTGCTCGCGCAGCTTCGTAGTCGACAATGTGGTCATCGAAAGCTCGCTGCCAGTGGCAGAGGAAGCGGCTGTTGCTCAAGCGGCGTTCAACGAAAAGCTGGCCGAGCGAAAACGGCAATTGACCGAGGCGATCGCGGCGGTCGAGAAACGGCGCATGGCTGAACCGGAGCGGATCGCTTGGACCACCGACCTCTCCGATCAACCGCCCGTGGTCCCGTTGCTCAAGCGCGGAGATTACTTTCAGCACGGCCCAGCAATTGATCCGGGGCCGCTCTCGGTGTTGGTCGATGCTGACAACGCGATGCCGATTGAGCCTCCGCTCACGGGCGCAAAAACCACCGGCCGTCGATTGGCGTTCGCGCGGTGGGCGACTCGCCCCGGTTCGCGCGCGGCCGCGCTGTTGGCGCGAGTCGAGGTCGATCGGCTGTGGCGCGGTCACTTCGGCCAGGGCTTGGTCCCCACGCCTGAGAACTTCGGCGCAAGCGGCGTGCGGCCGACGCATCCGGAACTGCTCGAATGGCTGGCGGCCAAGTTGGTCGATAACGGCTGGCGATTGAAACCGATCCATCGGGAAATCGTGCTCTCGAAAACGTATCGGCAGACCAGCGTCCCCGAGGGACCGACGGTCGAACGCGATCCCGAAAATTTGTGGTACGGTCGATTTCCAGCTCATCGTCTGGATGCCGAGTTGATCCGCGATTGCCTGTTGGCAGCGGCCGGCACGATCAACCTCAAACCAGGTGGGCCGGCCATCGAGTCTGTCGATCCGGGCACTCGTCAGATCGTGCTTCCCGCGCCGATAGGCAACGGCCCGCACGAGGTGGATCGTCGCAGCATTTACATTCGACATCGCCGCTCGCAGCCGCTGGCGTTCTTGCAAGTGTTCGATCAAGCCGCACCGGAACCCAACTGTGTCGCGCGGTCCACGGCGACAGTCGTGGCACAATCGCTGGCAATGCTCAACGGCGACTTTGCCGTGCAGATGGGTCGCGACTTTGCCGCGCGCGTCGAGCGTGAAGCCGGACCGGAACCGGACGCGCGCATCCGACAAGCGTTTCGCGTGGCCCTCGCGCGCGAGCCTGACGCCGCGGAACTGCAACGTTGCGGCGAGTTCCTGCGGCGGCAATCGGCGCTACGAGCGCAAGCTGATCCGCAAAACGCCGATCGGGCGGCACTGGCCGATTTCTGCCGGATGCTGCTGGCGACCAACGAGTTCATCCAAGTGCAATGAGGAAGCTGCCATGAATCACAATCATCTCCAGCGTTCGACTTGCGAGGCGGCGTTGCTGTCGCGTCGAGAACTGCTTCGGCGCGGCGCGCTGGGCGCGGGTTGGATGGGTCTGGCGAACTTGATTTGCGGCGATCAACCCGCGCTGGCCGGCACCTCAGTACCGGGTCGCGACGTGAGTGTCCGAGCGACGCACTTCTCGCCTCGCGCCCAACGGATGGTGTTGCTGTTCCAGCATGGCGGTCCTAGCCAAATCGACCTGTTCGATCCCAAGCCCGCCCTGGAAAAACAGGCCGGCAAGCCGTTGCCCGGCGGCGTTGAAGCTTTCTTCGACAAGCAAGACAGCAGCCTCTGCACGCCCAGTCCGTTCAAGTTTGCCAAGCACGGCGATTGCGGCATGGAATTCAGCGAGCTGTTGCCGCACCTGGCCCAGTGTGCCGACGACGTGTGTCAGATTCGCTCGCTGCACACGCTGGTCAATGACCATGAGGGAGCTCTGCGGCATTTCCAAACGGGCAAGCCGCGCTTGGGACGACCAACAATCGGATCGTGGATCTCCTTCGCATTGGGAACTCCCAACCAGAATCTGCCCCCCTATGTCGTGCTGAGCAGTCCGAGCACCGACCAAGTCGATGGCATTCGCAACTGGTCATCGGGTTTTCTCCCGGCCATTTATCAAGGCACGCCGCTGCGGTGCGACGGTCCCGGTTTGTTCGATTTGGCGCTCCCCGCGGCAGTCAGCGAAGAGATGCAGCGCCATCAATTGGCACTACTGGATGGCTTGAATCGCCAACATCAGCGGCGCTACGCGCACTTGACGGAACTCGATGCGCGGATCGCCAACAACGCCTTGGCCGGCAACATCGGCGACGAAGTCACCAGCGCGATGGACCTCGCGCGGGAGACGGCGGCCACACACGCCGCTTACGGCATGAACAATCCGGCCACGGGCACCTACGGCCGACGCTGTCTGATGGCTCGCCGGTTGCTCGAAAGCGGCGTGCGTTTCGTCGCGCTCTTCAACGATGCCACGAAGGTTTCGGGCGATCCTTGGGATACTCACAGCAACCACAACCAGGGGACGCGCTTGGTGGCGGGGAACGTCGATCAACCCTCGGCCGCGTTGATTCAGGATTTGAAACGGACCGGCTTGCTGGACGATACCGTCGTGTTGTGGGTCGGTGAATTTGGTCGCTTGCCGGTCTCGCAAGGCAAGGATGGACGCGATCACAATCGCCACGCTTTTTCCGCCTTGGTCGCCGGTGGCGGATTCAAGGCCGGACTAACCCACGGCACGACTGATGAGTTTGGCTACAAGATTGTCGACAAACCCGTCGCCGTGGGAGAATTCCACGCCACGCTGCTGCGACAGTTTGGATTGGATCACACTCGGCTCACGCATCCACATCAGGGACGCGACGAAAGTCTGACCGATGCCGACATTACTGGAGTCCAGCCAGTCCTGTCGCTGGTGGAATCCTGAAACCGCGACCACAAAGTCAGTCAAGCCAGTTTGAGAAGGGGAACGCACGATGTGGAAACGTCCAGAATTGCTCATCCTGTGCCTGCTGTTTGTTGCCGATTCCGGTCGCATTTTCGCGGACGATTCGACGACCGCAGGCAACGAGTTCTTCGAGAAGCAGATTCGCCCGCTGCTGGTCGAACATTGCTGGGGATGTCATGGCGACAAGAAGCAGGAAGGTGGTCTGCGGCTCACGTCGCGAGACACGCTTCTCAAGGGTGGCGAGACGGGGCCAGTGGTCGTGCCGGGCAAGCCGGAGGAGAGCCGTTTGATCCGCGCCGTGGGATATCTCGACGAGCTGAAGATGCCGCCGAAGCAGAAGCTGGCCGACGCGGACATCGCCAAGCTCAAGCGGTGGGTGGCGCTGGGAGCGCTGTGGCCGGCGTCGTCATCAACGCCAAGTCCAACCACCGACGGTGGCGGGCCGAGCGAATTCCAAGCGACTCCCAAGCAGCGGAGTTGGTGGGCGTTTCAGCCGGTGAAGCAGACAACTCCGCCGTCAGTGAAAAACGACCAGTGGCCGCGCGGTGAGATCGATCAATTCATTCTGGCGGAACTGGATGCTCGCGAGATGTCGCCGGCTCAGCCTGCGGATCGGCGCGTATGGTTGCGACGGGTGACGTTTGATCTGACGGGGCTTCCGCCGATTCCAGAAGAAGCCGAAGCGTTCGTCGCTGACAACTCGGATCAAGCGTTCGAGCGCGTTGTCGATCGGCTCCTCGGATCGCCCGCTTACGGTCAGCGCTGGGCTCGGCACTGGCTCGATGTCGTGCGCTACGCCGATTATCACGACGGCGACCCGAAGGCACGCAACCCGGTGTGCGAACCGCTCGAAGCGTGGCGGTATCGCGATTGGGTGGTCGAGGCTCTCAACCGCGACCTCCCTTTCGATCAATTCATCACGCATCAGATTGCCGGCGATCTGCTTCCCGCACCCGATGGCAAGCAGCCTTACACCGACGGGTTGATCGCGACGACCTTCCTCGTCAACGGGGCGTGGGATCGCGGCGATGCCGACAAAGAGAAGATGGTCAGCGACATGGTGGACGATCAAATCGACACCGTCGGCAAGGCGTTTCTCGGCCTGACGCTCGGATGCTCGCGCTGCCACGACCACAAATTCGATCCGCTGGCGCAGTCGGATTACTACGCGCTGGCCGGCATCTTTTACAGCACGCGGATGCTCAAGGAACTGGGGACGAAGGGGGGCGAGATCGCGCTGCAACGTCGGCCGCTCGTGCCGCAAGAGGTCGTTGACAAGCGGGATCAGCAGGTGAAGCAGGTCGCGGAAGTGAATGCGAAGCTCGCCGAATTGGACAAGCAGTCGCCCAAACCGCCGCCGGATGATCCCGCTCGGCTGATGCTGATTGAGCGACGCGACCGACTGCAAAAGGAACTGCCTCCCGAACCGCCAATGACATTGGCGGTCAGCGAAGGGGGCGTCCCCGGCGGACTGTTCCCCGCCATCCAAGATGTGCCGATTCATCTTCGCGGCAGTTACACACGTCTGGGATCAGTCGTGCCGCGCCGGATGCCGTCGTTCTTCGCTGGCGACCAGCAGCCTTCGATCGCGAACGGGAGCGGTCGGCGCGAACTGGCGGCATGGGTTGCGTCGAAAGAGAACCCGCTGACCGCACGCGTGATCGTCAATCGAATCTGGCAGTCGCATTTCGGCGAAGGGCTGGTCCACACGCCGAACAATTTTGGTTTGCTGTCGGAACCGCCGTCGCATCCCGCGCTACTCGACTGGCTCGCAACTCGATTTGTCGAGGAGGGCTGGTCGCTGAAGAAGCTGCATCGCCGCATCGTGCTTTCCGCGACGTACCGGCAAGCCTCAAAGGTTGAGGATTTCGGGTTGAGGGTTGAGGGGAATTCGACGTCACCCTCAGCCCTCGACCTTCGAGCCTCAGCCCTTTCCGATCCCGACAATCGTTGGCTGGGACGATTCGCCGCTCGACGCTTGGAGGCCGAAGCGATTCGTGATGCGATGCTGTCCGTCACCGGCCAGCTCGATCCGGCCAGCGGTGGACCGGCGAGCGACAATGTTTCCATCGTGCGGCGTTCGCTCTACGTGCAGACGGCCCGCTGGGATCGTAGTAACTTTGCGACGTTGTTCGATGCGGCCAATCCCGATGCGTCCGATGAGAAGCGCAATGTCAGCACGGTGGCCCCGCAGTCGCTGTTCTTGCTCAACAACACTTTCTCGCTCGCCCAGGCCAAGCACTTGGCGGAGCGTCTGATTCGTGATGTGCCGAACGCTGCGCCGAACGTCGAGACCTTGCGGATTCAACACGCCTACCGCCTGCTCTTCAGCCGTTCGCCCAACGAGGAAGAGATCGGTATCGCTCGGCAGCTTGTGGGACAGGCCAGTGCAGACGCTGGTTGGACCGACCTCGCGCATGTGTTGCTGTGCAGCAACGAGTTTATCTACATCGACTAACTAACCCGAAGCGTCAGCGAGGGCGAACGCTTCACATGACTACGAACTTGGAGCGTCAGGGAGCTTTCGCCCTCGCTGACGCTTCGGGTTACATTCCATACGAGGCCACGACCATGACGCATCAACCCACGCTCTCGCGACGCGATCTGCTGGCTCGCACTGGTTGTGGATTCGGTCTGCTGGCGCTCGCTGACATGCTGGCGGCGAGCGAACCCGATCGCGCTGCTCAGCCCTATGGGATCCGCGCGCCGCATCATTCACCCAAGGCCAAGCGAGTCATCTTTCTCTACATGCCCGGTGGTCCTTCGCATGTTGACCTGTTCGATCCAAAACCGCGGCTCGCGGCGGAGAACGGCCAGCCGCTGCCGTTTGAAAAACCGAAGCTCGAACGGACCAAGACCGGCAACCTGCTCGCTTCACCCTGGAAGTTCTCCAAACAAGGCGAATCAGGCATCGAAGTCAGCGAGTTGTTGCCGCACACGGCGATGCACATCGACGAACTGTGCGTCATTCGCTCGATGGTGGCCGACAACATCAATCACACCGGCGCGGCGCTCCAAATGTGTACCGGCGAGCAAGCCTTCTCGCGGCCGAGTCTTGGATCGTGGCTGACCTACGGACTCGGCACCGAGAATCAAAACCTTCCCGGCTTCGTCGTGGTCAGTCCGGCAGCGGTCTTTCAGGGAGCACAACTCTGGGCGTCGAGCTTCCTGCCGAGCGCCTATCAAGGGACGCTGGTCCGCGATCTGAAGAATCCGATCGCGAACCTCGGCGATCCGTCAGGCTCGCCCGAACGTCAGCGGCAGAAACTCGACACGCTCGCCCGGCTGAACGAACTCCACAAACGCGACCGAGTCCTCGACAGCCAACTCGATGCGCGGATCGCATCGTTCGAGCTGGCATTTCGCATGCAGCGCGAAGCGCCCGAGGCGTTCGACATCTCGCGCGAGAGCGAGGCGACTCAGAAGCTGTACGGCACCGACCAGCCGGCGACAGAACTCTTCGGGAAGCAGTGTTTGCTCGCTCGGCGACTGGTCGAACGGGGCGTGCGGTTCGTACAACTCTTCGATGCGCCGCAGAACAACGCTTGGGATCATCACGGCGGCCTGCGCGAGAATCTTCCCAAACGCTGCCAAGCGGTTGACCAGCCAATCGCCGCGCTGCTGACCGATTTGAAATCACGCGGCCTGCTCGATGACACGCTGGTGCTGTGGGGTGGCGAGTTCGGTCGCACCCCGACGGCCGAAGGAAACAACGGACGCGAACATCATCCCTTCGGCTTCACGATGTGGCTGGCTGGCGGAGGCATTCGCGGCGGCATGGTGCACGGAGCGACCGACGAATACGGTTGGCACTCGGTGCAAGACAAGGTCCACGTCCACGACCTGCATGCCACGATCCTGTATCAGATGGGTTTCGATCACGAACGGCTAACCTTTCGCCACGGTGGCCGCGACTACAGACTCACCGACGTGCATGGCCAAGTCGTGAAGCAGATTCTGTCGTGATCCGTCCGGTTCATCAGATCGTCGAGAACCGGAGCCACTTCTAGGAGCACTGGAATGAACTCGATTGGCAAAAAGCTGCTCTCCGTCGCGTTGTGCCTTCTCGCTGGGGCGACCGGCTGAACCGATGAGCGTGTGCAGTTCAATCGCGACATCCAACCGATCCTCGCGGAGCACTGTGCGCTCTGTCACGGCGTGGATGCGGCCGTGCGCAAGAGCAGCTTGCGGCTCGATCTGCGTGATAGCGCTCTGAAAGGGGGCGAATCGGGGAGGGCGGCGATCGTCCCCGGCCAGCCGGAAAAGAGCGAATTGATCCGTCGCATCACTTCGACCGACGCCGACGTCGTGATGCCACCACAGCGCCACAAGAAACCGCTGTCGGCGAAACAAATCGATGTGTTGACACGCTGGGTCAAAGAGGGTGCCAACTACGAATCGCACTGGTCGTTCACCGCGCCGCTCAAGGTGAAGTTGCCGGACGTGGATGTGGCTCATCCTGTCGATGCTTTCGTCGTGTCTCGATTGAAAGAACGGAATCTTTCTTTGTCGCCGGCTGCAATATCGGCGGCGCTCTGCCGTCGCGTGTCTCTCGATTTGATCGGCTTGCCTCCTGCACCCGACGAACTGGCAGCTTTCGAGCAACGCGGCTTTGAGGCCACGGTCGAAACGCTGCTGAATAGCGAACGGTTTGGAGAAAAGTGGGCACGGCACTGGCTCGACGTCGCGCGGTATTCCGACACCAACGGATATGAGAAAGACCTGCCGCGAGAACAGTGGATGTGGCGCGACTGGGTGGTGGATGCGCTCAATCGCGACCTGCCCTACGATCGGTTTCTCATCGAGCAATTGGCGGGGGACTTGCTGCCGGGGACGACTCAGCAGCAGATCATCGCCACGGGATTCCTGCGCAACAGCATGATCAACGAGGAAGGGGCGATCATCCCCGAGCAGTTCCGCATGGTGGAAATGTTCGACCGCATGGACTGCCTCGGCAAAGCGGTACTTGGGCTGACGACGCAATGTGCTCAATGCCATACGCACAAGTTTGATCCGCTGACGCACGACGAATACTACGGCATGTTCGCGTTCCTGAATTCGTCGTACGAAGCGCAGTCGTGGGTCTATTCGCCGGAGCAGCAAAAACAGATCGTCGAGATTCACGCAAAGATTCGTGACGCCGAGCGGCGGCTGCGCACCGCTCGGCCACAGTGGGAACAGGAATTCGCGGCTTGGGAGCAAACGCTGTTGAAACAGCCAATCGCGTGGGAACCGCTGATTGCGACGGTATTGGAGACCATCAGCGGCCTGAATCATCCGACGCAGGAAGCCGATCAATCGCTGCTGATGAAGGGACACACCAGCAACGACGTGTTCCTGATCTCGGCACCCGCACTGAACGGCGCGACGGGATTGCGTCTGGAAGCGCTCAACCATCGTGACCTGCCGCACAACGGTCCGGGACGCAACCGCTTGGGGACATGGGCTATCAACGAAATGGAGACTTTTGCCAGAAAGCCGGGGAGCAAGGATTGGGAGAAAGTGAAACTCGTGAACGCCACGGCCGACTTTTCTCAGCCCGAAACCAAACAGGCCGACGGCAAGAAGGCCAGCGGCCCCGTCGCGTATCTGATCGACGGCACGGACGACACCACCTGGACCGCCGATCGAGGCATCGGCCGTCGCAATCAGCCGTCCGTCGCGGTGCTACAGTTTGAGAAACCGCTGGATGTTCCTGAAGGAACAGAACTGAAAATTGCCTGGCGAATGACTGACATGCTGGGTTGTTGTCGATTCAGCATCACAAGGCAACCCGCTCCTGTGGCACCGCCAGTCAACCACGCCGCGATGTTGGCGCTGCAAACTCCGGCCACAGCGCGGACCTCCGAACAAAATACTGTTCTGTTCGCTGCCTGGCGGACGAGCGTCGCCGAAGCGAAGCCGATCAATGACGAAATCGAATCCCTCTGGAATTCTTTTCCACAAGCCGCCACATCGATCCTGCACATGGCCGAACAGGAACCAACTCACCGCCGCAATACGCAAGTGTTGGACCGAGGCAACTGGGATCAGCCGTTGCGTGTCGTGAAGCCGCACACTCCGGCCGCGTTTCATCCGTTCCCGGACGATGCGCCGCGCGATCGGCTGGGGTTTGCTCGCTGGCTGACCGATCCCCGGTCTCCGCTGACGGCGCGCGTCGCCGTGAATCGCATCTGGCAGTCGCTCTTCGGCGCGGGACTGGTCGAGACTCCCGAAGATTTCGGCACGCGAGCGCCGGTTCCGGAATATCGCGAACTGCTCGACTGGCTGGCCGTCGATTTCATGGAGCACGGCTGGAGTCAAAAGCACTTGATTCGAACCATCGTCACCAGCGCCACGTATCGACAGTCGTCCGAGGCATCCGCAGCGCTGCGGGAACGCGACCCGCGCAACGTCTGGCTAGCGCGCGGCCCTCGCTTTCGAGCCGATGCGGAGGTCGTGCGAGACATTGCTCTTAGTGTGTCGGGCCTGATCACGCACAAGCTGGGCGGTCCGAGCATCATTCCGCCGGTGCCGCAAAACGTGCTGGACTACAACTTCACCTACCCCGGTTACTGGAAGCCGGCGGAAGGGCCGGAACGATACCGTCGCACGCTGTATGGATTTCGCAAACGCTCGATGCCCGATCCGGTGATGTCAAACTTCGATGCCCCGAACAGTGATTTCGCTTGTGCTCGCCGTGTGCTCTCCAACACTCCGCTCGCGGCACTGACGAGTTTGAACGAGCCGATCTTCGTGGAAGCCGCCCGCGCCCTTGCGTTGCGAGTGCTGCGTGAAGGCGGCAAAGACGATGCGCGCCGCGCCGACTACGCCTTCCTTTTATGCACCTCGCGACAACCGACGGTCAAGGAGCGCGACTCTATTCTGGACTTGTTGAAGTCGCGCCGCCAACGCCTGGCCGAGGGCTGGCTGAACCCGCGCGAGATTGCGACCGGCGATCCGGCCCTGCTTCCCACACTGCCGGCCCACACGACTCCACAAGACGCCGCCGCGTGGACGCTGACCGCTCGCGTGCTGCTGAATCTCAATGAGACGATCTCCAAGAAATGAGACGCTATCAAGGCACGGTCATTCGCGAATGCCGACAAATCGTAGATGGGGATAATCGTCTGAGGCTCTGACGGGAAAGTGGTGTTTTTGTGACGAATCATCACCTCTCAAACAGGAGCCTCAGACAGGACGACTTTAGCAGCCTGTTGAAAAAGCTGTCGTTGTCTTGACGTTTGTGACAGGGTTCCATGATCTGCGGCATTGAGGGACTCGCGAGCCGGAGGAGTTTGGAATGGCGATGGGACATTGGCGGACGGAGCAGCAGCAAGAGTTTTGGATTGCGACCGAGGAGTTGTCGCAGACGCCTCGGCATGTGTTTTATGAGCGGGTGAATGAACTGCTGGCAGAGGCCGGGTTCGACGCGTGGTTGGAGCAACTCTGTCGGCCGCACTACTCCCAGAAGGGCCGTGGATCGATTGCTCCGGGGCGATATTTTCGGATGCTGATGGTCGGCGACTTCGAGGACATCGACTCACAACGCGGGATCGCCTGGCGGTGTTCTGACAGTTTGTCGCTGAAGAGCTTCCTGGGCTGTCAGCCTCATGAGGCCGCCCTACTTTGTCAGCGCTGGGTGATCGGACGGAACGGTCGAGTCGTCGGGCCGATGTAATCGGCCGTCGGGCGGATCAGGCGATTGTCGGCTCGTTGTTCGATGACGTGCGCCGCCCATCCGGCTGTGCGGGCGAAGACGAATAGCGGCGTGAACAGCAAAGTCGGGATGCCGAGAAACCGATACGCCGATGCCGCGTAGAAATCGAGATTCGGAAACAGTTTCTTCTCGCGACGCAAAACTTGCTCGATCCGTTCCGAGACAGGGAACAGTTGCGTGTCGCCAGCGGCTTGTGACAAGCGTCGGCTCCATTCCTTGATGACGTCAGATCGCGGGTCGCGGTCCCGATAGACGCGGTGGCCGAAGCCCATAATCTTCTCTTTGCGGTTCAGAGCGGCGAGCACTCCTTGTTCGGCCTGATCGGGATCGGTGAAGCGTTCGATGAACTCCATCGCCTGCTCGTTGGCTCCGCCGTGCAGCGGGCCGCGGAGCGTGCCGATGCCCGATGTGATCGTTGAGTACATGTCCGAAAGCGTCGAAGCGGTGACTCGCGCAGCGAACGTCGAGGCGTTGAATTCGTGCTCGGCGTAGAGCGTGAACGACGCATCCAATGCTCGGCGATGCTCGGCCGAGGGCTGAACCCCGTGCAGCAGGTGCAGGAAGTGACCGGCCATCGTCGGCTCCGGCGATTCTGTTTCGATGCGGTTTCCCGACCGAGCGAAGTGATGCCAGTACGCGAGCGCCGACGGGAAGATCGCCAGCAATCGCTCGGCGACGCGAAACTGATCAGCAGCGGATTGTTCCGGTTCCAGACAGCCGAGAGCCGAGCAAGCCGTGCGCAACACGTCCATCGGGTGTGCCGACTCCGGCAGTTGTGCGAGGACCGCTTTCAACTGCGCGGGCAACCAGCGCTGCGATTGCAGACGGGACAGGAACTCGTCCAACTCGTATTGCTTGGGCAGTTCGCCGTACAGCAGCAGCCAGGCAACCTCTTCAAAGATCGCGTGCTCGGCGAGGTCTTCGATCGAGTACCCGCGATAAGTCAGGCCGACTCCTTCTTTGCCGACGGTGCTCAGGGCCGTCTGGCCGGCGACGATGCCTGCGAGGCCGGCAGTGTTGGTTGGTCCGCTCATGATTGGTCTCCGAAGTAGGTCAGCCATTCCAGGCTGACCAGGTGGTCGGTTGAGGTCGTGTTGCCAATTTCGGTCAGGCTAGAAAGCCTGACCTACGGGTGATAATTCAAGACGTCATACAGCTCGGCACGCGATTGCAACTGGTGGATCAGGTCGCGTTGAGTGCCGCATTGTCGCAGAGTGTCGTAGGTCATCACTGCCGCGGCGCTCATCGCGCGAAACGCAGTCAGTGGGTACAGTGCCAGCCGCACTCCGGCTTCTCGCAACTCGTCGAGCGTGAACAGTGGTGTCTTGCCGAACTCGGTCAGATTCGCCAACACGGGCACGCGAACAGCAGCCGTGAACTGGCGGTATTCATCCAGCGTGGTCAGAGCCTCGGCGAAGATCATGTCGGCTCCGGCGGCGACGTATTGCCCGACTCGGTCTATCGCAGCGGGCAACCCTTCGACCGATGCCGCGTCGGTGCGAGCCATCACGACGAAGCCGGAATCAGAGCGCGCATCGACCGCCGATTTCACGCGGGCAACCATCTCGCCAGCTGAAACCAATTGTTTACCGGGGAGATGTCCGCAGCGTTTGCGATCGACTTGGTCTTCCAGATGAATGGCGGCGACGCCAACGCGGATCATCTCGCGCACGGTCTGAGCCATGTCGCCGAAACCGGTATCGACATCGACCAGCAACGGCAACGACGTCGCGCTGGTGATGCGGCGAGCATCTTCCACGACATCGGCGAGCGTCGTGATCCCGACATCCGGGACGCCGAACGAGGCATTTGCGACGCCGGCTCCGGAAAGATAGAGCGAACGAAACCCGGCTTGCTCGGCCAGCAACGCGCAGTAGGCGTTGATTGTTCCGACGACCTGCAACGGACGCTCGGCGTCCACAGCGGCGCGAAAGAGTTGGCCGGGAGAATTGGTTGAAGCAGAAGCGTGCATGTTTCACCTGCGACCGCGACCGACAAAACGATCGGCGAGCAGTATATTCCGCACGCCGCAGGGATGCGTTGGTGCGACCGCATTTCACGAGCCCCGTAGCCCAGACCCTTGTGGCCTGGAGGATTTCTCCAAAATACAGACATCGACCGACCCACAAAGGCTCGGGCTACAGTCAGGCCGAATATGCCCCTGAGTTCATCTTTCCCCCCGGATGCCCTGCTGGCTGAGATTGCCGACTTCGTGACGACCGATTCGATGCGGAGCGACGAAGTCCAAGCAACCGCTCGGCTGTGTCTCATGGACAGCCTGGGCTGCGCGCTGCTGGCTCTGAACTTTCCCGAATGTACGAAGCTGCTGGGACCGGTTGTGCCGAACGCGGTGTTGCTCAGCGGGTCTCGCGTAATCGGCACGGATTGGAAGCTGGACCCCATGCAGGCGGCGTTCAATCTCGGCACGATGATCCGCTGGCTGGATTACAACGACACCTGGCTGGCGGCCGAGTGGGGACATCCGTCCGACAACTTCGGCGGCATCTTGGCGACGGCCGACTATCTCAGCCGGCAGCGAGCCGCCGGTGGCAAGCCGCCGCTGTCCGTGCATGATGTTCTGACCGCTGCGATTCAGGCGTATGAAATTCAGGGAGTGCTCGCGCTGGAGAATGCCTTCAACCGCGTCGGTCTCGATCATGTGATCCTGGTGCGGATCGCGACGACGGCCGTGGTCACGCGAATGCTCGGAGGTTCGCGGCAACAAGTGCTCGACGCAGTCAGCAATGCGTGGCTGGATGGTGGAGCGTTGCGAACGTATCGGCATTGGCCGAACACCGGCTCGCGCAAAAGTTGGGCGGCGGGAGATGCGACGCGGCGCGGCGTGCAACTCGCGCTGTGGACGATGGCCGGGGAGTTGGGCTACTCAACGGCGCTCTCGGCGAAGCAGTGGGGCTTTCAGGATGTCGCCATGCGTGGCAAGCCGCTGGTGCTCGGTCGTCCGCTGGGCGATTACGTCATGGAAAACATTCTCTTCAAAGTTTCGTACCCGGCCGAGTTTCACGCTCAGACAGCGGTCGAAGCGGCCGTGACGTTGCATCCTCAGGTCCGCGATCGCTGGCAGGACATCACAAGCATTCGCATCGAGTCGCACGAGTCAGCGTTGCGGATCATCAGCAAGACTGGCCCACTGCGAAACCCGGCCGATCGCGATCACTGCTTGCAGTACATGATCGCCGTCGCGCTGAAGAACGGCACACTGACCGCCGAGGACTACGAAGACTCAGCCGCCGCCGATCCGCTCATCGACCAACTGCGCGACCAAATGGAAGTCGTCGAGGAGCCGCGTTATTCGCGCGAGTACCTCGACCCAGACAAGCGCTCGATCGCGAATGCGATTCAGATCGAGTTCGCCGACGGTTCGACGACCAAACGTGTCGAAGTCGAGTACCCAATCGGCCATCGCCGCCGCCGCTCAGACGCCGTGCCGCTGTTGCGCGACAAATTTCAACACAACGCCGGGACTCGCTTCTCGCCGGAGCGAGTCCAGAGACTGCTCGAACTATTCGCCGATGGGAGCCGGCTTGATGCTTTGCCGGTTCACGAGTTTGTCAATTTGTTCGCAGGGTCGGGAAAATAATCCGAAGCGCCAGCGAGGGCGGGTGCTCCCGGTAGCCCACCACGCAACTCGGAAATGAAGTCAGTGGGCCGGCGCTCGAAGCGAGCTTGTACCACCCTACGGGGATGCTCAACAGGCTGCTGGCTGGCGCTTCGGGTTCGTTGGGTGGTAGCTACACTCATCGAGAAGGAGGGCCAGCAACGTGTCCACGCAGGGTGACCTGATTCGCGATCTGGAACAGCAAGAGCAGCAACTTCGCGAGGGAGGCCGCGAGGCGGGTGTTGCTCGGCAGCGGAAACTCGGTCGGCTGACGGCTCGCGAGCGGATCGCGGAGTTGCTCGATCCCGGCACGCCGTTCCGTGAACTCGGCCTGTGGGCCGCTTGGGGCATGTACCGGGAATGGGGCGACGTGCCGGCAGCCGGAGTCGTCGTCGGACTCGGACGCATCAGTGGTCGGCCGTGCGTCGTGATTGCGAACGATGCGACGGTCAAAGCGGGAGCGATGTTTCCGCAGTCGGTCAAGAAATTCCTGCGAGCACAACGGATTGCCGCTCGTTTCCGATTGCCAATCGTCTACCTCGTTGATTCGTCGGGCGTGTTCCTGCCGCTACAAGACGAAATCTTCCCGGACGAAGACGACTTCGGTCGCATCTTTCGCAACAACGCCGTGCTCTCGGCCGAGGGCATCCCGCAGTACGCGGCGGTGATGGGCAACTGCGTCGCGGGTGGAGCGTACTTGCCTGTGCTGTGCGATACCGTCGTGATGACCGAGGGGAGTCAACTCTTTCTGGCTGGCCCCGCGCTGGTGAAAGCGGCGATCGGGCAAGAGGCCGATCCCGAAGAACTCGGCGGTGCGGAGATGCATGCGGCCATCAGCGGCACGATCGACTTCCGCGAACCGGACGATCACGCCGCACTCATTCGCCTGCGACGGTTGCTCGATCTGCTTGCCGACGAGCGTGTGAAAGTTGCCGACACTGACACGTCTCCCGCTCGCGATCCGAGCGAACTTCTCGATCTCGTGCCGAGCGATGGTCGTTCGGAGTACGACATACGGCATGTGCTGGAATGCCTCGTTGATCGGGACTCGCTGCAAGAGTTCAAGCCGGAGTATGGCCAGACCATCGTCGCGGCATTCGCGAAGATCGGCGGGCATTCGGTCGGGATCGTGGCCAATCAGCGGACGCGCAGCAAATCGCGCCGCGGCGAACTCGAATACGGCGGCGTGCTGTATCCCGACAGCGCCGAGAAGGCCGCGCGCTTCGTGATGGACTGCAATCAATCCGGCCTGCCGCTGATCTTCCTGCAAGACGTGCAAGGCTTCATGGTCGGCAAACAGGCCGAGCAATCCGGCATCATCCGCGCCGGTGCCAAGCTGGTGAACGTCGTCAGCAACTCGGTCGTCCCAAAACTGACCGTCATCGTCGGCGGCTCGTTCGGAGCCGGCAACTACGCGCTGTGCGGCAAAGCCTACGATCCGTGGCTAATCCTCGCCTGGCCGAGTGCTCGCTACGCGGTGATGGGAGCTGCTCAAGCAGCCGAGACGTTGCTGACACTGCGATTGCGCGACGCCGAACGTAGCGGAAAGAAACTCGCGGAATCCGAAGTTGCCGAATTGCGAAACTCAATCCGCCAGAGCTACGAGCAACAAACCGACATCCGTTACGGAGCCGCTCGCGGCTGGGTGGATGCAATCGTATCGCCCGTCGAAACCCGCGCGTGGCTGAAATTGGCGCTGGATGTGTTACCGAGCCAGCGCGAAAAGCCACCGTTTCGAACCGGTGTGTGGCAGGTGTGAAGGAGTCTGAAAATGTCGTCCGTCGTTCGCATCGGCAACGCTCAAGGCTTCTGGGGTGATCGCGGCAGCGCGGCGGCAGAGTTGTTGGCTCGCGAGCCGGACTTGGACTACCTGACGCTCGATTATCTGGCGGAAGTGTCGCTGTCGATCATGGCCGTGCAGCGAGATCGCGATCCGAATGCAGGCTTCGCGCGGGACTTCGTCGAGGTCGTGCGGTCGCTGGCGGATTATTTTAGGAGCGGTGGTCGATGCCGAATCGTGACGAACGCGGGCGGACTAAATCCGCAGGGCTGCGCGGCGGCGTGTGTTGCGGCACTTGCTCAGGCAGGATGTCCTCCGCTGACCATCGCTGTCGTGAACGGTGACGACGTGCTTGAGGTGTTGCGCGCGACGAGAGTGCAAGAGATTGCAAATTGCAAATTTGAGAATCTTGATTCGGGTCAGCCGTTGTCGGCCGTGTGCGATCGGTTGGTCACGGCGAATGCCTACGTCGGAGCGGCTCCGATCGTTGAGGCGTTGCGGCTTGGAGCGGACATCGTCATCACCGGCCGCATCGCCGATCCGTCACTGACGGTCGCTCCGTGCATGCATCACTTCGGCTGGTCGCTGACAGATTGGGATCGGCTGGCGGGAGCGACCGTCGCTGGGCACTTGATCGAATGCGGCGTGCAAGTCACGGGTGGCATCTCGACCGATTGGCTGGAGATGCCGGACACGGCGGAACTCAGTTTCCCGATCGTCGAAGTGGCGGACGATGGCTCGTGCATCGTCACCAAACCGGAGGATACCGGCGGCTGCGTTGATGAGCGGACTGTGAAGGAGCAGCTCGTTTACGAGATCGGCAACCCGGACGAGTACCTCAGCCCGGATGTCACCGTCTCGTTTCAGTCGCTGACGGTGGAAGACCTGAGGAACGACCGTGTGCGAGTCAGCGGCGCTCGCGGGCAATCGGCTCCGCAAACTTTGAAAGTCAGTGCGACTTACCGAGACGGCTTCCGCGCGGCTGGCACATTGACGATCTTTGGGCGAAACGCGGTGACAAAAGCTCGCCGCGCTGGCGAGATTGTGCTGCAACGCGTTCGCAACGCCGGATTCGAGTTGCGAGATTCGTTCATCGAATGCCTGGGCACCGGCGCGAGTGTGCCCGCTGTGCCGAGCCGCATCGACGAATCGCAGTTCCTCGAAACCGTCCTGCGAATCGCGGTCGAAGCCGATGATCGAGAGGCTGTCGAACGTTTCGCTCACGAGCTGATGCCGCTGGTCACAGCCGGCCCGCAAGGGACGACCGGCTACGCCGAAGGCCGGCCGCATCCGAAACCGGTGTTTCGGTATTGGCCCTGTTTGATCGATCGCGACCTCGTCCACCCGCATATCGAGTTAGTTTCGGAGAGAACAGTCCCGTGTCCCGCCGTAGGACGGGCATTTCTGCCCGTCACCGAACGGTCGTGTGGTAACGTCGAAACGACGGACAAGAGTGCCCGTCCTACTTCGGAGCGACCACAGCGGCTCGGCGATCTCGCGTACGCTCGCAGCGGCGACAAGGGAACAGGGGCTAACATCGGTGTCGTGGCTCGTACGCTGGAGAACTACGACCTGCTGCTCGCTCAACTGACTGCCGAGCGTGTCGGTGAATTCTTCGCGTCGATGGGAGCCAGCGAAGTCACCCGCTACGAATTGCCGAATCTGCACGCACTCAACTTTATCGTGAAGGGCATTCTGTCACGGCCGCTGCGAGTCGATGCTCAAGGCAAGGCGCTCGGCCAAGCGCTGTTGGAGATGCCTTGGCCAGGAGATCAACCATGACCGCGCCGCTCGTTCTTGTTGAACCGCTGGAGCCGGGCGTTTCGATCGTCACCTTGAATCGGCCGGAGCGGCGGAATGCGCTGAGCATCGCTCTGATGCGCGAGTTGTGTGAGGCCATTCAAAGTTTGGCCGCCGATCCGCGCGAGCGTGTGGTGATCCTGCGCGGTGCCGGGCCGGCCTTCTGTGCGGGGCTCGATTTGCAGGAGGCGGCGGACCCGCAGTTGATCGACTCGTCCGCCGATTGGGTAAAGCGAACGCTGAGTACGATTCGCGAGACTTCGTTGATCACAATTGCCGCAGCGCATGGCGGTGCAGTCGCCGGCGGAGCGGGGGTGATGGCAGCGTGCGATCTGGCGGTGGCAGCCAAGGATATCAAGCTCGGCTTTCCGGAAGTGCAACGCGGATTGGTGCCGGCGCTGGTCTCAACCGTTCTCTGCGGCAAGCTGCGCGACAGCGACGTGCGCGAACTGTTTTTGCTCGGCGAACTCATCTCCGCAGAACGGGCGCAGGAGATGGGACTCGTGCAGCGCGTGGTGCCGGCCAAGCAAGTACTGAATGAGGCACTGCGACTCGCGCAGACGATTCTCTGGGGAGGACCGGAATCGGTGCGGCAAACGAAACGACTACTGAATCTGCACGCGAACTTCGAAGCGGACGAGCGCGTCGAGGACTTTATTGCGTCACACTTGCAGGCTCGCCGCAGTGAAGAGGCTCGCGAAGGAGCAGCCGCCTTTCTGGAAAAGCGATTGCCGAGTTGGGCACCGTTAATAGGGAAGACACCATGAGCACGACTCGTCCACAGACCGATTTTCGCCAACAGCGAGAACAGCAAATGAAACAAGCCGAGGAACTGCTCGCTTCGGTGCCGGAGCGGCTTGGTATCGGCAAGGGATTGTTCTGGGGCAAGTTCGTCGCTGATTGGATTTTTCCGTACCCGCGACTCGCCGACGACGAACAGTCGCGGGTCGATCAGTCGTTGTCGGAGTTGAAGCAATTCTGCGACCAGCACCTCGATCCCGAACGAATCGACCGCGAGGCGGATATTCCGCGCGAGGTGATCGACGGCCTTGCGCGGCTCGGAGTTTTGGGGATGACGGCACCGACCGAAGTCGGTGGTCGCGGCTTCTCGCAGATGGCGTATTGCCGAGTCCTGGAAGAGATCGGCGGTCGGTGCAGCGCGACATCGATTTTCGTCAACGCGCATCATTCGATCGGCATCCGCGCGCTGCTGCTGTTCGGCACCGACGAGCAGAAACGGCGTTGGCTGCCCGAACTCGTCAGCGCTCAGAAGCTCGCAGCGTTCGCGCTGACGGAACCGGAGGCCGGGTCGGATGCTTCCAACGTACAGACTTCCGCGATGCCGACCAGTGACGGAGACTTCGTGCTCAATGGCGAGAAGCGATACATCACCAACGGCGCGATCGCCGATGTTCTGACTGTGATGGCTCGCACGCCGGTCGCGGGGCGCAGCGACACGGCTGTCACGGCGTTTCTCGTCACTCCCGACATGCCGGGCTTTCGAGTTGTCGAAGCCCGCATGCCGAAGGTCGGCATTCGCGGCACAGCGACTGCACGGCTGGCATTCGAGAACATGCGCGTTCCGGCCGCCAACATCCTCGGCCCGCTGGGCAAAGGACTGAAGGTCGCGCTGACGGTGCTCGACTTCGGCCGCACGACTTTCGGAGCCTGCTGCACCGGCACGGCCAAGACGTGCCTGCGGCTGGCGACCGAGCACGCGCGCACGCGGCGTCAATTCGGCCGCACGCTCGGCGAGTTTGAACTTGTGCAGAAAAAACTCGCTCGGATGGCCGCGTGGACGTACGCCATGGAAGCGATGACGACGGTCACCGCCAGCCTGATCGACCGTGGCCTTGAGGATTACATGCTGGAGACCGCGATGCTGAAGGTCTACAGCACCGAAATCCTGTGGACGATAGTCAACGACGCCTTCCAAATTCACGGCGGAGCCGCGTACTTCACCGACCGACCGCTCGAACGCATGCTGCGCGACGCCCGCATCAACCAGATCGGCGAGGGAGCGAACGAAGTGCTGACGTCATTCATCGCACTGACCGGACTGCGAGGACCGGGCCTACGATTGAAGAGCGTGGCCGACGCTGCGAAGCGCCCGTGGAGCGGCTTGGGAATCATCGGTCGTTTCGTCTCGGATCAAGTTGCGTTCCGCCTGCAAACACCTCCGGTTTCGGTTCGCTCGCCGTTGCTGCGGCCAGCGGCGGATGAATTCGGCCGAAGAGTTCATCATCTCGGACTCGCGGCACAGCGGACGTTGTTTCGACATCGCGAAGAGGTGTTAGAGCGACAACTCGATCAAGAGCGTCTGGCCTGGACGGCGATGGAGTTGTTCGCAACCGCCTGCGTCCTCAGCCGGATTGACTACGAACTGACCGAATCCCGATTGCGTCGTGACGAGCTGGATCGCTGCGTGAAAACGGCCACATATTTCTTGTCAATGTCGGCCCGGCGAGTGGATGACGAATTGAAGGCCCTGAAGAGCAACGACGACGCACAGTTGCGAGCCGCTGGAACCGATCTCTAAGTTCCAATCGTTCTGCCGCAACGTCCCATCATCGCGGCCCCATGCGCATCGCTCCGTCGATTCGAATGACGTTGCCGTTGAGCATGCGATTCTCGAAGACATGCTCGACCAGCGCAGCGAATTCATCGGGCTGTCCGAGACGTGCCGGAAACGGAATCTGCTCAGCCAGCGATTTGCGAACGGCTTCGGGAGCGGCTTGCACCATCGGTGTCTCGAACACGCCGGGCGCGATACTGACGATGCGAATGCCGGAGCGGGCCAAGTCGCGAGCCAACGGCAACGTCATCGCGGCGACGCCACCCTTTGATGCCGAGTAGGCTGCTTGGCCGATCTGCCCTTCCTCCGCCGCGACGGACGAGGTCATGACGATCACGCCGCGCTCGCCGTCGAGGCCGGGCGGTTGTTTCGCGATCGCTTCCACCGCCAGTCGAACAACGTTGAAAGTGCCGACCAAGTTGACGTTGATGACTCGCTGAAACGCTTCGAGGGACGCGGCTCCGTCGCGGCCCAAGACTCGTTCGGCCTGAAGAATTCCGGCACATGTGATGGCCCCGTGTAGTCCGCCGAACTGCTGCTCCGCGAGTGCGACCGCTCGTCGCACATCGGCTTCGGACGTGACATCGGTCGGAACGAATGCCGCTTGTGATCCGAGCGATTCCGCCAGGGACTTTCCCGCGTCAGAGAGGTCCGCGATGACGACATTCGCACAGTGGCCTACCAACCGCCGCGCGCACGCGGCTCCCAATCCGGAACTGCCTCCAGAAATCAGAATCGTGCGGCCATTGACGTCCATGCTGTTACCTCACCGCTTGTTTGACGATTTCGACCGCTCGCGAACACAACGCACGCGCCGTTTCGCTCGTGGGAGCTTCGGCGATGACGCGGATAATCGGTTCGGTGTTGCTCGCTCGGACTTGCACCCAACGGTTGGACCAGTCAAGCCGCAGGCCGTCACCCTCTTGAGCAGTCGCGTCGCTGAACTCGGATCGCAACGCGGCACACGCTGCGCCGACACGTTCCCGCGGACATTCGATCTTGTCTTTGACAATCGTGTACTGCGGCAGCGAGTCCGCCCACGCCGAAAGCGTGCGAGTTTCACGAGCGAGTCCATTCAAGACATAAGCCATCGACGCGAAGCTGTCGCGGACGAAGCCGACTTGCGGGTCGATGACTCCGCCGTTGCCCTCGCCGCCGAAGACCGCTCCGATTTCGTTCATCTTGGTGACGACGTTCGCCTCGCCGACGTGCGAGCGGAAGAACGGGCAGCCGTGCTTGGCGGCGATGTCGGCGGTGACTCGGCTGGTCGAGTCGTTAACGACGAACGGGCCTTTGCGAGTCTCCAGCACGAAATCGGCACACAGCGCGAGCGTCAGTTCCTCGCCAATGTATCGGCCGGTTTCATCGACAATCGCCAGGCGGTCGGCGTCCGGATCTTGCGCGAAACCGACATCGGCTCCGAATTGTTTCACCGCGGCACACAGCCCAGTAAGATTCTCCTCGATCGGTTCCGGTACATGCTCGAAGCATCCGTCGGGCGTGCCGCCGAGTACCGTCACCTCGCAACCGAGTGCGTCCAACAACTGCGGCGTCGCGACTCCACCGGAACCGTGATTGCAGTCGAGCACGACTTTGAACCGCCGCCTCCGAATCGCCGCGACATCGACCAGCGAGAGCACACGTTCGATGTGAGGAGCAGCCGCGTTGTCGAGCACTTCGACCGAACCGAGCTTCTCCCAACTTACCAATTTGAACGACTGGCCGTTGAGGATGCGGAGCAATTCTACGCCTTGAACCGCGTTCAACACGGCACCCGCATGCGAAAACGGTTTCAGTCCGTTCCACTGAATCGGATTGTGGCTGGCGGTAATCTGCAAACCGCCGGCCGCGTTGTGATGCCGCACGAGCACTCCGCAGGTCGGCGTCGTGGCGATGCCGGCATCGAGCACCGTGCAGCCTGTCGCGAGCAATCCAGCGACGACCGCGTGCCGCACCATCTCTCCGGTCGAGCGGCCGTCGCGTGAGAGGACAACCGTGCCGCCATCGGCCAGCGTGCCGAGCGCCATCGCGAACTCGACCAAGAACTGTGGGTCGAGTCCGTCACCGATGACGCCTCGCAAGCCAGAGATGCTCAGAATCCGTTGCATCAGAACCTCAAACGTAGGTCAGCCTTTTCAGGCTGACCCAATGAACGATCGACGTGATTTGCCAATTCGGGTCAGGCTTGAAAGCCTGACCTACTTTAGAACAGTCGGTTGTAGCCATTCAGCGCCGCGACGCGGTACGCCTCGGCCATTGTCGGATAATTAAACGTCGTGTTGATGAAATACATCAGCGAGTTGTGCGGCCTCGGCTGAGCCATGATCGCTTGGCCGATGTGAATGATCTCGCTGGCGTTGGCCCCGAAGCAGTGAATGCCGAGTACTTCGAGCGTCTCACGGTGGAAGAGAATCTTCAGCATCCCGACGGTCTGGCCGGTGATCTGTGCGCGGGCGATGCTCTTGAAGTGCGCGTGGCCGACTTCGTACGGGACTTTGGACTCGGTCAGCTCGCGTTCGGTCTTGCCGAGCGAGCTGATCTCCGGGCTGGTATAGATGCCGGCGGGGATATCGAGTGACGGGACCGGACAAGATTCCGCTCCGCGATATTGACCGGCGAGGATGTGCGTCGAGGCATACCGGCCTTGGTTGTACGCCGCGCTGGCGAGAGCCGGCGGACCGATGACGTCACCCACAGCGTAGATGTGTGGCACAGCAGTTTGCATGTGCTCGTTGACCGGGATGTTGCCGCGCGCATCGGGCAAAACGCCAATCGCTTCCAAGCCCAGGCCGTCGGAGTTGCCCGTACGTCCGGCCGCCCACAGCAGGATATCCGTCTTCAGTTGCTTGCCCGACTTGAGGTGCAGGACGGCACCATCGTCGCACGGCTCGACGCGGTCGTACTCTTCGCGGTGGCGGATGATGACGCCTCGTTCGCGCAGGTGATAACTCAGAGCATCGACGATTTCTTCGTCCAGAAAGTCGAGCAGCCGGTCGCGTGTGTTGACAAGGTTCACTTTGATTTCCAGGTTGCGGAACATCGACGCGTACTCGCAGCCGATGATGCCCGCTCCGTAGATCGTGATCGACTTTACATGGAAATCGACGTTAAGAATCGTGTCGCTGTCGAAGATGCGGTGGTGATTGAAATCGAGTTCCGGCGGGTGATACGGCCGCGCTCCCGTCGCGATCACGAACGACTTGCCGTGGACGACGCTGCGCGAACCATCCGCTTCGACCGCTTCGATCGTGTGCGGATCGAGAAACTTCGCCTGACCGCGCACGATCGGAATGTCGTTGCGGTCGTAGAAAGTCGTCCGCATTTTGACCTGCTGATCGATCACCGATTTGGATCGACGGCGCAGCTCCGGAAGCAGAAAGTTAGCGGTGATGCCGTGCTCGCGGAATAGGACGTTATTGTTGACCTGGGACATCTGAAAGATGGCGTAGCGAAGCGTCTTGCTGGGGATCGTACCGCGATGCGTGCAGTTGCCGCCGACCGCCAACTCGCGTTCGATGATGGCGACCGAGCGGCCATTTTTGACCGCCTGCATGGCGGCTCCCTCGCCACCTGGACCGGTGCCAATGACGACGACATCATATTCGCTCGCAAGTTCGGGCATGCAGATTCGCCAATTCAACGGACAACTGTTAGAAAGATTGACTTTCGGCCGTCGCAGTCTCGCCACTTTTGCGAATTGAGCAAGGCTTGATTGTGGCGCACGCGGCTCGCGTGCGACGGATGGTCGAAGCCAAACGCTCAATAGAACCGCGTCGCACGCGAGCCGCGTGTGCCACAGCAGCGTGAGCCTTCTTGTGACTGACAATGCCTCTGTCCCGACTCGCGGCACGCTGCTTGGCTTGGATTACGGCACGAAGCGGATCGGCGTCGCGGTTTCGACTCCCGATCAGACGATTGCCAGTCCTCTGGAAAACTACACGCGACGCAATCCGACGGATGACGCCGCGTTCGTGAAGAAGATCACCTCCGAGTATCAAGCGGTCGGCTTGGTCGTCGGCCTGCCGGTTCACATGAGCGGCGACGAAGGAACAAAAGCTCGCGAGGCACGGGCCTTCGGCGCGTGGTCCGGAAACGCCTGCGGGTTGCCGGTTGCCTTTTGGGACGAGCGCTATTCGTCCGCGATGGCCGAGCTGTATCTGCAACAAGCCGAGGTCAGCCCCAAGAAACAAAAGCAGCGGCTCGACAAGGTCGCCGCTCAAATCATGCTGCAAGCGTTCCTCGACAGCGACGACCGAGTCGCCGCTCCCGGGCGCTGGCCGAACTGATTGTGCGGATCGCGCGGGTTGTGCTTGGCGACGACGACCGCCAATGCCGAGTCGGAACTGTGAAGCGCTCAACGCGACCGGTACGATCCCGCTCTGGAACTTCCCGCACGGTGGCGATCCCAAACGTTTGAGCTAGTCGTCCGCGATGCACTACGCGCCTGAATCGCCGCGAGAATTCCTGCCCGAAGCCGGTGCCAACTGCGCCGGCCGCGAGGAGAGTTTTCATTATCGCTCGGCTCCGATTTACTTGCTGACGGCCGTGGTTGGAATCTTGCTGGTGGTGGATGTCGCGTTGGGGATCGTCTGGGGCATGCCCGGATCTTCGCCGACCATCGCGTCAAATGCCGACTGGTGGTCGAAGCTGCTTGCGACACAAACGCTCTTCGGCTTTCGATTGGCGTTGCTGGCGGCGGTGCTCGGTGGCGCAAGAATTCTATACCAAACGCTCGACGGTTTGTTGTCGGGCCGAGTCGGCGCGGACCTCGCGCTGACGATCGCCTGCCTGGCGGCGATTGTGCTTGGCGAACACACGACCGCCGCGCTGGTCGTGTTCATCGCGGTGTGCGGTGAGAGCATCGAAGGTTACACCGTCGATCGTGCTCAGCGAGCGATCCGACGCATCTTCCAGTTGTGTCCGCGCACGGCGCGAGTCCTCGTTGGGGATGACGAACAGGAAGTGCCGCTCGAACAAGTGATCGTCGGCGACACGGTCATCGTTCGGCCCGGCGAACGGATTCCGGTGGACGGCGTCGTTGCGGCCGGGCAATCGGCGGTTGATCAAAGTGCTCTGACGGGCGAAAGCGTGCCGGCGGACAAAGCGATCGGCGACAACGTTTTCGCCGGGACGCTGAATCAATTTGGAGCGTTGCAGATCACGGCGACTCAAGTCGGTGAGCAAACCACTCTCGCACAAATCGTTGAGTTGGTCGGCCAAGCGACGCTACGAAAGGCGTCACTCGAACGGACTGCGGATCGGCTGGCTCGCTGGTTTTTGCCGGTGGTGTTGGCGGTCGCTTTCTTGACATTGATTGGTTGGCGAATTGCTCTTGGAGCATGGTCGAAAGAGTGCTTTCTTCCAGCATTGAGCGTGTTGGTCGTCGCTTGCCCGTGCCCGTTGATTCTAGCGACTCCAAGCGCAGTGATGGCCGCGATGGCGTGGCTCGCGCGAGCGGGTGTTGTCGTTAAAGGCTCGGTCGCGCTCGAACGCCTGGCGTCGATCGACACGATTGTCTTCGACAAGACCGGCACACTGACTCGCGGCGAGTTGGTGGTCGGGGAGGTGCTGTTAGCATCGGCCGTTCAAAGTAGTCCTCTCGTTCCACGAGAGGAAATGCCGAGCGCACGAACAAACTCCAAATCTCAAACGACGCCAACCGCGCGATCGGAAAATCCTCTCGCAGAGCGAGAGGGCTACGTTGACGAAACCGACCTGCTACGTCTCGCGGCGATTGCCGAGAAGCGCAGCGAGCATCCGATTGCTCGCGTGCTCGTCCGAGAAGCCGAGGCGAGGCAATGCGTATTCACCGGGGCCGACGAATTGACGGCTCATCCCGGAGCGGGTGTTGTCGCGACTGTGCGGGGTGAGCAACTTGGGACTTGGTCGAATATGAGATCTGAAATCTCAAATTTCAAATCTCAGATCACGGTCGGCAATCGACGTCTGATGGCTAATCAAGGCATCAACATTCCTCCTGAACTCGAACAGCGAGTCGTCGAGTTGGAGCAACAAGGCCAATCGGTGTTGCTGGTCGCACTTGAACAAACGCTGCTCGGTGCAATCGGATTGCGCGACGTCGTCCGATCGGAAACGGAAGCTGTCCTGCGCGAATTACGAGCTGCTGGCATCAGTCAGTTTGTGATGCTCACAGGCGACCGGCGCGAAACCGCGGTTCGCATCGCCGAGCAACTCGGGATCAACAACGTCCAGGCGGAGTTGCTGCCGGCGGACAAAGCGAAACGCATCGAAGAGTTGATTGCCGCCGGACATCGAGTAGCGATGGTCGGCGACGGTGTGAACGACGCTCCCGCGCTGGCAACGGCGACGGTCGGACTTGCGCTCGGCGGTGTCGGCAGTGACCTTGCGGCTGAGGCGGGTGATCTGGTTTTGATGGGTGATCCGCTGCGGCCGCTGCCGGGGTTGCTGCGGTTGTCTCGTCAATTGGTCATCGTCATTCGGCAGAGCATCTTCGTGTTTGCGTTCGGCATGAACGCGGTGGGGATGGTGCTCGGCAGTCTGGGCTGGATCAATCCGGCGGTCGCAGCGGTGTTTCACGAAATCTCGTCGCTGGCTGTGATGTTGAACGCGATGCGGTTGCTATGGTTTGAACGCTGGCACGAGACACGTCTCGGTCGGCTGTCGAATGGCGCTGCCAGAGTCGCCGAGTGGGTCGTCGAAAAACTGTCGCCGACGAAGCTCGTATTCGGGTTTCTCGATCACTGGCCGACTCTCGTGCGCACGGCGGGCGCAGTGTTCGGTGTGTGGTGGTGCTGTTCGGGAATTCTTTTGTTGAATGAAGACGAGCAAGCCGTGGTTACGCGACTCGGCCGCTATGAGACGACTCTCTCGGCCGGTTGGCACTGGCGTTGGCCGAGCGGCTTGGAACGCCTCCGCCGCGAGCGAGTGGCCGAAGTCCGCGCGGTTCAAATCGGATTCCGATCCGCTCCGACGCCGCTCAAGAGCGATGGGCTGTTCCGCGCTCCGGTCGAATGGATGAGCGAGCATGCCGACACCGACTACGAACCGGTCGCCCCCGAATCGTTCACACTGACCGGCGAAGAAGTGCCGATCGAGGTGACGGGCGAAGTTCAATTTCGCATCGGTGATCTGCGGCGGTTCGCGTTCGCGGCCTCACGACCGGACGACACGTTGCGAGCCGTCACCGAAAGCGTGCTTCGCGAAGTTGCAGCGACGGAGTCACTCGATGCGCTGCTGACCAACCGGCGACGCGAGATCGAGGCCCGGTGTCTGGTCCGCATTCGCGAGCTGATGACGTCCTACGACATCGGGGTCGAAGTGCTCGATCTCAGCCTGCTCGACATTCATCCGCCTCAGCAGGTTGTGCCGGCGTATCGGCAGGTGGCCGACTCGCTGGAACAGCGCGAGCAATTCATCAACGAGGCTGAAGGCTACTATGCCCGCAAGGTGCTGAGCGCTGCCGGCGAGCAGGCGATCCGCGTGCTGACCGACAGCGTCGATGCCACGAAGCGATTGCCCGACGCCTCGACCACCGGCGGCGTCACCGGCTGGAAGTTGGACGACGCGCTGTGGCAAAAGCTGACCGCGAATTTCGACTCCGACGAGCGAGTCCTCTCCGGCGAAGCGGCGGCGAAGTTGCTGAAGGCTCGCAGCGAGAAGACTCGCAAAGTCGAAGCGGCTGCCGGTTCGGCCGCGCGGTTCAACAGCGTCGTGAAAGTCTTTGCCGAACAGCCGACGCTGACGGGACTGCATTTGTACTGGACGACGATGGAGCGCGTTTTGGCCGCTCGGCCGCTGCTGATTTTGGACCCAGCTCTGCGCGGAAAATCGCATCTGTGGCTGACCGAACCAGGGCAAACGCCGATTCGGCTCCCATCAACCGACACGCCGTTGCAGCGGTTAGAGATACCGGAAACGGAGAAGTGACAAGGTGAATCAAGCAATGACAAATGACCAACGACCAATAATCAATGACCAATCGCAGTCAACGCACTGGCGACGCAACATCGCCGTGATTGTGCTGTTTGTCGTGTTCGTTTCCGCCGCAGTCAGTTCCGTCGTGCTGGTTGACGAGACTGAACTTGTCATCGTCCATTGGTTAGGCAACACCGCGGCGGTTTACGACCGGCCTCAGGATCGCGGGCTGCACTTCAAATGGCCGTGGCCGATTGGAACGGCGCGGCGATTTGACGCGCGCGTGCAATTATTGGATCCACCGGGCCGCGAGATCTTCACTCGCGACAAGAAGAATATCACGGTCGAGACGTTCGTCTGCTGGCGGATCGGGCAGGCCGATAAGAAGCACTCGGTCGTCACGTTCTTCAAGGCGCTGGGAAGCCACGACGTTGCGGCCGACCGGCTCGCCAACAAGCTACGTTCGATCGTGGCCACGCGAGTGGGACAGCTTGAACTCAGCAGCCTGCTGCGAGTCGGTGATTCCGAGGCCGGGCCGGCAGACAATCAAGCCGGAGTGCTGGAAGTCCTCTCGCGAGAGATTCGAACGCAACTGCAGCAAGGCCGCGCCGACGGTGAATCGCTGCTCAATGAACTGGGAATCGAAATCGTCGATGCGAGAATTAAGCGGATCAATTTTCCGCTCGGCAATCAGCAAGCGGTCTTCGAACGAATGAAAAGTGAACGCCAAAAGATCGCTGACCGCTACCGCAGCGCGGGACTCGCCGCAAGCACCGTCATCCGCAGTCATGCCGACCGGCAACACGCGGAGTTGCTCGCGAAGGCGGACGGCGATGCGGAACGTATTCGTGGCGAGGCCGAAGCCGAAGCAACTTCGATTCTCAATCAATCTCATGCCGCCGATCCGGAGTTCTATCGCACGATGCGAACGCTCGATGCGTACCGCACGATCCTGAACGACAAGACGACTTTAGTACTGTCGGCCTCGTCGAGTTTGTTGAAGATGCTTTCGGAGGGGGTGCCAGGCGACGTGAAGCCGGGTGACGCGAAGCCACTGGCGAATCCGACGAAGGCTCCGTGAGCGAAGGAGAGTGCCGCGTGCAGAGTGCAGAGTGCAAAGTGCAAAGTGCAAACAGAGGGCAGCGAGCGGTAGTCCAACGCCGTCGCGCTGGTCGCCTCAATTTTCACTTTGCACTTTGCACGCTGCACACCGCACTGATTCTTGGTTTCTATCTTCTGACCGGTTTCTTTGTGGTTCGTGGCAACGAAGCTGCCATCGTGCGGCGGTTCGGTGCCACCGTGAAGAACGCGAACGGTGAGGTGTGGTTATGGCCGAGCGGCTGGCATTACGATTGTCCGTGGCCATTTGCGGTCGTCGATCGGATAAATCTGAATGAGATCCGTACGCTGAAGATCGGCGACTTGGAACAAGATGCTCCGGCCACAAACAGCTTTCTGCGCAACGTTGATCCAGCGCGACAGGCTCAATTTTTGAGCGGCGACAAGAACATCCTCAACGTGCAGATCAGCGTGAGCTACCGCGTGTCGGAGTCGGCAGTCGGCGAGTTTTTGTTCTCGGCGGTTTCGCCGGAGCGAAGATTGCAAACGCTTGCCGAATCGGTTCTGGCGGATGCGATGCTGCTTAGTGGCGTCGACTTTGCTCACACGTTGGGCCGAAATGAACTTCGCGAGCGAATGACGGCGGATCTGCAACGGCTGGCTCGCGAGCAGCGGTTGGGACTGACGGTCGATGACGTCACGATTGTGAACGTCTCGCCGCCGCTGAGGGTGAAGGCGGAATTCATTGATGTCATGAACGCTCGTGCCGACAAGGAAACGGCGATCAATCAAGCGCGAGCGTACTCCGAACAACGCGTGGCAGAAGCTCGCGGAGTGGCCCGGCGCACGACGGACTCGGCTGAAGTCTTCCGTCGGCAATCGGTCGAAACTGCGAAGGCCGAGGCAGAGAGTTTTGCGAAACTCATCGCACAGTTGCGATCTGAGGAGCAATCCGGCCGCCGGTCGTATACCGAAGCACGGCAGCTCGCGATGCGACGTAAATACCTTGACACGATGGAAGAGGTTTTGCGGAAGGTCGCGGCTAAGGTCGTGCTCGATTCCGGCCAAGCGGTCGATCTGACGATCCTCCGCGAGCAAAAGTCGTCCGCGAAATGACGCAGGCATCGAGACCAAAACATCGGCCTACACGCAGCGAGGCAATTGCAGCTACAACTCGCGACGCTTTTTCTGGGAGAAGGGATTCCGCATGTTTGCCGCGCTGCGCCGTGATTTTCGATTCGCTCCCGTGACTTTCAGTCTGCTGGCGGCATCGGTCGCGTTGTTCATCGCCGTCGAATTGGCCCGTCCGAGCGTCGACGACAAGAATAGTGCCCATTATGACCCGAAAGGGGTCAGTCATGTCCTTGGCATGGTGGTGATGCTGCATTTTGGAGGGGACGAAGATGTCTCGGGGCCGTTCGCTTTGTGGGATGGGCCGTGGTGGCGCTGGCTACGTATTCCGGCCAGCGCGTTTCATCACGCCAACTTGCTGCACTTATTCTGCAATGTCAGCACGCTGTGGTTTCTGGGGCCGCTGCTCGAACGACGCATGCGGCGAGCAGCGTATTTGGGGTTCTGGTTCTTCGCGTCCCTCGTGCCGTTCTTGCCGGAGTATTTTCTCGGCACGACGCCGCTGGGACTGTCGGGAGTCGCCTGCGCGATGTTCGGCTGGTGTTTGATCGAACGTCAGTTTGATGCGGCGATCGCTCTACGTTTGCCAGAGCAAGCGATTCGCAGCTTTTGGATTTTTCTTTTCGCGATGTTGATTCTGACCGCGTTTAAGGTGTTGCACATTGCCAACGTGGCGCACTTCACGGGCGTCGCCTACGGCTGGTTGAATGCGCGAGCGGCACATCATCGCACCGGTCGGCGAGCTTGGATCGCCGCGCATGCGTTGCTGCCGGCCGCGATTTACCTCTTGTTGCATCCCTTCTGGAACGCGAACTATCACGCCTTACTGGGTCGTCGCGCGGAGGATTTGTCCGAAGGTGTGCCGCACTTTCGCGAGGCCGTGCGCCGCGATCCGGCACTGCCGCATGTTTGGTTGAGTCTCGCCGAAGAACGTGCGCGGAGCGGGGAATTCTTGGTGGCTTGGCGGCTTGTCATTGACGGCTTGCGCCACAACCGGTCCAGCAGCGTGTTGACGGACGCGGCTCGCCGATTTTGGACGATGCTGCCAGCCGACGAGCGGGAGGATGCTCGCGAAGTGTTGCAAACTGCGTTCGCGGGCGAGACTGCGGAGTGGTCGGAACGGCTGCGATTGGCTGATGCGCCAGTTCCGGTGTTCAACGGCTGGCTGTTGGGCGAGCCAGTTGATGCCGGGCTGGTTCCACTCCAAGAAGACGCAACCAAGCCTGAAGGACGGCGTGGCCGCAAACGGTCAGTAAAGCCGATTGATCCCGAAAAAATCGACAGCGCGGCGGAAGGTCGCACGTTGTAGCCCAGGCCCTTGTGGCCTGAATGATTCTCTAAACAACCGCGGACGACCGACCCACAAGGGGTCGGGCTACGCCGTGTGCCGAGCCTCGATCGTGTTGAGCGAATCCTGCGTGCGACCGCCAGCCTCGCGAGCCTTGGTGATGTTTTCGCGGAAGATCTCGGCGTGCGGCAGACCATCTAGCCGCATCACCACGTCACCTTTGGCGTTGAGCAGCAGCAAGTCTGATGCGTGGAAGAACTCTTGCCCGGATTGTTGGCGGACTTCGATGTTGGCGATGTCGTTCAGTTCGATCCGCTGAATCATGCGACCGCCCAAGCCCGTCCAACGCTGCACCGACTTATTCGTGATCGTGAATCGCTCGCCGGTCACTTTCTGAACGAAGTACAGCAGCACTCCAACCGGCGCACCGACCGGCAATGCCAGCAGGAATCGGACGGGAACGCTGGCCATCATCTGGCCGAGGAATCGACCCATTCCCAGCGCGGCGATCGAGGGCCACTTGGTCATCAATTGCGTCTCGGAACCGGCAGCCACACCGGCAATCGCTTGCGACTTCAAGTTCGACATTTCGTCATGCTTTCGGAGAATTCAACGTAGGTCAGACTTTCCAGCCTGACCCGAAATGGCAAATCACGTCAACTCTTGATCGCGTCAGCCCGGAAAGGCTGACCTACGAACGGCTGGGAGCCTAATGCTCGATCTGCGGGAATTCCAGTGACACTCCGACGTGCTCTTGACGGCCAGTTGTGCGGTCGCAGCTGATGAAATAGCCTGTGGCCGTCAGTGAATTGGTCTCAAAGTTGTGAGCCGGTTGCATGTCAATTTCTCGTCGACGATTTGCAAGTTCCGTTGCCGCCGCAGCCGTTGGTCTGCCGGTCGCCCTGGCCGGAGAACCGAAATCTCCGACCGATCCGCCGAAGCCTGATCCGCTCCGAGTTGAGATGGCCGCATGGATGGAATCGATTCGCGTGCGATACCCCGATGCGCGAATGACTCCCGAAGTTTTGACACTGATCGCGGGCGATGTACTTGGCGACATCATGCACTGCCGCCGAGTTGGTTCCTTTCCGCTGAAGAACGCGGATGCTCCTGCATTCGTGATGACCGTCTGGCGATCTCCAAACTCATAAGTGAGGTTGGTGTGTCGCTTGTGACGTTCGCAGCAAGTTTTGGTTTGCGATCTGTGATCCGGATTGCAGCCAGTTTCTTGACGATCCCGAAAATGTGGGGTAATTTGCCGGCTTGGAATTATGGGCGGCAGGACGCTGTATTAGTGAATCTAATTTTGTCTCGCGCCCGCGAGCAGGTTGAGTTGTCATGCCCCTGCGTACGGTTGAGCTGTTTTGCGATGTGGTCGCACTGCGCAGTTTCTCGAAGGCCGCTTCTGAACGGAATGTCACACAGTCCTCGGTGAGTCAGTCGATCGCGGCGCTGGAAAAACGGTTGTCCGTGCAACTGATCGACCGCGGCAAAAGGCCGTTTGAGCTGACTCCGGCTGGCGTTGTGTACCACGAGGGTTGTCGGACACTGCTCGACGAATACCGCAAGCTCGAAGACCGAGTTCGCAAGATGGTGGACAAGGTCGTCGGCCGGGTTCGCATCGCGGCGATTTACTCGGTCGGTTTATCGGAGATGGATCGGTACGTCGCTCGGTTCCGCGAAGAGTTTCCCGACGTGGAATTGCGGATCGACTACTTGCACCCCGACGAGGTGTACCGTCGAGTCTCGACCGACGAAGCGGACTTGGGATTGGTCTCGTTTCCGAAAGAAGGTGGCGACTTCACGGCTCAGGAATGGCAGCAGCAGCCAATGGTGCTGGTCGTGCCGCCCGATCACAAATTGGTCGATGAGGGCCGCAAACAATCCGGCATCTCGGTTCAATCGCTCGCAGGCGAGGACTTTGTGTGCTTCACGGAGGAGTTGAGAATTCGCCGCCAGATCGATCGCTGGCTCAAGGGGGAGAAGGTTGCGGTCAACGCCGTCCACTCGTTCGACAACATCGAGAACATCAAACGCGCGGTCGAGATCGGCTCTGGTGTTTCGATCCTGCCGGAGCCGACTGTGCAACGCGAAATCGATGCCGGAACGCTCGTCGCGCTGCACCTCAAAGATGTCGCGTGGCATCGCTCCATCGGAATGATCCACCGCCGCCACAAGACACTGTCCACGGCGGCGAGCAAATTCAAAGAGTTGCTCAAGGCACCGGTCGAATCGCTGCCGCCGGTCGATCGAGCCAACAGCCACTTCAAAGGCCGTCTGCGAGCGGAGCGGTTGGCGAAAAGCTCGAAGGTGGCCAGTGCTAGTCCCGCGGGCTAGCGACCGAACGTCAGTCCTTTGGACTGCGACGACAGGAGTCGTCGCTTTTCAAAACGCTCAGTTGGAATGCGAACCATTGAATTCAGAAAAATCAGGCCATTTTGAAAAGCGGTGACTCCGGTCACTGCACCCCAAAGTTTGAGTGTCTGTCAGAAGGTAATGCGATGTCTCAACTACAACTTCACAGCAACGGTTGGCCGAAGAAGCAAGGTCTGTATGACCCGGCTTACGAGCATGATGCCTGCGGCGTCGGCTTCGTGGCACACATCAAAGGGGAGCGGTCTCGGCAGATCGTGAATGACGCGGACGAGATGCTCAAACGCATGACTCACCGGGGGGCTTGTGGCTGCGAAGAAAACACCGGCGACGGGGCCGGCATTCTCACGGCGCTGCCCTACGAGCTCTTGGAAAAGGTTGCGAAGACGGAACTCAAAGCGACGCTTCCGCCGCGCGGGCGATACGGCGCGGGCATCGTCTTTCTGCCGAGCGATCCGAAGGACCGCGAGACCTGCAAGCAGGTCGTCAACCAGATCATCGCCGAGCAGGGCCAGACGCTGATCGGTTGGCGAGCGGTGCCGACCAACGCGGATGCGGCGAACATCGGCCCAGCAGCTCGCGCCTGTGAACCGGCGATGGAAATGGTCGTCATCGGCGCGAAAGTGGGTCTCGATCAAACGGCGTTTGATCGGCAACTCTTCGTCATTCGCAAGGTGGCCAGCCATCAACTGCGGGATGAATCGAAGCTGTCACAGGCGTTGCTGTTTTACATCTGCTCGTTGTCGACGCGGATCATCATCTACAAAGGGATGCTGATGCCGTCGCAGGTTATGCCGTACTTCGCGGACCTGCGCGACCCGGACTACAAGAGTCATCTGGCGATGATTCACTCGCGGTTCTCGACCAACACGTTTCCGAGTTGGGATCGCGCTCAGCCATGCCGCTTCATGGCTCACAACGGCGAGATCAACACGCTGCGCGGCAACGTCAACTGGATGAATGCCCGGCAAGGAGTCATGCAGTCGGAGCTGTTCGATGGCGATCTGCAAAAGCTGTTTCCGATTTGCGAGGCGCACTGTTCCGACTCAGGCAACTTCGACAACTCGCTGGAGTTGCTGTATCACGCCGGGCGGTCGCTGCCCGAAGCGGTGATGATGATGATCCCCGAGGCGTGGCAGAATCATCATGCGATGGCGGAAGAGAAGCGGGCGTTCTACGAATACTTCTCGGCGTTGCAGGAACCGTGGGATGGGCCGGCGTCGATCTCGTTCACCGACGGGCACTACATCGGAGCGGTGCTGGACCGCAACGGGCTGCGGCCGAGCCGCTACTACGTCACGAAGGACCACAAGGTTGTGATGGCCTCCGAGGTCGGAGTGCTCGACATTCCTCCGGAGAACATCGCCGTGAAGGGGCGGTTGCAGCCCGGCAAGATGTTCCTCGTGGACTTCGAGCAAGGCCGGTTAATCCCGGATGAAGAACTCAAGATGTCGGTCGCGTCAAAGCGGCCGTATTCCGATTGGCTGTCGGGGCAGCGCATTCGCCTCTCAGAATTGCCGAAGGCGGACATTCCGCCGCGCTACGACGAGGGGACGTTGCTCAAACAAATGCAGGCGTTCGGTTACACGACCGAGACGCTGCAATTTATGCTCATCCCGATGATCGAGACGAAAAAAGATCCGCTCGGTTCGATGGGGAACGACGCGGCACTGGCGTGCCTCAGCGATCAGCCGCGGTTGATTTACGACTACTTCAAACAGCTCTTCGCGCAGGTGACGAATCCGCCGCTCGACTCGATCCGCGAAGAGGTCATCATGTCGCTGGGGTGCTTCATCGGGCCGGAAGGGAACCTGCTCGACACGACCGAGCGGCAATGTCACCGGCTCGTCGTGCCGAATCCGATCCTGACGAACGAAGAGTTGGCGGCGATCCGGCACCTCAACTATCGCAATTGGAAAACGAAGACGATCGACATCACTTTTCCGCGATCGCAGGGGGATCCTGGATTGCGCTGGTGCCTCGAACGGATCTGCCAGGAAGCGACGCAGGCGATCAACAGCGGATTCAGCTTGATCGTGTTGTCGGATCGCAGCACTGGGCCGGATCGCGTGCCGGTCAGTGCGCTGCTGGCGATAGGAGCGGTGCATCAACATCTCGTGCGAAACGAATTGCGAACGCGCATCGGCATCGTGGTCGAGACCGGCGAAGCTCGTGAAGTCCATCATCACTGTCTGTTGGCCGGCTACGGAGCGGACGCGATCAATCCGTATCTCGCGTTCGAGGCGATTCGTCAGAGCCGCGAGGACGGCACGATCGAAGACAAGTGGACCGACGAGAAAATCGTCGCCGCGTATCGCAAAGCGGTCGAGAAGGGGATGCTCAAGGTCATGGGCAAGATGGGCATCTCGACTTTGCAGTCGTACAAGGGTGCTCAGATTTTCGAGGCACTCGGCCTGAACGAGAGCGTCGTCGATTATTGCTTCGCGGGGACGTCCAGTCGGATCAAGGGGGTCGACTTCGAGGTGCTCGGCAAGGAAGCGATGCAGCGGCACGAGATCGGTTATCCGCCGCGCGACTCGCAAGCGTTGCCGGTGCTGCCGAACCCCGGTGAGTTCCACTGGCGGAAGACCGGCGAGAAGCACGCCTGGAATCCGTTCACGATCGCCGAGATTCAGAACGCCGCTCGATCGGGGGACAAACTGTCGTACAAGCGGTTCGCCGACATCGTCAATTTGGAGACCCACAAAGGCTGCTTCCTGCGCGGCCTGCTGAAAATCAAGACCGGCATTGCGGCGATTCCGTTGGATCAGGTCGAACCGGCGGCTGAACTCGTGAAACGCTTCTGCACCGGCGCGATGAGTTACGGGTCGATCTCGGCGGATGCTCACGAATCTCTGGCGGTTGCGATGAACCGCATCGGCGGCAAGAGCAACACCGGCGAGGGAGGCGAGGACTACAAACGCTTCCAGCCGGAACCGAACGGCGATTCGAAACGCTCGGCGATCAAGCAAGTCGCGAGCGGCCGGTTCGGCGTGTCGAGTTGGTATCTGACGAACGCCGACGAGTTGCAGATCAAGATCGCTCAAGGGGCCAAGCCCGGCGAGGGAGGCGAACTCCCCGGCCACAAGGTCGACAAGATCATCGCGGCGACTCGGCACAGCACGCCGGGTGTCGGACTCATCAGCCCGCCGCCGCATCACGACATCTATTCGATCGAGGATCTCGCTCAACTCATTTTCGATTTGAAGAACGCAAACCCATCGGCTCGTGTGAGCGTGAAATTGGTCAGCGAAGTTGGCGTCGGCACAATCGCGGCCGGAGTTGCGAAAGGTCACGCCGACAACATCACGATCGCCGGGACCGAAGGAGGAACCGGCGCGAGTCCGCTGACGTCCATCAAGAGTGCCGGACTGCCGTGGGAACTCGGCATCGCGGAGACTCACCAGACGCTGGTGATGAACGACCTCCGCAGCCGCGTCCGCTTGCAGACCGACGGCCAGTTGAAGACTGGCCGCGACATCGCGATCGCCTGCATGTTGGGAGCCGAAGAGTTCGGCTTCGCGACCGCACCGTTGATCGTGCTCGGCTGTATCATGATGCGGAAGTGTCACCTCAACACTTGCCCAGTTGGCATCGCGACGCAAGACCCGAAGCTCCGCGAGAAGTTCAACGGACAGCCAGAGCACGTCATCAATTACTTCTTCATGGTCGCCGAAGAATGCCGCGAGATTATGGCCGCGCTCGGCATTCGCACGATCAACGAACTAGTCGGTCGAGTCGATCTGCTCGAAACCGACGAAGCGATCCTGCACTGGAAAGCGAAGGGCATCGACCTCACGCCGATCCTCACGCCCGCCGCCAAGCCGCGACCCGACGTCAGCACCTATTGCTCGATCGGCCAGAAGCACGGTCTGGAATACACGCTCGACCAGACGACACTGATCCCGGCCTGCCGCGAGGCGATCGATAACGGCACGAAACTGCGGAAGGAGTTTCGCATCGTGAACACCGATCGAGCGACCGGCACAACGCTGTCTCACGAAGTCAGTAAACGCTGGAAGGAGAAAGGTCTACCGGACGACACGATTCACCTGAAGTTCACCGGCCACGCCGGCCAGAGCTTCGGAGCTTGGGCCGTGCATGGCGTGACGCTGGAACTCGACGGCGACGCGAACGACTACGTCGGTAAGGGGCTGAGCGGCGGCCGAGTCATCATCTATCCGCCGAAGGCCGCAACGTTCGAGAGCGACAAGAACATCATTATCGGCAACGTGGCGTTGTACGGAGCGATTGCCGGCGAAGCGTATTTCTGCGGGGTCGCTGCCGAGCGATTCTGCGTCCGCAACAGCGGAGCCGAGGCAGTCGTCGAAGGCTGCGGCGACCACGGCCTGGAATACATGACCGGCGGCCGAGCCGTGGTGCTCGGCCCCACGGGTCGCAATTTCGCCGCCGGCATGAGCGGCGGCATCGCCTACGTCTACGACCCGCACGCCGAGTTCAAAGCCAACTGCAATCCCGAAATGGTCGAACTCGAAAAGCTCGAAGCCGAGACCGACATCTCCGACCTCAAGAGGCTGATCTCGAACCACGCGAACTACACCGGTAGCAGCGTCGCGAAGCGTATCCTCGCCAATTGGTCCACCGAGCTGACGCATTTCCACAAGGTGATGCCGGTGGACTACAAGCGGGCGTTGGCAGAGATGGCGAAGGAAGGCCCGGCCAAAACCGGCAAGGTCGTGGTGACTGCAGCGGGGCAAATCTAGTCACAGAAATCTTCGGCGACGTGACCCTACGTCGCCTTCCATTTTGAGCATTCAGCGAAGACCGCGAAGAACGACAGAAAGTGAGTGAGTGCGATGGGTAAGCCGACAGGCTTCATGGAGTTCGAACGGCAGTTGCCGACGGATCGGGATCCGGCGTTGCGGATTTTGGATTGGCGTGAGTTTCATCACCACATGCTCGAGGAAGACCTGCGCAAGCAGGGTGCTCGCTGCATGGATTGCGGCGTGCCGTTCTGCCACACGGGCGGCTTGATTGGCAACATGGCGTCGGGGTGTCCAGTCAACAATCTGATTCCGGAATGGAACGATTTGATCTTTCGCGGTCACTGGCGCGAGGCTCTCGATCGGCTGCACAAGACGAACAACTTTCCGGAATTCACCGGTCGAGTCTGTCCCGCTCCGTGTGAAGGTTCGTGCGTGCTCGGCATCACGTCGCCGGCGGTGACGATCAAGAACATCGAGTGCGCGATCATCGACAAAGGTTTTGATGAAGGCTGGGTGAAGCCGCAAATCCCGACGCAGCGCACAGGCAAGAGAGTCGCGGTCATTGGATCGGGGCCAGCAGGATTGGCGTCGGCGCAGCAGCTCAATCGAGCCGGGCATACGGTCACGGTCTACGAACGAGCCGACAGGATCGGCGGGCTGCTGATGTACGGCATCCCGAACATGAAGCTCGAAAAGTGGGTCGTGCAGCGGCGCGTCAACCTGATGGCTGATGAGGGTGTGAAGTTCGTGACGAGCTGCGAAGTCGGCAAGGACATCGACGCCGTGCATCTCCGCGAAGAGAACGACGCCATCGTACTGGCGACCGGAGCGACCAAGCCGCGCGACTTGCCAATCCCAGGCCGAGACCTCAAGGGGGTGCATTTCGCGATGGAGTTTCTGCACGGCAACACGAAGAGTCTGCTGGACTCGGACCTCCGCGACGGCAAGTTTCTGAATGCCGAGGGGAAGAAAGTCATCGTGATCGGCGGCGGTGACACGGGCAACGACTGTCTCGGCACGTCGATGCGGCAAGGTTGTTCCAGCCTGCTGAATTTCGAGATCGTCCCGCAGCCTCCGGACGAACGAGCCGTAAATAATCCGTGGCCGCAATGGCCTCGCATTTTCCGTATCGATTACGGACACGCCGAGGCCGCTGCGAAATTCGGGGCCGACCCGCGCACGTTTTCGATCGACACGGTGCGGTTCAACGGCGACGCGAACGGAAGTCTCAAATCGCTGACGGCAGTCAAAGTCGATTGGTCGAAGGCGGTGAAGGGGGGCGCGCCGTTCAGCCGTGTCGAAGGTACTGAAGTCGAATTGGAATGCGATCTCGTGTTCCTCGCTTTGGGGTTCCTCGGCCCGGAGAAGTTGATGGCCGATCAGCTCGGCATCGAGTTGGACCCGCGATCGAACTTCAAAGCAGGCTACGGCAAGTACGCCACCAGCATCCCTGGCGTGTTCGCGTCCGGCGACTGCCGCCGCGGCCAAAGCCTGATCGTCTGGGCCATCAACGAAGGCCGCGAATGCGCTCGCGAGTGCGACCTATTCTTGATGGGCAGCACGCAGTTGCCCTAGAACTCGTAGTCCCGATCGGGTTCAAGAATGTGCAGATTGTCGAGTCCGTGGCGCTGCAATTCGCCAAAGATGATTTCCTGAAAATCCGGTTTGATGTGTATCGCGTAAAACGGGACACGGAGTCCAGACTTCGCCACTTCGGCTGCGAAGGTTGTGCTTGTGAGATGATTAGTCTTGTCGGTGAGCCATTGTAATGAACTTGGAAAACTCGACTCCAGAAAGATGGCCTTGAGGTGGGGAATGGCACGCTGTTGCAGAGCCTCTCATGTTAGTTGCCAGGCGTACAGAGAGACGGCTTCAGGACCTGGTTCGTAAACGTTGTCCAAGAAGATGGGCAGTGAGACAATGTGCTCCAAATGCACATGCGACAGGAACACATGCAGGATGGCTCGCTGTACGGAGAGGGTTGCAAAGCCGATCGCACCGACGTCAATCGCCACGCAATCGTTGATCAGGTAAGACATCGCGAATTGATAGGTCGGTGTTGGCCCGGTGATGGAGGCCAGCAAGCCGATACGCATGATGTTTGATTCCGGGAGCTAGATTTCCGTCGGGATCTCATTTGCTGGTCAGCCGAAATGCTCCATCCCAATCGGCCGGTGGCTGGTTGTCGAACTCGGCCATGTGTTTAAGCAAGACTTTTGCGGGAGTATCCGATTCGGCCCGCGGTCGGAGAATCTCGATGGCATTGGCCCACCGACCAGCGATGACATGCTCGACGGCCAGTTCGTGGGCGGACACGATTGCCGCCGTGAGTTGCGGGCATTCGCTTTCGGGAGGCAACAATTCGCTGATTTCGATAGCCGTATCCATTCCCTTGGGCCTCACGCGAGCCAAGCGGCGGACGCGGCCCTCCTCGGGTGGCATCAGGCGGCGGACAAAGTTCGCGGTCGTTTCATCAATGCAAACGCCCACGTCGAACATCCGAGTCATTCCCTCGATGCGCGAGCCTTGGTTCACGACCGGGCCGAAGACTCCGATTTTGGCTTGCTGCGATGTGCCGATCTGTCCGGCAATGGCTTGGCCGTGAGCAATCCCAACGCCACACGAGAATCCTTCGAGCAAGCCCTGCTCCTCCAACGGCAATTTGAAAACTTGCATGATCGCCAGCGCCGCACGGCATGCGGAAATCGGACCATCAGGTAGTGGAGTTGGCCAACCCCAAAAGCCGAGCGCAGCATCTCCTTGAAAGTCGGCGATTGATCCGTCGAACGCCAAGATGCCACCGGTCATCGCGGACAGCGCGGCTTTGACGCAGTCGAGAAGTTCTTCCAACTTGTCCTGAAGTTGTTCCGACTTGCGAGAGAATCCACGCACATCGCAGAACAGCACCGTGATGTCACGTCGCGAGGGGACCAGGATGTCGCCGGCTCCACCTTTCTTCGTGAGGTTGGCGATGACTTTCGGCGAAAAGAACGCCGACAACTGTGTGGTGTGCTCTTGCAGCGTCCGCACCGTGCGAATGGAGCCGATCAACTGCGCGACGAGTTGCGTAAATCGGAGGTCGCCCTTCAGGTCATCTTCGGCGACAAAGTTATTCCCATCGCGTCCCCCTTCTCCCGAAACATACAAACACCATCCCAAGCAAGACGCCGCTGTGATCGGTGCGCAGAACGCCCATCCCAGAGAACTTGCCATGGTGAACTGAGCACCACCGCTCTCCATTTCGCCGACAATGTGCATCATGCTTTCACCTTGCCGCAACGCCTTGCGAAGCAGCTTGCGGCTGGGCATGAAGCGGCCCTCAAAATCATCTCGTGTCTGCACACGCATCATCTTCGGCTTCGGTATGGCCGCATTCGGATCGTTTAGACGCTGCATTTCGTGAACGTCGGATTCATCGAACATCGTGACCGCCACTGCGACTGCCGGGGGGATCGCGTCCAGCAGC
Source organism: Candidatus Kuenenia stuttgartensis (assembly GCA_945906725.1). GTDB lineage: Bacteria > Planctomycetota > Planctomycetia > Planctomycetales > Planctomycetaceae > SXKJ01. Next base: position 1,966 of record CAMDRI010000016.1, on the reverse strand, counting down.
ATGCGGCACAGCAGCAGCGCCAAGTCCACATCGGTCTGTGCTTCCGAGATCATTTCCGGAAGCATTGAGAGCACTTCCATTTGCCGCTCGGTATCGCCGAACGCCACATTCTTGAGTTCGCTGGCTTGGTACGAGTGCTCTTCGACCTCGTCAGTGGTGTCGTGGGTTTCAAATTCCTGCTTGGGTTCTTCTTCTGCCGTTGGTGCCGGCAATGAAACGGCTGGCTCGAGCTGGAGCGTTCCGGTGTTCGCCTCGGACGGAAGGTTTGTTACGGAAACAAAGAAACTGGTTTGCCCAATCTCAAAGGTCTCCGCGTCGCCCACGACGACATCACGCAGCATCTTCCCGTCCAGATTGATTGCGTTCGATGCGGTGGCTAGACAGGCGACCGACAACTTGCCGTGCCGCCAGCACAGGTCGGCGTGCTCGCGAGAGATCGTCCGATCCCAGGTGATTGCCAATCCTTTGGCCGGCGCACGTCCCAATCGCAGAGTCTGTCCTTCAACCAATTGCTGTCGAAGTTCTTGTCCGTCCGGACCGTTGACAATTAACTCTACGACACCTCGTTGCGATTCAGCCATAAAACATATTCCAGTCAATCGATCAGGTTGTTGGCGACAAGGTGCAAGGGTTTCCCAAGATTCCTGCAGTTCAGTTGCGTTGCGTCATCACTCGGTCGAGTTCTTCACGCAACGCCGGGCTATCGGCAAGTGTTTGCAAAAAAGCCGAGCGCGACAGCGAGAGCAGAACTGTCGTCTTGATCGTCGCAGTGCGGGCCACATTTTTGAACAGTTCGATCTCGCCGAAGAAGTCGCCGTCGCTAAGTCACGCAACGCATCTGCGATTTCGCAGCGGTCGCCGACAGCAACCATAACGCCAGGCACCACCCCATCTCCTTCGCGATCTTCGCCGATAGACCGAAATTCCTTTCGGTATGAATCTCGGTCACGTCGGCCCGAGTATAGCACAGCACGACCTCGGCGGCTTCAACATCATAACGGCGATGGACCTCGGTGGCTCGCGTGTGCCGGAGTTGATGCGGGTGCCAGTGTGGGATCGTGACACCAACTCGTTTGACTTTGGCGATAGCGTAATCGATCGCCCGCCGATAAGCGGGTGCGTCATACCGGTCCCGTTTCGGTCGCTTGGAAACCCGCGTTTTGGCTTTTTGTCGGCGGCACTCGCGGGCAAGCAACTCACACGGAAAGATCTTGGTCTTCCATTTCGGGTCGCGACGAACAGTTCGCTGCTTGTTGCGCCAGTCCTCGGCCTCGCGCGGCGAGAACAAGAAGGCGTCCGGTGCGCGGGTCAGAAACGGGCGTAGAAGCTCCTGCGACTTGGGGCTGAGAGGGACCTCCTTTCGGACGTCGAGGTGCGTGGTCTTATCCCCGATCGGCCGGTACACCCAGACCTCGTCGGAACAGTCGATGTCAAACGGTCGCATGACGGTAACTTCGCCGGGCCGTAGATCTGTCAGTCGTTATAACTGAACCATCGCCTTGATTTGTGGTGAGACATGTTTCATCCGTGAACGTCAACCCGACAAGGAATTGATCCATCGCACCGACCGCGGCGGCCAATACGCAAGCACACGCTGCCGCACAATCCTTCGACGTGCCCAGATCCGTCAAAGCACGAGCCGCGCCGAACCGCCGCGGCAGACTACGACTATGAAGACCGAACTCGAAATGACCGAAGACGATCATCAATCCCGCATTTCCCAGATGACTTCCCTCGCCTCGGCATGCGATTTGCGCCACACACCTGAAAAACAGGGGTTTGCTGCCAAGATGTGTCAAGGTGACAGGGGAACCCAATGGGTGACGCGAAAAACGAGGATTTGCGGGTCGGTTTTGACAGACGCTTGAAGCTGAAGTTCTTGGGTAGTCAGATCACGACCGACGCCGGACTGCTGGCCTACCGCGAACTCGACGAAGCGTTGGGACTGACCGCAATGGGCGCAGAA
>CAMDRI010000015.1 GCA_945906725.1 Candidatus Kuenenia stuttgartensis | reverse complement strand
ACCCGGAAGCGGTCGGTCGCAAAGAGTTTTTGAGCTTGCGAGGCGAACGCTTCATCTTCGCTGGCGATGACAACACTGGCCGGCATGCGGCGAGCGGCCTCTTCGGCGTGACATGGCCCGCCGAGCGCGGCGACCGGTCGCGCGCCGAGAACACTCGTGATGATCTGCGTTGGACGCGCGAACGAGTCGTTCTCCAATCCCTTGATGACGCTGAGAACTGGGACACCGGTGGGCAACTTGTCAGCGATGTCAGTCAGTGCGGCTCGCAAGAAGGCGGTTGGAATGGCGGCGACGAGCACTTCAGCTTCGGCGGCGGCCGACGCGACGTCCGAGGTCATCTCGATCTGGTTGGGGATGCGGACGCCGGGCAGAAGTCGATCGTTGACCCGTGATATGGCCATGTCGCGCGCGTGCTGTGGGTTTCTTGCCCAGATCGACACGTCGAGTTCGGGGTGCTCGGCCAGCACAATCGCACAAGCCGTTGCCATCCCGCCGCCGCCGAGGATTGTGATTTTCATGCTGGCCTTCAACCGACATCAAACGATTGTCGTTTACCCTGTGGCCTCGGCGAGGCCGAGCTACGAGGAGCGGAACGTGGAGTGTTCCAATTGTCCGGTACGCCCCAATGGGAAGGATTCCACGAAATCCGCAGCTACCGACGGCAAAGGGACCTGAATTACTCCGTTCCATGCGAAGCCGATTCGCTCGACCGACTCACGTGACTCAAGTTTGTGGTCGAACAGTCGACGAGCCATGCTAATGTCACAATTACTTGAGCAAAAGCCGGTCACATTCATGGACCGTCGTCAAGCCCCGACGATGGCCGCGAGCGTCGTTAATTTCGTGATTCGCACAGCCTGTTGAATCCCGATGCGCAGAAGTTGGCCGAATCCATCGACCACCAGTACAAGCTGCTGCATCGCCGCCGCTTCATCACCTATGAAGAGCTGTACAACGTCATGGTGAGCCTCGGCTACCACAGGTAGCTTCGGCTCGCTGTGACACCAAGATGCAAGAGCCTGATCGCTCGGAAGGAGTGATCGGGCTCTTTTCGTTGGGGCTCAGCAATTCAGCCAGTTGCCCGGTTATCTCCCAACTGTCTGGCAGGGCGCGGTGCGGACGACATGAGCCGAACTGGTGGGCGGCGATGAAAAAACGGAATCCTGCCGAGCGTATCGCACTTCTTGCCGATTGGTGTTGACGCAATTTCGATTCTGTGCCAAAACCGCCATCCCATTCGAATTCCGCTTGAGCATCGGCCTCCTATCCCACCTCTGGCCGAGTCTTGGCGGTTCAACTTTCCTCTCTTTCCGCAGGTTCTACCGTGAATACCTCATTGGTTTTCTGTGTGCTCGCGTTGTCGAGTTCCTGGACTCCGCCTTCCGCTCCGGATCTAGATCCGTCCGCGGTCTTTCGTCGACCTGAGCCAAGTGGATTGTTCGAGGCGGCTACGTTGCGGAGCACTGTGATCCGCGCGCAAAGCCCGGCATTACAACTGGCCGACGGGATGCGCGACGAAGAGCCGATTCGGCAATCATTTCCGCCGACATTCTCGCAGCCCGCGAAGCCGGCTCCGGTCACACAGACTCCAGCGACGCCGTCCTACTCGGCTCCGACGTATTCGGCTCCGTATGAAGAGCCGCAGCCGAATCAACCGGTTCCAATGTTTATGCAACCGGATCCCAACGCCACGCCGTACATGACCGCACCTCCGCCAGGAGTTTCGACGTGGGGCGCGAATGGACCGCAACCGTATCGCTTGGGTTACTCGTTGTGGGCCGACAGCGGCTGGCTTCCGGATCGTCCCACGGATCTTCCAAACGGCAGTAAGTTTGGGGTCTTCGAGGCCAACATCGGCCTGAACCACACAATTCCAACGTGGTGGTCTCCATGGCTGTTTTCGTTGGAGCACCAGTTCGGCTACCGCAGTTGGAGCGGGCCGACCTCGACGGATCCAACATTTGTCCCCGGCGCGCCACCCACATTGACGGGGCCAGATCGCGTTGACTTACCGGGAAGTGTGTATCGGCTGGGTTGGGATCTGCGCTTCGAGACGCCGCTCAACAGCCAGTTCGCGCCGTTCGCGATGACGTTGGCGTTCAATCCCTCGATCAATTCGGACTTCCATCAGACGTTGACTCGTGAGGGCTACAATTTCGACGGCCGCGGCATTCTGGTTTGGCAACTTGACCCGCGCTTCCGCATCGCGTTGGGAGCGGAATTCTGGGATCGCGTGCGTGATCGGGTCATTCCGCATGCTGGATTCGTGTGGCTGCCAGACGACCGTTGGGAATTCAATATCATGTGGCCGAAGTCGCGCATTCAGTATTACTGTGGCAACTACATGGGCGAGGATGTCTGGCTGTACGCCAACGGCGAGTATCACATCGAGTCCTATCAAATAGGATCCTCAACTTTCGTTCCAGATAACCCGTTGGTAGCTGTCCCTGGCGGCACCGTCATGAGTCGCAGGGACCAAGTTGAACTCGAGGACTACCGCATCTTGATCGGCTTGCGGAAGAGCAACCCGGTCATGTCGTGTTTCGTCGAAGGGGGTTGGGTCTTCGGCCGTCACGTCAACCAGCGATTCGGTCCCGATTTCCAAGTCAACAGCGGGTTCATCGGTCGCATTGGCGTTCGATTCTGACCTCTGATTCTTCACCATGTCCGACCCCGTTGCGATCATTCTGGCTGCTGGCAAAGGAACTCGGATGAAGTCCGAGTTGCCGAAGGTCATGCACCCGGCTTGTGGGCGTCCGATGGCCGAGCACGTTTTAGACGCGGCTCGCGAAGCCGGAGTTAAACGGCTGGTCGTCGTAATTGGGTATCAAGCGGAATTGGTTCGAGCCGGACTCAGTCGCCATTGCGATGTCGAATTTGCTCTGCAAGCGGAACAAAAAGGGACCGGCCACGCCGTGCAGATGTGTGCCGAGCAGCTCGCTAATCATGACGGCTCCGTTCTGATCCTCGCGGGAGACACCCCACTGTTGCGAGGCGAATCGCTCGTGGCGTTGCTCGCCGAGTTACGCGATCAGCGGGCGGCTTGCGTCATCGGTACCGCGATCACGGAGAATAACTTCGGACTGGGTCGTGTCGTGCGTTCATCCTCTGGCGACTTCCTGCGGATCGTCGAGCAAAAAGACACGACTCCCGAAGAGGCCGCAATTTGTGAGATCAACACTGGCTGCTATGCCTTCGACAGTCGCCTGCTGTTTCAGGCACTCACGCAAATCCGCCCGAACAACAGCCAAGGCGAGTACTACCTGACCGACGTGCCGGCGATTCTCAAGGCCGGCGGCCATCGCGTGATTGCCGCACCGAAGTTGACGATCGAAGAGGCGATGGGCGTCAACACGCCGGAGCAACTTGCGGAGGTCGAAGCAATTCTGCGAAGACGCGGTAAACTGATTGCAACGGTCGCTTGATGCCGTATCAAAGCCAGCACGACGCGCCGGCGAATGGTTGTCTTCCGGTATCTGGACCACTCGCTGGCGCGTCGTGCTGGTTCAGCCGACACTTCTACTCGCTCGCAATTCGCAGCAGCACTTTGCCCGCTCGTCCCGGTGTCTCCGCCGCGCGTACGGCGTCGCTGACATGGTCCAAGGGAAACACCTCGCCGATCTGCGAGGTCAGCACGCCCTCTTGAATCAGCCCCGATACAGTTCGGATCAACTTCAACTTGGCGATCAAACTGAGCTGCGGCAACCAGCGAGCCAACCAAAAGCCGGCGATGGATGCTCCGGGAGTCATCAAATCTCGAGGCGAAAAGCTGAGCGGTTCCGGCGACAGCGTGCCGTAAACCAACACCCGGCCGCCCGGAGCCAGACACTTCACGACCGCCGAGCCCGTCGCACCGCCGACCGGATCAATCACGAAGCGAACGCCTCGCTCGCTGGTCAACTGATGCACTTCGTTCCGCAGGTCGTCAGCCGTTTGCTTCGCGGGATCGAACACGACCACCGCATCCGCGCCGAGCGACTTCAATGCCTCGGCCTGCTCCGCGCGGCGCACGATGTTTAGCGTCTTGAAGCCGAACCGTTTTCCCAGCCGCACGACCATCTTGCCGAGTTCCGATGCGGCCGCGGTCTGCAACAGCCAATCGCCAGCGGGAACCGATAGCACTCGACGAGTCATCGCGAAGGCGGTTGTCGGATTCACGAAGAACGTCGCACCTTGCTCGCTTGGCAGGGACTTCGGCAGCGGGACCGCTTGCTTCGCGAGCGTCGTTGTCCGCTCCTGCCAGTTGCCGTTGATTCCGTTGAGCAGGGCGACTCGTTTGCCGACTAGCATTTTGCCGAGCAATCCGCCGCCACTGGCTTCGACGACGCCGACACCCTCGTAGCCAGGCGTGCTGGGCAGTTTCGGCTGCTTGCCGTACACGCCGCGCACCGTCATCAAGTCCGACGGATTGACCGGGCTGAGCAGCATCCGCACGAGCACTTCGCCGGGCTTCGGTTGCGTCGGTTCGATGTCTCGTAGTTGCAGCACGTCCGCAGGTTCACCGAACTGGTCGAATTGCACAGATTTCATGGAGGTGTCTCAGTCCCGTCGATTCTATTTCTTACTGGACGAGTCATGGGACGAGTCGTCCTTCTTCCGGGGCCGGAAGAATTTCATCGACTGCAACACAACCATCTTTCGCCGAGCGATCCGCACGCCAAACGTGATCAGCCAATTCTTCCAGCCCGGAATCACAAACTGCTTGCGACGTTCGAGAGCCTTGAGCGCTGCTTTGACGACTTGCTCTGGCGTCGAAAACTCATGCTTCTTGAGCCAACCGGGGACATTGGCCACATCGAAAAAGTCGGTCTGCGTCGTTCCCGGACAGAGAGCGGTAACGGTCACTCCGCGGTCGCGGCACTCGGCCCACAACGCCTCGCTGAAGTGCAGTGCGAAGGCTTTGCTCGCGGAATACGTCGGCATGTATGCGACCGGCTGAAAGCCCGCGACCGAGGAGACGTTGATAATGCCGCCGTGACCACGTTCCAACATACCGGGAAGGATGCGATAGGTCAGCTCGGTCATCGAGGCGACATTGAGCTGTACGAGATCCCGCATCCGCGAGTGCTCTGTCTCGTCGATCGTCCCGACCCAGCCGAAGCCGGCATTGTTGACGAGCAGTTCGATTAGAATTCCCTTCGCGGCGATCGACTCGCACAGCCGCTGAGTCTCGGCAGGGTCCGTGAGGTCGCCGGGGATGATCTCGGACTTCGTGCCGTGCCGAGTGTGCAGTTCGTCGGCCAGCTTTTCGAGAAGTTCTTTTCGCCGAGCCGTCAGCACCAAGTGCATGCCATGAGCCGCGAGCCGGCGAGCAAACTCGGCCCCGATGCCGGAGGAAGCTCCGGTGATCAGTGCCCAGCGATCGGCGTACGCGTCGAGCACGTTGGTCGGTCCTCATTCAAGCTGTCAAACTCGTTATCCCGGCAGATTTGTGGGCCGGATCGTAACACAACGACCTCGAAAGAAAAGTCGCCTCGCCGCTTCCAGCGAACTTGTTGCCCGCAGAGTTTCGCTATGCTGCGCCGTCGTAGGATGGGCACTCCTGCCTGTCATGCGTTCTGACCGGAGGGACAGGCAGGAGTGCCCGTCCTACAGGAAATCATCGATGTCCGACCGCAGTCTCACTCGTGAAGAGGTCCGCGCGGTCGATCGCCGTGCGATCGACGAGTTTGCCATGACCGGCCTCGTACTGATGGAGAACGCCGGCCGCGGCACGGCGGAGCGACTGATGGAACTCGGCATCGACGGCCCTGTCATTATCTGCGCCGGCAAGGGAAACAACGGCGGCGACGGCTTCGTGATCGCGAGGCATCTCGAAACTCTCGGCTGCGACGTGCACGTGCTGCTGTTCGCGACCCCGTCCGATCTCTCTGGTGATGCGGCCGTGAATTGGCGAATCCTCGAAACCGCTGAGACACCGCGCGTCGTCCTCGGCCGACAACCCGCGCTGTCCGACATCGACCATGCCCTGAGTCACGCCAATTGGATCGTCGATGCGCTGCTGGGCACCGGCACCGTCGGCGAAGTTCGTGAGCCGTATCGCACTGCCATCGCCGCGATCAATCGTTCCACTCGCAAGGTTTTAGCGGTCGATCTTCCGTCAGGTCTCGACTGCGACACCGGTGAGCCAATTGAAACGCTTGCTGACGGCACCGCCATCTGCGTACGAGCCGCTCACACTGTCATGTTTGTCGCTCGTAAACGCGGCTTCGACAATCCCGCTTCGCGAGCCTTCACGGGAGACGTTCACATTGTCGGCATCGGCGTGCCGAAGAAACTGCTCGATGAAGTGCTCGCTCCGCAGTAGTCCGACTCGGAAAGTCGGGCTGCGAATTGTCAGCCCACCTGCGCGATCACTTGCTCTTGATCGCCCACAGGTTTTCAAAGCCGCGCAGATAGAGAGTCCCGTTCGCGAAGACCGGCGATGCGGAAACTGGCTCTCCAAGATCGTTCTCGGCGAGCACTTCGTAATCCCGACCCGCTTTGATAACCGTGACGATCCCACCACGAGCCGTCAGATACAGCTTGCCATCGGCTAAAACTGGCGAGGCTCGGTAGCGGTCGTTGTGAGCACGCTTCTGATAAATCAGCTCGCCGGATTTCTCATCCAAGAGGTGGACCTGCCCGTCTTGCATCGAGAGATAAACCAAACCATCGTGAATCAACGGCGATGGCACATCAGGCGTCTTGTTGTACCGCCACAGTTGCGATGCCGAATTGTTCGTGATGTCTCCCTTGCCATCCGGTTTGATCGCAACCACGGGAGCTCCTTTGGCAGTCGGAACGACGATGATTCCATTGCCCGTGACGGGCGAAGCGACAAAACGCAGCGTCGGATCGTACTTGGTCTTCGAGTTCAAATTACCGCACCGCCACAATTCGTTGCCATCCTTCAAGTCGTGAGCCACGATGAAGTCCGCGCCGTGCGTGAGCAGGAACTTCGACTTGCCGTCGTCGTAGATCATCGGCGAGGCGTACGAGTGTTCGTTTTCTTGGATCGCGTCGCTCGGACGATCCCGCTTCCAGATTTCCTTGCCCGACGTTTTGTCCAAGGCCACAACGACCGCTTCGCGAGTCTTCGCGTTACCGTCGCCGTGAATCAACTGCACGAATAGACGATCGCCGTCGAGCACGGGACTAGCGGTCATCCCAAATTGGATGTTGAACTTGCCGTACCGGTCTTGCAGATTGAATTTCCAGACTTCTTCTCCTTCGACCGTCCAGCAGCCGATGACACCGGTCGTCATCATGGCCCAAACGTGCGTGCCGTCAGTGCTCGGCGAGTTGGACGCCGAGTTTCCTTCGTCACCGCGCGAGGCACGATTGCCCGAACCCATGACCGTACGCCATTTCTCCTTGCCATCCGTTCCCACGCACAGCAGCAGCAAATCGCCGGAGTCCTTCTCCACCGACGTGAGAAAAATCTGCTCACCCCACACGACCGGCGTCGCCCCCGCTGGCCCCGGCATCGGCAATCGCCACGCGACGTTCTCCGTCTTCGACCACTTCGTTGGAGTGTTCGTCTCATTCGATATGCCGTTGTTCTTTGGCCCTCGCCACTGCGGCCAGTTCTCCGAGCGAACCGCATCACAGGTCGCAACCAACATCACCATCGCGACCACAGTCGCTCCAACGCATCGAGACTTGATCAACGCCACCGACTTCATGCTGTCTGCTCCTTTTGTGGAAAGCTTCCGCCTTGCGCCTCGTTGAACAGGTTCCGACACGGATTACGGAGCGTCAACCAACTCGGAAGGGAGACCGACGGAAAGAAATTCTGACCAACAAAAGCAACAGCCCCGATGAGTTTCCTCACCGGGGCTGTTTTGATCATGGTTGTCGATCTTGAATGGATCGGTGGTTTAGTAAACGTCTTCGTCGTGGTGGCTGTCTTTGTGGTCATCCTTGGGCTTCTCGGCGATCAGGGCGTCGCTGGTCAGCAGCAGGGTCGAGACCGAGGCCGCGTTCTGCAACGCGGAGCGAGTCACCTTAGTTGGGTCGATGATGCCGCTCTTCACGAGGTCTTCGTACTTGCCGGTGGCGGCGTTGTAGCCCTTGTTGCCATCCAGTTCGAGAATCTTCTCGCAGATCACTCCGCCATCCACGCCGGCGTTGTCGGCGATTTGTGTCGCCGGAGCGCGGCAGGCTCGCAGGATGATCTTGTAGCCGACTGTTTCGTCGTCGGTCAGGCCTTTGCCCTTAAGGCCAGCGGTCGCTCGCAGCAGAGCCACGCCACCGCCGGGAAGGATGCCTTCTTCGACGGCCGCACGGGTCGCGTGCAGGGCGTCTTCGACGCGAGCCTTCTTCTCTTTCATTTCGGATTCGGTCGCGGCTCCGACGTTGATCTGAGCCACACCGCCCGACAGCTTCGCGACTCGTTCTTCGAGCTTCTCTTTGTCGTAGTCGCTGGTGCTGCTTTCCAATTCGCGGCGAATCTGGTCGATGCGGGCCTTGATGTCAGCGGTCTTGCCGGAGCCTTCGATGACCGTCGTGTTGTCCTTGTCGATGATGACCTTCTTTGCTCGGCCCAGATCGCTGAGTTGGACGTTCTCCAACTTGATGCCCAGGTCTTCGAAGATCGCGGTGCCACCGCACATGATCGCCAGGTCTTGCAGCATCGCCTTACGACGATCGCCATAGCCGGGGGACTTGACCGCGACGCACTTGAACGTGCCACGCAGTTTGTTGATGACCAGCGTCGCCAGAGCTTCGCCTTCGACTTCTTCGGCGACGATCAGCAATGGCTTGCCGGATTGCACGACCTTCTCAAGCACCGGGACCAAGTCCTTGATGTTGGTAATCTTCTTCTCATGAATCAGGACGTAGCAGTCTTCGTAGAATGCTTCCATTGTGTTCGGGTTGGTGACGAAGTACGGGCTAAGATAGCCGCGGTCGAACTGCATGCCTTCGACGACTTCAAAGTCAGTTTTCAGGCTCTTGCTTTCCTCGACGGTGATGACGCCGTCCTTGCCGACCTGGTCCATCGCCTCGGCCAGGATGTTGCCGATCTCTTCATCGCCATTGGCAGCGACGGTGCCGACCTGAGCAATCGACTTCTTGTTCTTGCACTCGGTAGCCATGGTCGCAAGCTTCTCGACGACATCGACAACAGCCTTGTCCATGCCACGCTTCATGTCGATCGGGTTGACGCCCGCGACAACCGCCTTCAGACCTTCGATGAAGATCGCCTCGGCGAGGATGGTCGCGGTGGTGGTGCCGTCACCGGCGTTGTCAGAGGTCTTGCTGGCTACCTCTTTCACCATGCGTGCGCCCATGTCCTCGAACTTGTCGGAGAGTTCGATTTCACGGGCGACGGTCACGCCGTCCTTGGTGACGGTCGGCGAGCCAAAGCTCTTCTCGATGATGACGTTTCGGCCACGGGGGCCGAGCGTCACGCGAACGGCTTTCGCCAGTTTGCTCACACCACGGCGAACGGCTTCTTTCGCCTCTTGATCGAAGGCAATCATCTTGGGCATGTCGGAAATCTCCTCGTTGGATTTTTGGATTTTCGATTTTTAATTTTCGATTTGCCTACGAGCGGTTGAATTCGATTCGGCAGTTCCAAATCAAAAATCAAAAGATCGAAAATCAAAAATGTTAGAACGTCGCGAGAATGTCGCTCTCACGCATGAGCAGGTAGGTTTCGTCGCCGACCTTGATCTCGTCGCCGGCGTAGGAACTGAAGAGGATGCGATCGCCGGACTTCACGGTCAGGGCGACCTTCTTGCCATCGCGTCGGACATAGCCTTCGCCGACCGACAGAACTTCACCGCGTTGCGGCTTGTCCTTGGCCGAATCCGGCAGCACGATTCCGCCGAGCGTCGTCGTCTCGGCTTCGGCACGTTTCACAACCACGCGGTCCCCCAAAGGAACCAGCTTTTCAGATTTCTTCGCGGCGGCCTTGGCCATCTGTGTCTCCTCAAGAACAATCATGTCGATCAGACGGAAAACGCCTCGGAAATTTGGCAACAGTTTGAGGCATCGTGATGGCTAGCGAATCACGGGCCAATTCGGACGTTGGCTCTCAACACCAAAAATGGATTGGAGTTGCGTCGCTGAAACGGTTGTTTGGATGGCTGCCAACCGGGGCGAAACCAGAGATTTCGCCGAGCCTGTGCTGCCAAATCGGCACAGGTGCGGAGACGCGACTCGACAGTTGCCAAGGTCGCCAGAAGAAGTCGGATGTGTTTCCGGAATCTTGATTTTACTGGCCAGGAATCGAACAGTCTTCGTGCGATTCACAGGGCCAGTTCTTGATCACTCAAAGACTTCGGCGATGCTCTTTGGGAACTAGCATGAACGACTTTCAGTGACTGATAGCGTGAGCCGGTCCGCAGTGACTGGCCTTCTAGCAAGTTCAGAGCCTTGCGGAATTGATGGCTCATTGGTGAACTCTCGCTGACGGGGGTCTGTTTTGATTGGAAGTTTCGTGAACAAGAGCCTCAGAGAAGGATTGACGATGATGTGGCGACGTCTGGCATGTTGGAGCATGGTGGCGTTGGTCCTTTCGACGGGAGTGCTTGCCGATCGAGCACGGGCTGAGGAAGACTTCATCGGATTCTTGCGAGGCCTTCACGAGCGAGGTCACGGCGACCTGGCGGTGCATTACCTCAATCAAATCAAGGAGCGGCCAGATCTCCCGGAGGAAGCGAAAACAACGTGGGATTTGGAGATGGCTCGCAGCCTGCGGGTCGCCGCCAATGAGACTCCCAATGTCGACCTCCAGCAGAAGTACATCCTTGAAGCCCAGCAGTCGCTCGACAAGTTCCTCAAGGAGCACGCCAACCATGATGACGCGGCGTCCGCTCAAATGACCTCCGGCGACATTTCTTTGTTCCGCGCTCAGAACGCGTTGCGGACGGCGCTGCGTGACAAGACGAAGAAAGACGCGCTCATTCCGGAATCTCGCAAGCTGTTTGGCGAGGCTCGTCCGAAGTACGAGCAGGCGGTAACGAAGTTCAAGGAACGCATCGACAAAATCCAAGCCAGCATGGCAGGCAAGAAGAAGTTCACCAGCGTGCGAGCCGAACGCCAATACTTGGGATTGGTAGACTCGTGGTACAACGCACGCTTCAAGGTGGCGACCGTCGATTACAACATTGGCCTGACTTACTCTGAGGTCGCTGATCCGAACCGCAAGGCAATTCTCCAAAAGGCCTACAAGGGTTTCGACGAGATTTACCAAGAGAATCGCGATGAGCGAACTGGCGTCTACGCGAAGATGTGGGAGGGCAAGGCTCTCGAAGAGATGGGCGACTTCGCGACGGCATTGGAAATTTACGACGAGGTCATGTCGGCACGGCCTCCCGACAAAGACAACCGACAAGTTCAATGGGCCGCGATGTTCGACGAGGTCAACCGCTTTCGGTTGATGCTTCTGGGACGCAACAAAAAGTACCAAGAGCTGATCGGGGACGCGGAGGAGTGGCTCAAGGGGCACGAACGGATCAAGCGGTCCAGTGGATATCAGGGAATCGCGTTGGAATTGGCCAAGGCGTACCTCGAAGTGGCCAAGACACTCAAGGGCGCTCAGGCTGCGGACGCCACCAAGCGAGCCAAGGATCGACTCGCGGACATCAAGGCTGTGCCCAGTGAGTTTCAGAAAGAAGCGATCAGCCTATTGCGGCTTGCCTCAGGCGGCGCGGATGCTCCGCTGACTTCGTTTGAGGAAGCGATCGCGGTTGGGGACGGTTCTGCGAAGGCCGCCAGTGAAGCGACGGCTCCGGCCGACATCAAGAACGGCTGGCTGGAGGCCGAGAAGGCATACGCGAAGGCGATCGAACTCAGCGCGGACGTCAAAGACAAGAATCGAGTTCTGGCCACTCGCATGATGCTCGCGACTGCTCAGTACCAAGTTGGCAAAGCGGCCGAAGGCTACACAACCGCTCTGACACTTGCCAAAGAGAACACGAGCTACGCGAAAGCACCGGCCGCCGCGTCGATGGCCGTCAACATCGCGTTGTACTTGTACGGTCAGGCTCGCACCGCCGCTGAACCTGAAAAAGCTGCTGCGATGGAGCGGATCAACGAAGCGACCGAGTTGCTGCTCAAGCAATGGCCGCAACACGCTGAGGCGGATGACGCTCGGATCGCGAAAGGCAAACTCAAACTCTTGCAGGTTCCATCGGACTACAAAGGGGCGATCGAGACTTTCACCAGCGTGAACCCGGCTTCGGATCGATTTCCGTCGGCATTGCAACTTGCTGGCCAAACGCATTGGAGCGTCTACGTCAACGAAAAGAAAAAAGGGGACACCGCGAAGTCCGATGTCGCGCAGTTGAATCGTCAGAAGACCGTCGAGTTTCTGGAAAAAAGCCTGGTTGCGTTCGGCAAAGTGGAGAATGGCGGAGCCGCGCTGGCGCAGTCCCTGCAAGACGCGCAGTTGTTGCTGGCTGAAGTCCACATGGAAGGGGACAAGATCGACGAAGCTCTGCAACTCTTGCAGCCGATGGTCGATGCCCTAAAGTCCAAACCCCCGGCTGGTATGGATAAGACGACGTTGCGAATCTTGGTCAACTCAATGCGAGCCTATGCCACGCTCGGCAAGGTTAATGACTCGATCGAAGTTGGCAACATCCTGGTGACCGGTGGCGAGGACATCCCGCCGGTCAACGGTGTGCTGATCGAGTTCGCCAAGATGATCCGAGGCGAATGGAAGAAAGGGGCCGCCGAGTTGATTGCCGCCGAAGCCGCTGCCAAGTTGAACGCACTGGCGGAAGGTGAGGAGGATGGACGCGTCAAGAACGCCAAGCTTGCCGAGACCGCCAGTCGCGAATCGCTGTCGAAGTTGCTGGAGAAGTTGAACGAACGGAAGCAGTACGACCTCGCTGGGTTGGTTTTTCTCGCGGAAAGCAGCCAGGAAATCGGACTGACTGAAAAGGCTCGTGACCAATTCCAAGCGATCATCGACCGTGCCGCCGCCGACCCGGCGTTCGCGAAAGTGGCGGCCAAGGCGATGATCCGTGTCCGATCGCAATTGATCGGCTTGCTGCGTGCCGAAAAGAACTACGACGAATCCTTGAAGCAGGTCGAGGCGTTGCTCAAAGAGCAGCCCAACGCTCTTGAACCGCTCATCGAAAAAGGGAACATTCTGCAAGCCTTGGCCGAATCGAACCCGAAACGCTACGACGAGGCGGTCAAGTGGTGGACCAACATCCGCTTGAAACTTCAAAGTGCGCCGGGGAAAAAACCGCCGGCTTACTACGAGGTCGTTTACAACTGTGCCTTCTGCCTTGCTGCTCAAAAACAAGCCGACAAGAGTGCGCAAGCGGCCCAATTGCTCAACGCCACGAAGGCTCTCAGCCCTGACCTCGACGGTCCTGATCGCGTGGCGAAATACAAGGTGCTGCTCGATCAGTTGCCCGCCGCGAAAGCAGTCCCGAAAAAAGCAGCCTCGACGAAGGGCGCGACCAAGCAGTGACAGAGGAGTCGTGCGATGATGCGCATCGGGCGATGGATTGAAGCCGCAACGTGTTTCGTATTCGGAGCGGTTGTGTTGCTTTTGCCATCAACTCTGCCGGCAGCAAAGTTCAACAAGGTGCTCGACATTGGAAAGCCCGCTCCCGCGTGGAACGACCTGCTCGGCGTCGATAGCAAACGTCACAGCCTCGGTGATCTCAAAGAGGCCAAGTTTGTGGTCGTCGTTTTCGCCTGCAATCATTGCCCGGTGGTGAAGACCTACGAGCGACGGCTGATCCGCTTTGTCGATGATTACCGAGACAAAGGGGTCGAACTCGTCGCGATCAGCGTCAGCCGGCAAGCCTCCGATCAGTTGCCGCAGATGAAGAGCCGCGCTTCCGGCAGTGGTTTCAATTTTCCGTACTTGATCGATCCCAGCCAGAAGATCGCGAAAGCCTACGGAGCGACCTGCACTCCGCACGTCTTTGTGCTCGACCAACAACGCCGCATCGCCTACATGGGCAAGATCGATGATCATCTCGACGATTCGAAAGTCACCGAACGATTTCTTCGTGACGCCGTCGATGCGCTACTGGTCGGCAAAGAACCAGAAGTTGCCGAAACTCGGCAAGTTGGATGCGACATCGAATACGAGTAACGCCACGCGCAGTTCGAGTTCCGAGACCTCTGATTCGAGATGATCTGAAGGAGCAAATTGATGGCCTCTCAAAAACTGTCACAGATTCTGCTGCTGGCTGCCGCCATCGGCTTGCTTGGGAATCTCGGCTGTAACTCCGGTTCGAACAACACGATGGTCGGTGCCGGAAGTTCCAAATCGAAAGCGGCTGACACCGAATCAAATGACACCGAGGTGCCGGGACCACAAACCGAACCCTCGCTCACACAGCCATCGGAGCCTGTCGCATCGGCGGATGCAACTTCGGCCACAGTGCAGGTGGTCGATCGATCCGGGTTCGACGAAGTACTCTCGAAGCACAATGGCCAAATTGTTTTGATCGACTACTGGGCGACCTGGTGCGCGCCGTGTCGTAAGAAGTTCCCGCACACCGTCGCCTTAGCTAAAGAACATCAAGCCGACGGCTTGGTCGTGATTGGAGTCTCGATGGACGACGAAGAGGCCCACGAAGACGTCGTCAAATTCCTCACCGAGCAGCAGGCGACGTTCGACAATCTGCGCAGCAAGACCGGAGCGAGTGACCAATCGTTCGAGGCGTTCGATGTTCCCGGCGGGACGCTCCCTTGCCTGCGGCTCTTCGATCGGGAAGGCAAAGTGATCAAGACTTTTGCGATTGATCTCGACGCCGACAAACAATTCACTGACGAGGATGTCGCCAAGGCGGTTAAAGCGGCTCTAGCGACGAACTAGCGCTGTGGCGAAGGAGGTGGGGCACGTTTTTAACATGCCTACGATGTGACGAGCACGTTGAAAACGTGCTCGACGAGGAGAGCAACTTCGTCGCTCGATCACTTTCGTCCTCGCGCCGGCTGCGGCTGCGAGTGCGGGTGAGCTTTGTCGTAAGTTTCTCGCATCCGTTGCGTGCTGACGTGCGTGTAGATTTGCGTCGTCGTCAGGCTCTTGTGGCCGAGTAACTCTTGGACGCTGCGCAGGTCAGCTCCGCCATCGAGCATGTGCGTCGCGAACGTGTGCCGCAGCGAATGCGGGCTGGTCTTCGAGTCGAGTCCGTTTGCCTTCACATACTTCTCCAGCATGCGGCCGACGCTACGAGTCGTCAGCCGCTTGCCAAACCGATTCAAAAAGACCGCCTCTCGATCTTCCGGGCCAGCATCTCCTGCGACTTCACGCACCGCGATCCATTCGTGCAGAGCTGTGCTGGCGTGGCTGCCAACCGGAGCAATCCGCTCTTTGCGACCCTTGCCTCTAACTCGCAATACGTTTGCATCTTGGTCCCAGTCGGAAAGATTGAGTCCGACCAACTCGGCGACGCGCAGGCCGGCGGAATACATCGTCTCCAGCATCGCTCGATCACGCAGGCCGGAAGGTTCGTCGCTCGGCGGCGCTTCGATGAGCGTGACTGTTTGCTGAGTCGTCAGAAAGCTCGGGAGCTTGCGGCCGGTGCGCGGCGTGCGAAGCGCCTTCGCGGGATTCGAGGTCGTCAGTTTTTCGCGAGCACAGTACCGAAAAAAACTTCGCAGGCAGGCCAACCGGCGAGCGATCGTCGTCTTGGCGTACTGACACTCGTGGAGATACGCAACGTAGCCGCGCAGCGTCGAGATGTCCGTTTCCGAGGGTTCTGGGATGCGACCGACTCGATCCTGCAAGTAGTCGAACAAGCTGTTGAAGTCTTCGGAGTACGACTTCAGAGTCAGTGGCGAGGCATTTCGCTCGATGCGCAGCGAACGCAGGAATCCGTCAACGGCGGCGTGCATGAGTGTCTACCAGGTCGTTTCACGCGACCACTGTTCGCGAGCTTCCGCCTCGGCCTCTTCCTTCAGCCGGCGAACCTTTTGGCTGAGCACCGCCGCGTCGTACCAAGTGAAGCTCAGGTCTTTGTCCGCCGCGAACTGGCCGAGCTGTTGCAGCAATGTGTCCGAGCTCTCTTCGTCGTACAGAAAAATGTACCGCTCGGTGTCTTTCACCAACGCCAGCACGTTGAGTTCGCGAGTCATGGCGGATGTCCTTTTGGCCAAGCCATTCGGCCTCTGTCCTGATCGGCAAAATCGGCAGAGTTTCTTCAACGGATCCGACTGGCCGATTTCGCCGACGCTACTCGTGACGCACTTCGGGCGTCAGAATGCCCGCCACGATGTCGAACACAACTTCGAATTCTGGCTGGAATGCGTGGCTCCGGGACCGCTGGCACGGTGGTGATTTGGCTCCGATCGTCAGCTTGCTGGCGCTGCTGGTGATCTTCACGGTGCTCGTCGGGCCGCGCGATTTTTTAAATCTTGGCACGGCCAGCTTGGTGCTGGAACAGGGAGCGGTCCTGGCGATCGTCTCGGTCGGCCTGACGTTCGTGCTGCTGACCGCCGAGATCGACTTGGCCGTCGGTAAGATCGCGCTGCTCTCGGCCTGTGTTTGCGGAGTGCTCTTCGAGCAATCCTTCGCTGCCGGGACGAAGGGGCAAAGTGAATCCGCGATGAGTGGCCTTTCGCTGCTCGCCGTTTTGGCGATTCCGTTCGTGACCGCATTTGTCGCTGGGTGGATCTCCGGAACACTGACCGTCACGTCACGGTTGCCGAGTTTCATCATCACGTTGGCGATGATGTTTGTGTGCGAGGGGCTCGCGAAGTACCTGACGAAGAGCGAGAAGTTCAACATGCCGTCGGTGTTGAAGAAACTCGGCAACGACGGTATCTGGCTGGGCGGATTGAGCATTCCCTACAGCGCGATGCTGGCGGTGGCTGTAATGCTGCTCGGTCATGTCGTTTTGCAACACACGCGATTTGGCCGCTACGTTTATATGACTGGCGGCAACCGCGAAGCCGCGCGACTGGCGGGCGTGCGCACGCCGCGCATCGTGGTCGCGTGCCTCATCATCAGCGGACTCACAGCGGCATTCGGTGGACTGGTGAATGCCGGCCGATTGGAAAGTGTCAGCCTCGACCAAAACACCGAACTGCTGTTGGAAGCGGTGGCCTGCGTTGTGCTCGGCGGCACGAGCCTCTTCGGCGGCGAGGGGAGCATGCCGCGCACGCTCATCGGCGTGGTCACGTTCACCGTACTGAAGGTCGGCTTGAACTCCGTGAAAATCGAAGGGCTCACGCACTTCGATTTGCTGCGACCGTTCGTCATGGGTGTTGTTTTGCTGATCGCGCTATTCATCAACGGCCGCATCGCTCGCGGGCGGAATTGAATCGCCGATTCTACGTCGAGGCGGTCGCATCACGCTTCGAACAAATCCACGATCGGCTGCCCCTCGCTGATGCGATAGGGCCGATTCTCGTTGTCGTGGATTTCGAGTTCCGGGCTGAGGCCCAGCGAGTGGAACATTGTCGCGTGCAAGTCTTCGACGGAGACCGGCTTCGTCTTGGGATAGGCCGCGTGCTCGTCGCTCGATCCATAGACCTGCCCTCCGCGAATGCCACCGCCGGCCAACACCACCGACTGGCATGCGCCCCAGTGGTCGCGGCCCTGGTTTGGGTTGATCTTTGGAGTGCGGCCAAATTCGCCGTACACCGCGACCAGCGTCTCGTCGAGCAATCCTCGCTGTGACAAATCTTCGAGCAGCGTGGACAAACCCTGATCGAGTGATGGCAGGCAATAATTCTCTTTGAGCATTTGATAGCCAGTAATACCGTTGATCGAACCGGTACCGCCGTGATTATCCCAGACGTTGAGCACGTTGCCGTCTTTCGGTGCGACGTAGTACCAAGTGAACGTCACGAGTCGCACACCCGACTCGACCAATCGCCGAGCCATCAAAAAACACTCGCCGTACTCATTGCGGCCGTAGCGATCGCGGAGTTTTTCCGATTCGCCATCCAACCGAAACGCCCGTTTCGCCTCCGGAGAAGTCAGCATTCGAAACGCTTGCTCGCGATAACTGTCTAAGCCGCGAGTCGCCTTCTGGTGCTGCATCTCTCGGTCGATCGACTCGACTGTGTTGAGCAACCCGTATCGCAATTGCAGCCGATGCTCATCGACTCCTGGTGGCAATTCGAAACTGTGCGGAGCCTTCTCCTTCACTTCGGCGGGCGGTTGTGTCTCAATCGGATCGTACTTCGGGCCGAGGAACCCCGCGTGGGTCCCCGAGTACACAACGCCGTCATGTCCGATCGGCCGCGGAATCGTGACGCTCGCCGGAATGCCGCTCTGCGGCGAGAAGTATCCGACGATCGAACCCAGCGTCGGGAAGTCTCGCCGATTGCGGGCGTTTCTCGGCACGGCGAGCGTGTTGTTCACTCGGCCGGTGAGCGTGTGATAAACGCTCGGCTCATGATTATTGCTGGGATGCGTCAGTGAGCGAATGATCGCAAGCTTGTCGGTGTGCTTGGCAATCTGCGGCAAGTGCTCGCAGACTTGAATGCCGGGGACGACCGAATCTATGGGCTCAAACAACCCGCGAATCCCGTCCGGCGCATTCGGCTTCAAATCAAACGTGTCATGCTGCGGCGGTCCACCCCACAAGTAGACCAGAATGCACGCCTTCGCTTTTCCGTTTTTGCCAACTGCCGCCCGCTGAGAAGACTCCGCTCGCAAAAGCTGTGGCAGTGTCAACGCTCCCAGCCCCATCTGCCCCAATCGCATCATGGCATCTCGTCGATGGAACATGGCGAACTCTTCATTCAAGTTGAAAAGGGCGTGAGTTGGGTTACAGCTTCACTTCCTTCAACTTCTGAACCTCTTGTTGCAAAGCGATGACCGGTTGCAAGGCTTGGTCGGCAGCTTTTTTAGCAGAGGCGAATTTTTCTTCGATGGGCTTCATCGCGGCGGTGAGTTCAGCGACTTTGGCGTTCGAAGCCGTGAGAACAACCACAGCATCGGCGGCTTTCTTTTCCATCTCGGCAACGACGACCTTCGCCTTTTCGACGACGGCTGCTTTCCCGACGAGTGAGGTCTTCTGCGTTGCGAGGTTCGCGGTTTGTTTGTCGAGAACGGTCTTGAGCAACTCTGCGGCGGCGGCGAGTTCTTTGTCGGTCGCGGCTTTCGCGGCGGCTTCGGCTCCCTTGGCTTGAGCTTCCTTGAGCGCGGGCAGCGCGGCTTCGAGGCCGGTGACGGTCGTGTTGACGGCGGTGTGCTCGGTGGTCGCGGTGGTCAACACTTGCTTGGCGGCAGCGACGGCGGCGTTGGCGGTGTTGGCATTGGTTTGCGACGTCACCACCACTTGCTGAGCGGCGGCAAGGTCGGCCTTCATTTTGTTGACGGCAGCGAGAGCCTCTTCCGAAGTCGCGACCAGCGGAGCAGCGAGAGCCTGCTTCTCGGAAAGCACCCGCAGCTTCGCGGCGAAGTCGATCTCGGCCGTCCAACGAGCAACCTGTTGCTGCGAAGCGGCGAACTTGGCGGTTGCGGCATCGGCGACGGCCTTCGCGGCGACTGCTTTTTCGGTCATCGTCTTATCGGCAACCGTCAAATCGGGGACGGTCTTTTTGACCACTTCGAGCGCGACGTTGCTGTCGGTGATCAGTTTCTCCTGAGCAACAAGTACTTCCTTGCCCTTGGTCAGTTCGACAACCTTGTCGGCGACGACTTTCTTGTTGTTGGTGAGCGTGGCAGCACGGTTGTCGAGCAGCGCTTTGAGCGCGGTGACGGCGGCAGCGATTTCCTTGTCTTCGGCGTTCTTCGTGGCGGCTTCGGTTCCCTTTGTGACCGAGTCGGTCAGCGCGGGAACGACGGGATCGAGCGTCGCGACGACCTTTGCAGCAGCATCGTGAGCGGCTTGCGCGGCGGCGATGACTTCTTTGCTCTTCACCACAGCGGCGGTCGTGTCGGTAACGACCTTCGTCAGTTCGACCATTTTCGTGTTGGCTGTGTTAAGGTCGGTCGTGGCTTTCACAGCAGCGGCTTGAGCGGCGGTGTACCCGTCAGTCGCGACCTTGGCTTCGGCGGTCGTCGCTTGGACGGCGGCATTCGCGGAGGCGAGACGTTCTTCCAGCGTCTGTGGGTTCGGAGTCAAGTCACCGATCTTTACGCCGTCGACGGCGTTCCAGACGCGGATCGCTCCAGTCCAGTCGGCTCCGATGACGCGGTTCGTTTCGTTGCAGATCACACAGGCGAGTGCGAGGTCACCCATCGCTTCGAAGGCTCGCACAGCGGCACCGTTCTGGTCCCAGATTTTCACGACTCGGTCACGGCCGGCGGAGATGATGCGGCCGTCGCGAGCGAAATCGACGGAGGAGGCTCCGGCTCCATGTGCTCCCCAACCCTTGACGTTGCCGCCGTTTTCCATTTCCCACAGGCGAACGGTCGTGTCCTCGCTGCACGATGCGAGGATGTTGGAATCGAGCCGCCACGAGAAGCCCGTAATCATCGCCGTATGAGCTTTGAGCGTGTGGAATTCGCGGCCGGTCTCGGCCTCCCACACGAACGCTCCACCGTTGCGATCGCCTGTCGCCAGCAGAACGCTGTCCGGCGCGAACGCCAGACTTGTGACCCAATCGGTGTGCTTCTTTGATTCCCAGAGCTTCGAGCCATCGGCGATCGAGTACACGCGAATCATTTTCGCCGAACCGCCGAGTGCAATCTGTGATTGATCGGGCGAAATGTCCGCGGCGAGAATCGTGTCGAGTTCATCGCCGACCTCAGCCACTCGTTCGCCGGTTTTCACGTTGAAGATCACGACCGTGCCCTGTGCCGACGCGTGACCGCCCGCCACCATCAAAAGTTGTCCACTGCGGCTGAACTTCAGCACCTGCGGAATGCCTTCCGGGTATGGCAACACGCCGACCAGTTCGAGCGTGGCCGTGTTGTACAGCAGCACTTGCTTCTGCCCTGGCACGGCCGCCAGCGGCGACCACGGATTGACCGCGAGACTGGTGATCGCGGTCGTCGTGCGAGTCTTGATGACCGGTGCGAGACTCATACGCTCCGGCATCGGCGGCGGCCCTTCCGGTCGCACCGTCGGCGCGGAGGCGAGCTTCAAGTCCATCTTAGGTTTCTTGCCGGTGAGCGCTTTGCTGCCCGTCGTTTCGAGCGCTCCGCCGTCAATCCAGTTCTTGATCACCGCGAGCATCTCCGCCGGCAGCTTGTCGCTGTTGGGAGGCATCTTCGGTTCTTCTTCGTGGTTGATGACCTTCCACAGAATGCTTGCGCCAGAGTTGCCCGCATCGAAGATCTCGCCCGATCCACCACCCGCTTTCACCGCCGTGAAATTCGACAGATCGAGTCCACCGCTCTTCTTATCCGTGTTGTGACAGGTCAAGCACTTGGCTCGCAGGATCGGCAAGACGTGGTCGATGTACGTGACCTTTGGAGCATCAGCCGCCGTCGCGGTGGATGCCGAACTTGCCAACAAGCCGTAGGCCAATCCCGCAACGCCAAACCACGAGAAGAACTTCGCTGTCATGACTTCAACTCCCCAAAGTTAGGTTGGCTCTCCGAGCCGACCATTCTGAATTGATCATCTCGAACCGCAGGGTCGGGCCAGAGACCCAACCTAGGAAACTCATCACATTCCAAAAACTTCTCGCCACTTAGTCTATCGGCTTCAACCGGCAGATTTTGCAGGTTTGGCCTGCGAGCTTGCCCGATCGCTGACCTTCGCTCGACCGTTCGAGCCGTCAGAAACCATACGACGCTCAAAATCCGCAACGATCCACTTTTCTCCCTGGGCGACAACTCGATGCCCTTCGGCTGTGAGTCGCATCTTCAACGCTTCCACTCCGCCTGGAAACTTCGGATTCAACTCGCCACCGGTCTTCAATGTTCGCCAGTAGGGGGTGATCCGTTTGGCTCCTTCGTGCTCGGTCTCGTCGGCCGCGATCCACGCAAAGATGCCGCAGCAGATCGGACAGGCCATCTTGGCGTGATGCTTCTGAGCGATCTTCGCCTGAATCTCCTTTATCGTGATGTGCCGCCCTTTCGGGATGGACTTCCTGATTTCGTCCACTTCAACCGGAGTCGGAATCGCACACTACCCTTTTCCTTAGCGCTTCGACATTTTCTGCTCGTTGACTGCGATCTTTGTCAGGCCCTTGCTGTCGAGGAGTTTTTCCCGCCAAGTTTTGCGGGGGTTTGCCAAGATGGAGTTACCTGGCGATCAATGGTTGAATACGAACTCTCGCGAGTTCAGCAGCGACCAGAACACGTCTTCGAGGACTGGCTTGGGATCCTTCTCGTTGACGAGGACGCCGTTGAGAGCGGCGAGTTCTTTTTCCGTCGGCTTGCGGGTCAGCGTACGGAGGTACATTTCTTCGACGATCTGCGGAAGTGTCTTGCCCTCTTTCAGGCGGAGATCAATCAGGCCGCCTTGCTGAATCTTGCTGTTGACGGTGTCTCCGTTGAGCAGATGCAGGGCTTGCGACAGGTTCGGCTCCATCTTCACTTCGCACGAGCAAACGCTGTCGCGAGTCGCTCGCCCGAAGGTCGTCAGGAAGTACGTTGAGGTGTTGCCGTCGGCAATTTGAACGGCTCTCGAACCGAGCGGCAGACCACCGAACTTGTCCCTGGTTTGCGTTGTCAGCGTGATGCAGTCGAGCAGCACTTCCGAACGGATTCGCCGCAGCGTCGCATGTGAGAAGTTGCGATCGTCCAGCGCGTTCGTCTCATTGGTCTTGGTTGAGAGTTGATAGATGCGGCTGGTGCAAATGTCGCGGACCAGCTTCTTGAAGTCGTAGTTGTACTCGGTGAATTTTTTGCCGAGTTCGTCGATCAGTTCGGCATTGGACGGCGGGTTGCTGACTCGCACGTCGTCGACCTGATCGATGATGCCTTGGCCGAAGAAGTGCGACCAGACGATGTTCGAAAGGTTCTTGGCAAAGTACGGGTTCTCTTTCGAGGCCAGCCAAGTGGCCATGACTTCGCGACGATCTTTGCCAGCGACATCGGGAACCTCAGCACCGAGAAACTTCGGTTTCATTTGCCGGCCGCCGACTGGATGAGCGACCTCGCCACCGCCGGCGTTGAAGATGATGATCTCACGCGGGTCTTCGCCTTGTTTACGGCCGATCTGCGAAAAGAACGCGGCGAAGCTGTAGTAATCGTCCATCGTCCAACGATCGAACGGATGGTTGTGGCACTGAGCACATTGAAGCCGCATTCCCATGAAAACTTGTGCGACGTTTTCGGAGGTCTTCAGCGTGTCCCGTTCAATCTGGTAGTAGTTAGTCGCGGCGTTTGCGAACGTACCGCCTTTGGCCGAGAGGAGTTCCTGGACCATCTTGTCCATGGGATAATTCTTGGCAACTCGTTCTTGTAGCCACTCGTAGTATCGCAGCATCGGCTTCGTGGTGATCTGGTTGTTGGTCCGAATCTGCAGCAGCTCGGCCCACTTCATCACCCACATCTCGACGAACTCTTTGCGGCCGAGCAGTTCATCGACGAGCGCGTCCCGTTTCTTCGGGTCGGCGTTGGACATGAACTTGGTGTATTCCTCAACGGAGGGAAGCACGCCGACGACGTCGAGATATACTCGGCGGACGAATTCCTCGTCGGTGCAAAGCTCGCTTGGGTTGATCCGCAATCGCTTGAGCTTCTCATTGACGAGGTGATCGACGTAGTTGTTCTCCAGCAATTGCGGAGCGTTGTATTGGAACCCCTTGGGCAGCGTGATGAAGTGCGAGCCGACGGTGTGTGTCTCGAAGCGAGCCATCAAGAAAGCCTCGCCGCGCTTGCCGGCCGTGACAAGTCCTTGCTGCGAGACAGCCGCCGACGTATCGTTGTTCGTCATGAAAAACGCCAGCGAGGTCACGTCGCGATCGGTGCCGTCGGAATACTTCGCTCGGACGGTGATCTGCTGAGTCGAGCCTTCGCCGTCAAGCACTGCGCTGGGTGGATACAACTCGACGGCCAGCACCTTTGGCACTTCGCCCACATCGTTTGGAGCACCCGCTTCCAGCCAGCGGATCATGGTTTGATTCAATTCGCTGTTTGGCTCGTACCGCTTGCCGCCGGTGTGCGGCACGACGCCGGTATTCTTCTCGACCATCAAACTTTCGGCAGGCAGCGCCAGATTGATACGACGACCGCTCATCTCGCGAGTCAGGCGATAGTGGTCTCCGTCCGGATCGAAGCCGAACAGCGAGAGGCGGAAGCCGTCTTTGCCGCGGGCCGCTCCGTGACACGACCCCGTGTTGCATCCCGCCTTCATGAACACCGACATCACATCGAGTTTGAACGAGATCGGCCGATCGGCCGTCGCCTGAACCACCTCAACCGGCACGATCACCGACTTTCCGCCGAAGTCCACTTTCAACTCGGTCTTCCCATCGGCGACGGGATACATCGTGTGATTCTCGAACTTCACAAATGCCGGATTGGCAAACGCATAAGTCGCGGCCTGAGTGACATCGCGCGTAATCCCATCCGCATAGGTTGCCTGCACGACAATCGACTGCCGATCCCGAATCGTGTTGATGTGCGCATTCGGCGGATAGACCGCAATCGAAACTGGATCCTGGGCTGATAGATTTGATGTCGCCAAGCCGCCGAACATTAGAAGCGTTGCCAACCCTGGCAGTGTCTTAAGAAATCGCATGAGTTCGATCCTCGATTGAAAACTGTTGTCTCAAGTAAGCGAGTTGAATGAATAGGCTTACTTGCCTTGTACTACTTTCGCTTTCGCGTCTTCACGCAGTTGTTCGAGTCGGCTGAGTCGCTTCGGTGGTGCAGCGGCGACTGGCATCGGAGGAGGGGCCGCTGCGGCAACTGCGGGTGCTGGCATTGGTGCGGGTGTGTTCGGTTTCGGCGGCAGCGGCACATCGATACGGAGTTCGGCTCCACCGACGTTGTGCGTCACTGGTTCGCCGTTGGCCGTGATCGTCACGACGCCGAAGATACCGTGCTTGCCGGCGGGGCTGTCTTTTTCAGTAGTTACTTTGAAGACCAGTTCTTTCGTGTCCTTTGTGAACTGCAATGTCTGCGAGAGAACCTTGTTGGGTAGCGCGACCAGCTGGACGTTGGCGTTCCCCTCGAACGGCGTGGCCACTTCGACTTTACAAACGACTTCGGTCGGTTGACCTTGCTCAGTCGCCGAGCGTTGCATCGCGAAGTTGACCCACGGAGCAGCGATCTCCAGGTTTCCCAATTGCGTGGACGAGTACGCCGCACCGCCGATTTCGGCGTAGCCGAGCACGAAGACTCGCCACTTACCGACTTGGGCATTTCCGGCGGCGTTGAGGGGATACAACGCTTCGTTCTGGCCTTCCGGAATCGTCACGGAGGCAGCCGATCCGACGCCTGGCGGAGCGAAGGGAAAGAGCAGTGTGATCGGAGCTTTGAATCCCTCTTTGCGAGTCGCCACGACCTTTAATTGCATTGAGCCGTTTTGAGTGAGCGGAACTTTTGGGTCGACGAGGTCGATCTTGAACGGCAGTTCGTCAACAACCGCCACCGCCAGTCGATCGACATCGCGCCACGAGTACATCGACTGGCCGGGGGCCGCGATGATGAACTCGGCACGATTGAAGAATCCACCGCGAATAGCCGGGTTGTCGGCGTGTCGTCCGATGAAGTCGACCAGCGATCCGTTGATTGGTGCATCGGCTGCGGCCTCGAAGACGACTGGCATCGATGCCAGGCTCTCGGCCATCGGTTCAGCAACGATCGTGATGCCAGCGGGCATGCCTTGCGGTTCGAGCAATAACTTGCCGCCGAAGTTGGCTCGACTGGCGTTGATGATCGTGCCGAAGCGGTTTCCCTTCGCGATGTAAACTTGGCGACGGTATTGGCCGTAGCGCTCAACTTGCGGAATACTCAGTTGCAGCGACGGCACGACGCCGGTGAATTCGACGCGATAAACAAATCCCGGCCCGCCGCGACCGAGGTGATCGGTGACGCTCAGCAGGTATTCGCCGTCGGCCGGGATCGTCACGCGGAAGTAACTGTCCGGTCCGCGCGAGTCATCGTTGCCGACGATGCCAGCGCCTTGGGCGTTGTGCAATGTCATCACTGGGTCAACCGCCGAACGGATGCGGCGGCCGTAGCATTCGACCTCGAAGACTTGGTCCTTCTTGGCGGTGAACTTGAAGAAGTCGATATCGCCAGGTTCCTGCAAGATGCCATTGAATGCATTCGGCAGCGTGGCCGGCGTTGCTTGAGCGACCACGTTGTTCGGCTCGACTTCCAGTGAGTTGCCGTGTTCGAAGAGTCGGAACGGATTCGGCGATGGAGAGATCTCGGTTCCGGCTGTCGCGAACAAGCCGGTAAATTCATTGCTGGCGGCCGTCGGCAATTTGAACTTCTGAACGAACTCACCCGCCGGATCGCCGAGGAATTTCGGCTCAACTTCTTCGCCAAGCTTTCCGCCAGCGGGATAGACCGCCAACGGTCGCGGGAACGTGCCGACATGCAGCCGATAAGTGCTGCCTCCGCCGTAGGCGGTCTCACGGATTTGGACGACATATTTTCCGTCTTCCGGCGCGACGATCGAGGCAACTGAATCCTGGCCAACCAGCGGTGTGTCGTCTGCGGCGGACAACTCGAACCGCTTCATGTCGAGAATGGCGACATACGGATCAAAAAACGCCGAACCCAGACGGAGTGCCTCGACCTCGGCACAGATCCGTTGTCCCTTCTTGGCTTCGACGATGTAGTAATCGACGTCCTCGCCACCGATGTCGCCGACGACCGTTTGATTGAGCGCGATCGGCTGCGTTTGGTCGAAAAAATTATTCGGCTCCTTCTCGTTTACCTGTGGCAGAGCACCCACGTAAAACGTCCGATAGTCGGAGATTCCGGTTTTCGTTCGCACCTGAGCGACGTGCTCGCCGAGCCGGCAATCGGGTGCGATCTTGACCGTCGCTTTGCATTGGTTGGCATCGATCGTCTCGACTTTCACGACCTCAAAGCCGGGCGAATAGAAGAGAATTTGCTCGCCGTCGCCGAGAGTTGAGCCGCTGAAAGTCAGCACTGCTTCTGTGCCGCGCTGCACACCGCGTGGATTGATGATGCTCAGGCGAGGCGATGCCGCAAATGCAGACGTCGCAGCAACCACGATCAGGAGCGATGCCAGAAGTCTTCGGAACATGAGACGAACTCCATCAGGCAATGAAGAGGCAACGAGCAAGGGATGTGACAACAGCTTTCGGCTTACTGCTTTTGGCAGACGCCCGGAGGGGCCTTTCGCCGAGAGCCGACGGCCGAAAGCCGTTATCTCAACCCAAGGTTTTCAAAACTATGCGAGCAGTTCCTTGCGAATCTTGCCGCCGTCGACGATTTCGATCGGGCGATCGCCTGGGGCCATTAATTCCTTGTCGGCGACGATGCCCAGGCAGTGGTAAATCGTGGTAGCCCAGTCTTCGACGTTGAGCGCATCTTCTTCAGGCTCGCTGGCGGTGGAGTTGGACGAACCGTACACGATTCCACCCTTCATGCCGCCACCCGCAAAGACAACGCTGAAGACTTTCGGCCAGTGATCGCGTCCAGCAGTTGCGTTGATCTTCGGCGTGCGGCCGAATTCCGAGGCGATGCAGACCAGCGTGTCCTTCAGCAGTCCGCGACCATCGAGATCACGAATGAGCTGAGCGTACGCTTGATCGAACGCCGGCAACTGGCCGCGAATGCTGCCGTTGATGTTGTCGTGCATGTCCCATCCGCCGTAGGTCAGCGTGACGAACCGCACGCCCGACTCGACCAACCGACGAGCCATCAGCATGCGCTGACCAGCGGTATTGCGGCCGTAAGCGTCGCGAATCGGAGACGGCTCGGCGTCGATGTTGAACGCTTCGCGAGCATCGACTGACGAAACGAGCCCGTAGGCTCGTTGATAGAACGTGTCTACCGCGTCGAGCGAATCGGATTTTTCTTTCGTCTTGAAGTGGTCGTTGACCGTGTCGAGAATCGTGCGTCGCCGAGTGAAGCGAACATCATCGACACCGCCCGGCAACTTCAGGTCGCGAACAGTGAATCCAGCAGCAGCCGGATCGGAACCAAGGCTAAACGGTGCGAATGACGAACTGAGATAGCCAGTGCCGGCGAATTCGTTCGGCTGGCCTGGAATGCAGACATACGGCGGCAGATTCTTGCGTGGGCCGAACTCGTGTGAGACCACGGTGCCCATGCTCGGAAACTGCAAGGCCGGACTGGGGCGATAGCCGGTAAACATGTTGTGTGTACCGCGTTCGTGAGCCGCTTCACCGTGCGTCATCGAGCGGCAAATCGCCAGCTTGTTGGCGATCTGAGCGGTCTGCGGCAGCATCTCGTTGATGAACACGCCAGAGACGTTCGTCTGGATCGAGTTCATCGGGCCGCGGTATTCAATCGGAGAATATGGCTTGGGATCCCATGTCTCCTGGTGGGCCGCTCCGCCGGGCAGATAGATAAAGATGACGGACTTGGCGGTCCCTTCCTTGCTCTCGTATTTCTTGATGTCGGCCTTCGCTTTGAGTGCGAAATAGTCAGCCAGCGTGAGGCCGATGCCGCCACAGAATCCCACATGTAGAAAGTCACGACGTGAAGGACTGATTCCCATGAACAAAACTCCTTTGAGTATTGGCTAACCATTCTGATTAGCCGAAACGAGGTTGATCGGTCATCAAGTGGAAGCATTCCGGACGAGCATCCGGCAGGTTCAGTTGTCAGCGTTGGACGAGGCAGGTTGTAGAGGTCGAGCACTCTGGCGGGAACTTTTGGTCTCTAGCCGAACATATCGGCAGCTTTCCATAGGTAGGCGATAGTGGAACGGCTCGACCCCCAAAATGTCAACGGGGAGCGGCGAAAATTTACCATCCGTAACGAGGTTTTCCGGGATGAATTCGGGTCATCCGGCAACTTGCCGGTGCTGTTGAGCAGCGAAAGCGGTCGGTAGGATGCTCGGCGTTTCCGATTCTCAACGCGAGTGGCCGCATGATCTTCGTTCTCGATAACTACGATTCGTTCACCTACAACCTCGTGCAGCGGATCGGCGAGATCGATCAGTCGCTGCGAATTGAGGTGGCTCGGAACGATCAAATTTCCATAGAGCAGATCGAGCAACTCCGGCCGGATCGGATCATTGTGTCGCCCGGCCCGTGTACTCCCGCCGAGGCAGGTATTTCGCGAGAGTTGATCCGCCATTTCGCTTCCAAGTTGCCGGTGCTGGGAGTCTGTCTGGGACATCAAAGTCTGGGAGACGTCTTCGGCGGGCAAGTTCTGCGAGCGCGACGGCCGATGCACGGTAAGACGTCGATGATCCACCACAACAATCGGGGTGTGTTTGCTGGGCTGCCGAATCCGTTCGAGGCGACTCGCTATCACAGCTTGATCGTGCCGGAAGAGACGTTGCCGTCGGAATTGGAAGTGACTGCCTGGACCGATCCCGAATCTCCGGACCTGCCGCGTGAGGTCATGGGCTTGCGGCATCGGCAATACGAGACGCATGGCGTGCAGTTTCATCCGGAGAGCTACTTAACCGGCGCGAATGGCATCCAACTGCTGAAGAATTTTTTGGCGTTGACTGACGCGTGACGTTGGCTTGCTCTCACAGTATCGAAGGCGGACATGGACACGCTGCGGACCTTATTGATCGGCGCGTTGGTGGGTGCTCCGCTGGTGGCGTGGGGGCTGAGTTGGCTGGAACCGTGGCTGTCTCGACGAGCGATGCAAACCAGCGTTGGTGTCGCCGCTCTCCTCTCTCTGTTGAGCGTCTGGGGACTGCTGTTGGGCACCCCTGAGGGGCAGGCGGTCGCGGGGCCAATTGTTTCGTGGCTGCGGATTCCCGGATTCGATGTGACACTCGGAGTGCGGTTGGATCGTCTCGCGGCGATGCAGATGACGCTCACAGCGATCGTGTTGTTGTTGATGTTGTCGGCTTGGCCTCGGAGCATTCCTTGGCATTGGTTGATGCTGGCCTGGTTTGGCGTCACGTTAGCCAATGTTGCTGGAAACTTGGGCCAATTGTTTTTTGGGTGGTCCTTGTCGGCTTGGGCGAGTTCGGAGTTGGCGCGTCAACCCGATCGAGAGCATGGAGCAAGTCCGGCGTTCCGGCCGGTGTGGTTGGTGCAGCGAATTTCCGAGGTCGCATTGCTAGCGGGCATCGGATTGGCGTGGACCCAATTTGATGATTCTTTGGAGTTCGCGGCATGGACGCCAGAGGCAATTGGTGCATTACGGCCGGAACTGGTTGAGAGTATCGCACTGTGTGTGTTGATCGGAATCATCGGACGCTGTGCGCAGTTGCCGCTGACCGTTTGGCTGGAGACGGAGTCGGGTTTCGCGGCGCGAGCGGGTCATTCGATGGCGAAATTATCTGACGAGTTAGTCGGAGTTTGGAATGTGCCCAACCAGCATCTGGTTGCCGAACGATTGAAAGCCGATCCTCGGAACCGCTGGCATGAAGCGAATCGAGATTCGACGCCGGCCGCGGTTCTCGCTTGGTGGTTGAGCGCGGTGTTCCTGCCGGTCGGAATCGGGTTGCAATTGCGATTCGAATCGTTGTTCGCGGTCGCGCCACACACACGCTTGCTGATGGTGGCGGTCGGCGCGTTCACGCTGCTGATGTGCTCGGCGAATGCAGCTGCTCAAAACAATTGGCCCCGAGTTCTGTGCCAAATCGCGGTCGGACAGTGCGGGCTGATCCTCGTGGCTCTCGGGCTGGAGCAGGTCGATGTCGAGAAGATCACGCTCTTGTTTTACTGGCAAAGCGTCATAATTGGCGTGTTGTTGGTGGCAACTCGGACTGAAGTCAGCAGCTCGTTCAGACGGGTGCGATTGTCCGGGGCAGTGCTGTTCGCGATTCTGTGCTTCGCATCGGGGCTTTGGGGTCGGCATTTGGTCATGAATTTCGTGTGGCAACAAAATGAGGCAAACATGAGTCGAGCAGAGAGGGTCGTGGGAGAGTCTGCGAGTTTGGTTTTCGGTTCGACGGAATCGCGAGTGTGGATGCTTGTGGTCGGGATGGTTTGTGTGGCAGAGCTGTTGACGAGCTTTGCTTTGCTGCGGGCTTGGTTCAGCGATCGGCAGCATCGAGCCATGCAAAAAAACTCAGCTCAACCAGTTGCCTGGGGAGTCTGGTTGACGCTTGGCGGGCTGATCATCGGAGGAGTTTTTGGATTTCAACCTTCGCTTTTGCGGCTCGACTTCCTGAGTCCGCTTTTGCCGCTTTCGGCTGTCGGAATGGTTTTGGCGTGGTGGATGTACTCGAAGCCGTCGGCGTTGCCCGAAAAGTTTTCGACGGCGATGGGGCCGTTCGCTCGGCTCAGCCGGAATCGGTTTTACTGGGACGATCTGTATTTCTTGCTGATCGTGCATCCGGTGACGATTTTCGGAGGATGGCTGAGATGGTTCGATGAGCGAGTCCTGGGGAGCGGTGCTCGTACTTGGCGAAGCCGCCTTCTGAAATCGGTGGGCGAATCGGCCGAGCCGCTGGTGGCTGGAACCGCGATGATCGGAGCGTTGACGACGTTTAGTTCGGTGGCCGTGTTGGTTTGGATGTTGCTGTGGCTGAAGTCGTGATCGCGGAGAGCTCGCCGATGTGGGACACGCTAGCCCGACCAATTCACGATCATTTGCCGCTGTGGCTGCTGCTGTTGCCGATGCTTGGTGCAGTGGTCGTCGGCTTCGCGAAGCGATTGGGAGTGGAAACGGTTCGTCGGACAATGCAGGTCAATCTGTGCTTGTCAGTCACGCTCTGCGTCTGGCTGGTCTTGGCGTACGAGCCGCTGAAGCCGTTGGACTCGGCCGAGCAGGTTGCGCTTGTCGGTCCCATCGAGCGGTTTCAATTTCGAGATAGCTTTGCGTGGGTCGGTGAGACGAGGAACGTGCTGCTCGACCGGACGCGACGCAACCGTGATCGGCAAGTCATCGAGGTTCCGATTCGCTGGGGACCGGACATCCGCTGCGAGGTGGGGGTGGATGGTATCAGCATCTGGTTTGTTGTTCTGAGCGTGTTACTGGTCGCAGTCGCGGCGAGTTCAGAAGTCGGAAGTCGGAGCTCGTCTTCGGCCTGGCTCTGGCTGCAAGCGAGTCTCGTTGGCACGTTCGTGGCCCTCGACGTTGTGCTGTTCGTGGTGTGTTGGTTGAGCACGATGCTGGTGATCACTTGGCTGATCGGGCAGGGGGGCGATTCGGAGCGGCATGAAGTGACTCCGCGGTTGCTCAAGCGCGGCTGGTGGGGAGCCTGGCTGGTCTTGCTGGGGTTGGGTGGTTTGGTCCTGGCGTTCGGATGGTTGAGACCGTTTCCGAATCGAGTCGAGACTCCGTTGGTTTTCTCGATTCCAGAATTGATGACGGGTATCCGGCAAAGCGCGATGTCCGGCGAGAGTGCTCTGCTATGGGCATCGGTCAACAATTGGCTGTTTTGGTTGCTGGTAGTGGGTTTCACGGGACCGTTGTGGCTGGCTCCGTTTCATCACGGCTTTGTGGCGGCGTTCGCGTCGGCGCCGCGCGGCGTGGCAATGGTGTTGGCGGGAGTCTTGCTGAAGGTGGGCGTGTACGGCTGGCTGCGGTTCATTCTGCCGTTGTTTCCCGAATTGGTGCAGCAACACGCGGCTGGGTTCACGACGTTCCTGGGCTTGAGCGGTCTGTTCGCGGCAGTGTTGGCGTTCGGTGCGAGCGACTGGCGACGACGCATCGCCTTGGCAACGTGCAGTTCCATCAGCTTGAGTTTGCTGGGCATGATGACTCTGACTCTCGAAGGATTGACGGGCGGTGTGCTGCGATTGATTAGCCACGGCATCACGGCGGGATTGCTGGTGTGGCTGCTGCCGAGTGAGGAACCGTCACTAGCCCGACGCGCCAGCGAGGGGTCGGACGCGATGACCCCTCGCTGGCGCGTCGGGCTAGTGCGGTTAGCGCTCTTTGCGTGGATCGGTCTACCGGGATTCAGTGGTTTCGTGGCGGAATTCATCACGCCGTTTGGGCTGTTTCAGCACGAGTTCAATGCGGCGGCATTGAGCCTTGCGACTAGTGGCGTGATCGCTTGGATGTGGGTGCGTGCGGAACGTGACCGTCCCGATTGGTCATACGCAGGCTGGTCCCCGCGCGACGCGTTCGTCGCCGCCGTGTTGGTCACGCTCAACATTGGGTTGGGAGTCGCGCCGCAGTTCGTGATCGATCGAGTACAGCCGAGTTTGTTGTTGCTGTTGCCGATCGATCGCGAGATCACGGCAACGTCTTCGGGAACTCCTTTCGTCGCGGAGGTGCGCTGAAGTGGAAGCCTGGCGTGATCTGTGGAATCCGGCAGCGATCTTCGCCGTGTCAGGAGCGGTCGGGATCGGCGCATCGGCGTGGCCTGCCTTGCGTCGCTGGATCGCGCCGTGGTGTTTGTTGTCGCTGTGTCTTGTAATGTGGAGTTGGTCCGACGCAATCGGCGATGAACTTGCTCGCGGGACGATCACGGTCTCACTGGTTTGGGCCGCGGTGCTGCTCGCACTGCAGTCGTCCTGGCGACTGGAATTGCCGCTGCAGTTCGTGTTGCTGGCGGGTCTGTGTTTAATGGCTCAGGCGTCTGACGTTGTGACTTTGTTTCTCGGGCTACAACTGATTTCGATTGGCACTCGCTTTCTGACGGCACCGGAACGCATGGGTGGGCGGCCAAACTTCGATGGTCACTCTCCGTTGCCGTGGTTGCTGTTGCTCGGCTTCGTGCTGCTGACGGCGGTGACGGGATCGACTCGGATCGAAACGATTTCTGAGGCATTGCGGACAAGCTATGTGCATCACGATTCGGCGAGTTTCAAGATCGCGGGTGGCGGTTCGCGCATGTTGACGTTGTCGACGGTTCTGATCGGGACGGCGTTGGCCGGTTACGCGGCGTGTGTTCCGTTTCATTTTCAATGGTGGCCGACGCGTTGCGCGTTGGCGGGAACTGACGCCGGCGGATTCGAGACGCATCCGCCACTGCTGTTGTTGCTGCCGCGTGCGGCGGTGTTGATCGCTTGGGCGAAGCTGTGGCCGGCGACGATCATCGCTTCGGAATCGTCGGCGCAGTTGTTGGTCGGCGTGCTGGCGGCGATCACGAGTGTTGTGCCGTTGCTGCAAGCACGCACCGAGCGAAGCCTCATTCGGCAGTGGTGGTTGTTGGCTGTCTCTCAGGGAGGCTGGCTGCTTTTGGCTGTCATGGTGTGGTCATTCGGAAAGAAGGTGCCAGGAGAAAGCGCCGCGCGGCTGATCATCGAATGGAACTTGCCGTCGCCGATACAGGCGGCGTGGCTGCTGTTATTGATGGACGGCGTCGCATGGATTGGTCTGTTCGGTGTGCTGACGTATTTGCGCCGTCGCGAGCGGCGGGTCGATTTCGTGGACGACCTGCGCGGGCTGTTGAATTCTGAGCCGATCGCCGCAGTGAGCGCATGCGTCTGCTTGCTGAGCCTGTCGGGACTGCCGCTGCTGGCCGGATTTTGGAGCCGGTTGTTCATTGCGTTGCAGGCGATGAACGTGCGCGGCGAGTGGGGGGCACCGCATTTGTTGGTTCCTCAAGACGGGCTGCTGTTGCTGACGGCACTCCTCGCACTCAGCACGGTTTGGTCGGCTTCGATCGCCATGCAGTCGGTGTGGACGATGTTGTTCGGCCTGCCGTTAGGTCAGCCTCGTCCGATCGGGTCGGTCTCGTCGCTGTTCTCGGCGGTGTTGGCCAGCA
This sequence comes from Candidatus Kuenenia stuttgartensis, assembly GCA_945906725.1. Lineage (GTDB taxonomy): Bacteria > Planctomycetota > Planctomycetia > Planctomycetales > Planctomycetaceae > SXKJ01. Next base: position 17,400 of record CAMDRI010000015.1, on the reverse strand, counting down.
TGGTCTTGATCGGCTGCGGAGTGTTGCCCGGCCCGCTGCTGAGTTGGCTGTGCTCGCCGCGCGTTGAGCAACAGACACGACCGGAACCAAAGACAGAACCAGTGGTCAGCGACCAAGGAGGCACGCGATGACGTCCAACAACCTGGAGGGCGAGGCTCCCGCCGAGCCGAAGCTACGAGCATGTTCGCATTCGATCGTCCTCGCGAATCGGTTGCGTTGCGCGTTTCGACTCGGCGGGAGCCTCGCCCTCCCGTTCGTCGTCTGTTGTTGGATTTCAGGCGTGGTTGCGGGTGAAACTCACGTCAAGATCTTTGATGCTAATGGCCGCGAGGCGAGCGATTTGCTGCAAACGATCAGCCACGAATCGCTGAGTGTTGCTGGCCAGAAATTGGAATGGTCGGACGTCGTGTGGTTGCGATTCGTGGGGCAGGTTTTCAATCTGCCCGGCTCGGACCGAGAAACGAAGACGAACGGGCAGGTTGAAAATCTGCCCCACGAACCGCGTGGCTCGGCGATCTGGTTGGCGAATGGCGATCGGTTGGTCGCGCGGGCGACAGGGATCGAAGACGAGCAGCTTCACGCGGCGTGGCGGCAGTTTCCGGAGTGGCCGGAATTCGCGTTGCCATTGGAATCGGTGCGCGGTTTGTCGCTGTCTTTGCCGCAAGCTCGCGAACGGCGCGACGAGATCGCTGGGTGGTTGTTCGACCGCAAAGAGGCTCGCGACGAACTGCGGTTGCTCAATGGTGACGTGCTGTCCGGTGAAATCACGGGTTGGCGCGAAGAGACGGTCACACTGAAGACGGGCGGAGGCGAAATCAAGTTGCCGAACTCGGACGTGCGGGACATTGGCTTCAATCCCGAATTACTCGCACTGCCGGAGCCGAAAGAACTGTGTTGGCTCGTGTCTCTGCGAGACGGCTCGCGAGTCACGCTGTTGGCCTCGAAAAGTCGCTTCGATGGCGAGACTCTCAAGGCCGCACATGTTTCGGGAGTCGCGTGGGACATTCCGCTCGCGGCGATCTTTGAACTGCGGGTGCTGCGCGGGCGAGCGGTCTTCCTTTCCGATCTGACGCCGCTGGAAGCGAGACACACTCCGTTCTTGCCTGATGCACGCGCGTGGCCGATGCAGCGGGATCGTTCTGTGGCAGGACAGCCTCTGCGGCTGAAGGGACGCGAGTTTCCGAAGGGCCTGGGGATGCACAGTCGCTCGACGGTGACCTACGACTTGGCAGAAAAGTTCCGAGCGTTTCATGCAGTCGTCGGTCTGGACGACACGACGATCGGCGAAGGGACGGCAACGTGTGCCGTTGAAGTCGATGGCCGCCGCGTGTTCGAGCCACCCGCGTTGACTCGTCTCAAGGGACCGGCACGACTCCCGATCATCGACGTGTCCGGAGCCAAGCGGCTGACGTTGACGGTCGATTTTGGAGAACTCGGCGACTCACAGGATCACGTCGATTTTGGGGACGCCGTACTGCTGCAATAGCAGATCACGCAGTGCCACAAGGCCAACTCGAAACGAGCAGCATGCGGCAATGATCGCTTCGCCGAAGACGGATTCAGTCGCATCGCGACGTCGGTGTGAAATTGTCGTGCTGTCCGGATCGGTCTGACTGCCACGCAGCTTCACAGCCAAGTGCTGATTTCCGTGAAGACGCTGTCGGTGTTCCTGTCGGTGACCAGGTCGCGGTTGGCCACGGTGGCTCCCGCGTTGTTGCGCAGGTACCAGTCTTTGCCGCTGCTGCCAAGCAGTGAGTCCTTCGTGCCGTCCTCTTTGACCGTTGTGGAAGTCAGCGTGAAGTCTTCGTTCGCTCCGTCCGCCAAGGTTCCCAGCAGATGACTCATCCGACCGAGGTAACTGCTCGCTGAAGTCCATTCGGCGAGCAGCGCGGCCAGCGCCGTGAAGTCTCCTTCTTCGGTGTACCGCGCGCCGATCAGGAGATCCTCACTCGAATCACCGATCAGAGAATCGGCGTCGGTCCCGCCGATCAGGATGTTCTTGCCGCTCTCTCCCCTCAGCGTATCTTTGCCGGCCTCTCCGGCCAGCACGTCGTTGCCCTTGCCGCCGTTGAGGTTGTCGTTGTCGGCTCCACCGTTGAGGAGATCGTCCCCGTCGCTGCCAGTCAGCGTATCGAGGCCGGCTTGTCCCAGCAGCGTGTCGTTGCCGATGCCGCCGTTGAGATTGTCGTTGTCGCTGCCGCCGACCAGACGATCCTGGCCGGCAGCTCCAATCAGGACATCGTTGCCAACGTCGCCGCCGAGCGTGTCGTTGCCGATTCCGCCGGTCAACCGGTCGTTGCCATTGCCACCGTTCTGAACGGTGTTGACTCCGGTTGTGACTCTCAGCACCGTCTTCTAGGAGCCGGTGGCGTTGATCGCGTCATTTCCGTCACCGCCGTTGAGCGTGATACCGGCGGCGAAGGCGGGATCCAGACTGCTCACGTTCAGGGCGTCGTTGCCCGTGTTGCCATTGACGGTCAGGTTGGTGATCCCCGCGACGCTGAAGTCCAACGTCCGCAGTCCGCTGGCGGTGAAGCGTTCCTTGCCGACTCCTGCCGTACCCGTCAGATCGACCAAGCTGACCTTGTTGGTCTTGGCGGGCAGATCGAATATCAAGTCGGCAGCCTGGGTGCCATCTAACGTCACCCCCTCCAAGTTCGAGAAGGTCAGCAGGTACGTTTCGTCTTGGGCTTGGTCTCCCTCACCAATCAGTGCGAAGGACCCAGCGAGGGATGTTGTCGGCCGGTAGGCCACGGAATCGAATGGGGTGCCGAGCGAGTTGAGCAGCAGTGAGTCGACTCCGCCGATGCCGCCGTCGATATTCAAGCCACCCGTGGGAATCGGATTGCCGTTGGCGAAATCGATCGTCAGTTGGTCGGCACCGGAACCCGTGTTGACGACGATTTGCGTGATCGCGTCGAACGGCAGATCGACCGTTTGTGGATTGACGTTGGGACCTTCGGCCAGCACCACCACCAGCGAGGTATCGGAAATCCGCAGTATCCCCTGCACGACGCTTAACGTCAGCCGATCATTGCTGGTGGTATTGATGTCCGTGACGGTCACCACGCCGTTGACGAAACTGACCAGCGTCTGAGCGTTGGTGGTGGAGTTCGTGGCGAGATTCGTGACAGTGACGGCGATCTCTTGTGTCGACACACCCCCTTCGCCATCGCTGGCCGTGACGGTCAGGTTGTAGACATTGTCCGTGCCGTCGTCGGTCGGCTTCTCGAAGTCGGGGGCAGCGAGGAAGCGAAGCGCTCCGGTGGATTCGTCGATCGAGAACTTAAATTGATCGGCACCTTCGGTGATCGAGTAGGTCACTATTTGAGCCGGCAGATCAACATCCGTGGCGACGACCTCGCCGACGGCAACGCTGTTTTCCGGGACGTTGAATGTCGCCGACGAGGTAAAAGTCGGAACACGGTTGTTCAGGTTCTCGTACCAGGCGATCTTGCCGTCAAGGTACGACGCGCTGAGCACGTCCAGGTCGCCGTCCCCGTCCACGTCCGCCGCAAACAGGTGTGCACCATCGGCCGCCGTGCTGATCGTGCGGGCCGTGAAGTTCTGGCTGCCGTCGTTCTCGTACTAGGCGATCTTGTCGTCAATGATCGACGCGCTGAGCACGTCCAGGTCGCCGTCCCCGTCCACGTCCGCCGCAAACACGCTGAACGCACCATCGGCCGCCGTGCTGATCGTGCGGGCCGTGAAGTTCTGGCTGCCGTCGTTCTCGTACCAGGCGATCTTGCGGTCAAGGTACGACGCGCTGAGCACGTCCAGGTCGCCGTCCCCGTCCACGTCCGCCGCAAACACGCTGATCGCACTATCGGCCGCCGTGCTGATCGTGTTCTGGCCGCCGAACACGCCGCTAGCTGCTGCCGGATTCGCGATCGTGACTTGGTAATCTTCGACCTCGCCGTCGGTCGCCGCACCTTCCGGTCCCAACCCACCCGCCGTGCTCAGCCGGAACCGCGCGTAGGTCGTCCCCGCAATGGCGAAGCTCGGCACATCGAACGTCAGCACGTTGTTGCCAACCACCACACTCTGCGATGCGAAGATCTGTTCCCCCGGCCCGCCCCATGAGCCATCCCCATTGAAGTCAATCCACGCATCCAGCTTGCCGTCCACGCCCGCGACATTCACCGTGACCGTCTCACCGAGCGCCGCAACCTGTATCGTTCCGAACGTCACGCCGTCTTCGTCATCCGGCGAGCCTGTTGTGTCATCCCCCGCCGCATCGGCCGAGTGATCGCCGTCTGATTCCCCATCGCGATTCGTACCGAGCGTCGGACCTGACTCCGTATGCCGGGCTCCGTTCTCGGCGGTCGTCGTCGGATACGGAGCAGGAGCGTCGCCGAAGTCAGTGAGCAGAAGACGCGGTTCCAACGGTTCGACGCGATTCTTCCAACGCCGACTCGCGCCGCGCTTCCGGGCGGCTCCCAAACGAGAGGAACGTAACTGACTCTGCAACATGGACAACCAGGAGGCAAGGCGCATCGGAGTATCCTCACGTCAACGGTTATTGATCACTCGAATTGCATTTGCCCGAACGAAGCCGGCAGTTGTCGTAACCTGCTGGCTCAAACGGGGGCACAAAAACCAAGCACGATGCGCTAGCGAGTGGTCGCATTGCAGACCTCACTCGCTGGCACGTCGTGCTGGTGAATCCTCCAATTTGAAACATTCCTCCGCCCGGGCAAGGATGAGGTGTCAAAGATTCCCGGACTTTCATCTAGCGGAACGGCGTTCTCTCGACAAGCGTTGGATCGACCAAGTCCCGGTTGTCAACCTGGACCACGACCGTGAAACTGTGCCGGCAAATTTGCGTGCCTTCCCAAACGATTCTCGGCAAGTGATCCGCCACCGACATGTCCTGCTCTCCGCAATATTGACTGCCTACTTCGGCTTCCCGGACCAAGTTTGCGTCTGCCCGTCTCGCGGGAACGAGACATGGAAGCGGATTTCGTCCGTCTGAAATCCGAATGCTTTCGGCCGCTTCACTCCCTCCAGTACGACGACGTCGTACAGTTCCTCCACACTCCCTTCGATTCGGAGCCAATGCACCAGATCGCCACTACGGAGATCGACCACGAGCAGGCCGCAGCGCGGCAATGCGCCGCGCCGTGCCAGTTCGTCGTCGAGCGGCAATCCTGAAAACGTCTTCTCACGCGGTCGTGACAGTCCGATTACCGCGTAGTCCCCGACAAATGACAGCCCGCGCGCGTAGCCCGGGCAAAACGCTACATGCTCGAAGGAACCCTTCGATTGATCGACATAGCCAAAGTGGCCCGTTCCTGCTTCGAGCAGCCACAGCCGGTCACGGTACAATCGCGGCGAATGTGGCATCGACAGTCCTTCGGTCACGATGTCGCCATTCGTCACGTCCACAACACAGCCGCCGTCACGACGCCGTTCACGCCAACCATCAGCCACGTCGGACCGGCTGCAAACCGTCACATAGCGAGGCTGGCCGTTTTCCATCGCCAGTCCGTTCATGTGACAGCGATCTTCAGCCGCCAGCTTGCTGATAAATGCTGGCTGCCACAAAGGCTCAAAGCTATGGCGGTCGCTCGTCGTCGCCAGGCAACTGAAGAGAGTGCTCACGAAGACCAGTCGCCCGTCGGCATCGACGGCCACATCATGCACATCGATGTCTCCGGTGACATGACAGCCACGCGGGACATACAGCCGATCAAATTCTCCTTCGGTCTCACCGGCCTCCAGGACGTTCTCAAATCGCCAAATCTGAAAGGCAGTGCTGAGCCACATCGACTGCCCGTCGCTGCAAAGTCCCATCGCACGATTGAATGTCCGCTCGAAAACCCCAAGCCTGCCTGATGGCTGCATGCCGACGAAAAATAACTTGCCGGCTTGATAAGTCGTAAAGGCCAAACTGATCCGCTGCTCAGCCAGCCAGTTCGGAAACTGACGTGAGCCTTCAATCCCAAACGACAAACCGGTGGGCTGCTCGGCAGGCGACAACGCTGACGAATGAGAACGTCCTGAATTTGGATCAACGGGCGGCATCATCAAGGAGATTCCTTTAGTTCGACTGTCTGACTTGCCGTAGGGTGGGACCAGCCCGCCGCGGTGGACTTCGCCGCGCCGGCTCACGATGGATTTCTAGGTATCTTAGTGGGCTACATTGCCGCAAGTCAGACAGTCGAATGAGGAGTTCTCAAAATTACTGGCTCACGTCTCCCGTTCGCCAGTATTGTTAGAAGTCCTATTTGAGTTGCCCCGAGCTTCGTTTTTCATTTCGACCTTGTGGATACCAGGATGCCTCTGTTCTGCCGCCGACTGCGACTGGAAATTGACTTGCAGCGATGTGACATCGCCGAGCCAATCTTGTCGGCCGGCTATCGTTGGATGGAGTGGTCTCCGGAGTTGCTCAATCGTCATGCGGCGGTGAAGTACCGTTGCTTCGAAATGGAGAGAGACGGCCAAGTCTTTCCGTCGCTCCGCAGTGCCGAGGGGTGTCAGCGGTTGATGGATTACATCACGACGAATCCGCTGTTCGTGCCGAATGCGACTTGGTTGTTGGTCTGCGACGGATCCGCTCAAGGTGTCCCGGCTGACTGTGGCACGATTCAGGGACTCGCGTCGGTTCCGGAATCGGGAGCGATCCAAAACGTCGGCATCGTGCCGGAGCATCGCGGCCGCGGCTTGGGACGGGCACTGGTGCAAGCGGCGCTGTGCGGTTTTCGCGCGAGCGGGCTGACTCAGATTTCGCTGGAAGTGACGGCAGCCAACGTGCCGGCCGTGAATCTGTACGAGTCACTCGGCTTTCTTGTGACGAAAACACTGTATCGGTCGGTGGAATGATTGGAGCACAACAAAAAGCCACAGCGTCTTAGTTGCCGTGGCTTCCGCTGTGGGGATTGAGATTTACCCGCCTCAGTTGTTCGATTCAAGTTCGATCGTCACACGTCCGGGACGATGATCGAGCTCATATTCAGAGCGATACGTTTTGACGCGACGTCCAATGGGCTCGCTGAAACTCACCGGTGGCTCTGACTCCAGACGCTTGGCCTCAACGGGATTGGACTGACACGGACTGAGCAGAAACCCGCTGACTGCACGTACGAGATTTGGGCCTGAGCGGGAGCTGCCGAAATCAGGAATAATCCCGGAATCAATCCGGCAGCAAGTCGTTTTTGAATGCGTTGCATGACACCCTCCCTTACGAAAGTCACTGAAGCGGGAAATGGCAACGCGTGTCAGTCCGTTCCTCCGGATCGTGCAAGTCCTTGAACGAGGACCGTAGCCGGATATACTCCCGGCCGATTGCTGTCGTCGAGTATTTGTGTTTCCCGCGCGGCCCGTTGGATCGTCGCATGCCCCAGCCTAGCGGCTCTGCTTTGCCATCGACCCCCGCCCCGAATCAGGTTTCGGCGACGAGGATCTTTCTGCGCGGACTGGCGATCTCGCTGCCGCCGATCCTGACGCTGCTGATTCTGTTTTGGATCGTTCACGGGATCAACGACTTCGTCGTGCAGCCGATCAGTTCTGCGGTTCGATTTTGCATCGCGCATGCCGTGAATGACGCGCGGCCGTTGGAGGGGTTGGTTGCTCCCGATGGTTTGCCTGCGTTGCCGTTTTGCGAACGCAACTACCGCGTCTTGCCGGTGCATCGAACAGAATTGCTCGGAAGGCTGACCAAAACCGATGAGTCTTCGCGAGAAGTGGCGACGGCGGAAGTTCGGATTCGATTGGAAGAATTGGCGTTTGTCCCCTTCGAAAAGCAAGCGTTGCCATATTTGGATTACCGCGATGTCGTCAAGCGGCTGGGGCCGGTGCAGATGCCCAGGACATCCATTGGCGTCTACATGGATTTGGCGGCGACGCGCTACTTTCAAAGTCTGTTTCACCTCAGCTTCGTGGCGGTGGTGATCTCGATTGTGATCGTCTACTCGATTGGCCGGTTTGTCACGTATCGCCTCGGTGCCTGGTTTGTGATGCGAGTCGGTTCGTTTGTCACCGGAGTGCCGCTCGTGGGAGCGATTTACATCGCGGTGAAACATGTCACGGACTTCTTTCTGGCGGAGAAAGACCCGAAGTTCCGCCGCGTGGTGGCAGTTGAGTATCCACGTGCCGGCATTTGGTCGCTGGCATTCGTGACGGGAACCGGCATGTCCGAGTGTGTTCGAGTCGCCGGTGAGCCGCTGGTCAACGTATTGATTCCCAGTGCTCCAATTCCCTTCGCCGGGTACACGATGAATGTCAAACGAAGCGAACTGCTGGACCTCGACATGTCGCTGGATCAGGCCATTCAGTACGTCATGTCATGCGGTGTCATCGTCCCGACACCCACGCCGCCGCCGATGAATGCCCAGAACGGAGTCACCGAGCCTCCCGCGCTGCCCGGCCAATCGACTCAGCCCGCGTTCTAAATCCGAGGTTTCAAGGATGACACTTTGCGAACGATTCACGAAGGCGCTTCTCGTTCTGGCCGCGAGCGTATTGGGTTGCGGCTCTCCAGTCGTCGATCCTGGTCGTGCGACGAATTTCGCTCCACCGCCGATTCAGCAACCGGCGAGTCCGTCGGGGCTGCCGACGCTGGAACTCCCGGAAGTCCAGCAAGTCCCAGCCGAGTCGGTGCTCAATTTGCCGAGCGAATCTAGCTCGGCGACATATCACACGGTTCAAGGCGGCGAGACGCTGAGCAACATCGCTAAGCGATACGGCGTCAGCGCCGAAAAACTGCGTTCGGCGAATGGACTGGATGCGTCTGCCAAGCTCAAGACACAGCAGTTGCTGTACATTCCCAAGTAGCTTACCGGTGGCTTTGCTGCTTCAACGAGGACAATCAACTGTGTCTCACGAAACGTTGTGGGCTCCGTGGCGGTTGAACTACATCGTCAACGCGGTGGACAAGGTCGCGGTCGATGAACCGAAAGAGGGCTGTTTCCTGTGCCGCTACCGCGACGACACTCACGACGCGGAAAACTACGTCGTCGATCGCTCCGAGCATTCGCTGATCGTGCTCAACCGCTTTCCGTACAACAACGGGCACTTGTTGATCGCCCCGCGCGACCACAAAGGGGCATTGAGCGAACTTGGCGATGCCGAACTGCTTGATCTGCAAGTCCAACTGCGGCGCATGGTCAAGTTGTTGAGTCTCGTGATGGGTGCGGAGGGTTTCAATGTGGGATTGAATTTAGGCCGTGTCGCTGGCGCGGGGTTGCCGGGGCATCTGCACTGGCACATCGTCCCACGCTGGAACGGAGATGTGAATTTCATGCCGGCCATCGCCGATACGAAGGTCATCCCACAATCGCTCGAAGCGTTGTATCAATTGTTGCGAAATGATCTGGCGACGGTGTCTTAGTCATCGACGATTCCGCGGCGGTTGCATCGCTCAGTTGTCAGAGATTATCGTGTGTTCGGCGATTCTTCAGCCTCTTGAACGGAGACCGAATCGTCCTCCCTCCGCCATCGAATGTGACTCTACCATGTTCTTGATCGTTCTTCGGTGCACGTATTTTTTGATTTGCGCCAGCGCGATCGCGGCGTTCGTGAACACATGGAGCGACCCCTATGACGTCTTCAAGGACCATCAGTTCAGTGCATTTCTGGTGATGCTGTCGGTGTCACAAATCGTGACTCTGGTCGATATTTTTACACCGCGAAAGCGGATCGAAGTGATTTCGGCCATTTACTTTGGTTTGTTAATCGGTGTCCTGCTGAGCTACATGCTGATGCAGACGACGACGCCGCTCCTCGAAACCCTGAAATTGTTGAGATACGAAGGGCCAATCAAGTTGGTGCTCACGTTGATGGTCACGTTTTTGAGCACTTCGCTATTGATTCAGACGCGGGACGATTTTCGATTTGTGATTCCGTACGTCGAATTCGCGAGAGAGTTGAAGGGAGTTCGGCCGCTGATTCTCGACAGCAGTGCTCTGATCGACGGCCGCATCGCCGATGTGGTGGAGACGAAGATACTCGATTCCAAAATGATCGTCCCAGATTTCGTGCTGAAGGAAGTTCAGGACATCGCTGATTCCCAAGACAAGAATCGTCGGATGCGTGGTCGGCGCGGGTTGGAAGTCCTCGCCAAACTCCAGCAGATGCCGCACGCGGAAGTTTCGGTTTACGACACCAAGAAAAAGGAAGCCGAATTTCGCGGTCTGACGGTCGATCAGCGGCTCGTCGAGCTCGGCAAGGATTTGAACGGCCGCGTCGTCACCAGCGATTTCAATCTCAATCGCGTCGCCGCCGTGCAGGGAGTCGAGGTGATCAACCTCAACGATGTCGCCAATTCCCTGCGTCCCAGATACATCGCCGGTGACGATCTGAAAGTTCGCGTGATCCGTGAAGGAGAGGCCCAAGGCCAGGGAGTCGGTTATCTCGACGACGGAACGATGGTCGTTTGTGAGCAAGCTCGCGAGATGATCGGCAAAGAAATTGAGACGACGGTGACCAGCGTGTTGCAAAGCAGCACCGGTCGCATGATCTTTGCTCGGCCGAACAGCGTGCCGGTGCGAGCATAGTGCAAATTGCTTGTCTGCTCCGTCGGCGGCGACGCTCAGAGCTTTGGGGTGGATGCCCCCGGTTTGCCGGGAATGGCTTTGACTGTCGGCTTCGGCTCCACCTCTTGCTTGGGTTTCGGCTCGAAGGGATGAGTCTTCTCCCATTCCATCCAGAACTTTGACGGCGTTGTCTTGCGCCACATGGCCAGCGAATTGCCGACGTGCGAGAAGAACGTGTAGTTGTCGAGAATCTCGGCTTCGCTCATCGCGACTGTTTTCTGAATGACCCACGCCGCTGCCTGACGGATTTGTTCGCGGGGCGGATGCAACGACTCCGGAGCGATCGATAACCATTCGAGATGATGTCCCGTCACAATGACATGCCGGAAAAGAGGGATCGACTGGTCAGGCTTCTTGACTGCGTCTTCGCCGGCGGACCAGTTGTACGGCCAGTGACCATCCTCGAACTGGCAGACCTTCAAAAGATCGCGAACCGTCTCGAGATGTCGAAAGACGGACTTCTGAACGTCGTCGGACAAGATGTCGTAATGTTCGTCGAGCCGCAGCAGGACCATCAGCGAGTACAGCCGATGCGTGCCGCCGCAGGTTCCCATTTTCTTGTGTCCGCGAAGCAACCGCTGGGCCAGCATGTCGAAGGACATTTCGCGTCCATCGGCCAATCGCCAAGATTTCATTGTCGGAGCCAGCCACAGGCTGAAGGCCATCACCGACCATTCGGTCTCGCGCTCGTCGTATCGGAAATCGCGCAGCGCCTGACGCAAGACATCTCGAAACGTCAGGTCTCGGCGATTTGGCGTGAAAACGGGCTGCGACAGCGGCAATCCCGCCTCGGTCAGACAGGCCAGCAGATGATCGTGATGCACGGACGCCGAGTTCGATTCGCGATCCCATTGCACGTAGATGCCGTCATCCGGCCGCTCTTGAAGCAGCGGTTCGGGCTGGGTCTCGGTTTCCTTTTCTGGTTGCCACGAGGCGGCGAAGCGTCCGTAATCGATCAGGACGTCACGCAACATTTCTCCGGAGAGAGCATCCGGATCTTGAAACTTCGCATCGACGTGCCACGCGCGAAGCGCATGTTCGACGTGATTGGGTTTCATCTTCTTCGCTGGGAAATGTGGGACGATTTGCCTGAGCACGGCCGCAAGTTCCTCATCGCTGACAAGCTGCGGATCGTCGTACAGCGGCGAGATTTCCAAAGCGGTATCCCGTTGAAGCGGAATCTCGATGTTCTGCGGCTTGGCGACAACCAATCGACGGACTTGCCGCTGCGATTCCGGGCTGAGCGACGCATACGACCACGCGAACGCCGCCACGATTGGCACTTGCAGGACCAGGAACGTCAACGCAGGCCCGCGACGCAGTTTCATGATGAGCCTCAGAACGTCTTGAGTCCGAGCGAGTCGCTCAAACACAAAGTGAAAATCAAATGGCTTTCCGACGGATAAAGACCACTCCGATATTGTCCGAGTACGTCTGGCGCCAGTTCTCATTTTCTCGCAGCCGTCCGATCAACGGAGCATGAGTCGCTGAATCCAAGACGATCAAATTCACGCCGTATCGGTCCAACATCTCTTCCCAACCCGACGCCACGTTGCTGATCGCGACGTAATCGTTCCAGACTTCGCGCGGCACGAGATGCACATGCGACGCCAAGAACACCTTGAACTTCGGCGGTCCCGCCCGCGACAAGTCATCGGATCCCGCCCACAGCAGGTAGTCGCCCCACTCATAAGTGTTGAAGACCAGTCCGCGTGGCAATTGAGTTTGATCCGCTTGCTTTTTCAGATGGTCGATCACTCCCAGCGGAGTTTGACGCGAGAGCAGTTTCTCCGGCTTGAGCTTGCCCTCCTTACCGTGCAGCACACGTCCGCCGAAGGGAGTGAACGCGAAGCAAATCCACAGGATGCCAGCCGTGATCACGCTCCAGCGGCCGGTGCGCTGAGCCGGCGTTGCTGCTGTCTCCGAGTTTGTTCGCCACTGATGCCAGATCGCGCCGGCGTGTTGCATCCCAAAGGTGACCGCCAGAGGAACCCACCATACCAACATTCGTGACGACCACATCGCCGCTGCTCCGAAACCGAACAGCAACAGCACTTCGGCAGCAGTCACGCGGCGAGGACTCAGGCGATACAGCACGACCAACAACAGAGCGATCACCGCGGTCGCTTGTCCCTGAGCCATTCGCAATTGCAACGGCCCCCACTCGGTCAATTCCGCGACGTTGGGGTTGCTTGCGACGTTGAAAACCTCGGCATACAGCCGCACGCCATACGGATTGCACAGCACCGCTACCGCGGCCAACTCCAGCATCAGCACATACCGACGGACGAGACTGTCGCGGCGGATCGCTCGGACCTCACCACAGCGAACTGCTAGGTCGAGCATCCGTCCAAAGGCCATGCCCGCAAGCAATACCAAGCCGATCAAGAACGATCCATGCAAGTTCGCCCACGCCACGAACAACGCCGGCACCGCGGCCCAATGCCACGTCCGGCGATGCCGCGACGTCAGCAGCGTCAGCAGCAGGATGAAGCACAGGATCCCCGCCATCTGCGGTCGCATGATGTTGAGATGCTGCCAGCAACCCCAGAGCCACAAGAGTAATCCCGTAAGGGTGATCGCCGCGCTCTGCGAGCGGTGATACCCACGCCACACCAGTAACCCAGCCATGGCGGTGATCGATGCCGCGTACAGGAAAAGCAGCGAGGTGATTCCCAGTCGATTCATGGCTTCAAAGCCGATGACCTGCGATAGCCAGGCCGTATCGATGAACGGCACTCCCGCCGCCAGCGGCATCAGCGGCTCAGTCGTGGGCAAGGATTTCGTGTCGACGATCAATCGCCCATAAGCCAGATGCCCCCACAAGTCGGTGTGCCATAGCGGGTGATAGCTCAGGAGTACGTACATCAATCCCAACACCAAGGCGAAGCCTGCTGTCGTGCGTGATGTTTTGAGGTAGTCGGGGACTTTGTCCTCGAGCATCGACGCATCGGCGAGCTGAGTTTGCGGCGCGATTTCCACACGAGGCGGTTGAGGAGGATTCATCACAGCAGTCATGAAAGCGACCCGATCGTGAACGGCGAAGATCATTTTTCCAGGTCGCGAAGTTTAGGGGCCGCCGTCCCCCCGGAGTCTCTCGGCACATAAGTGAGCTTCGCAATCCCAGCCACTGTTCCGCCGAACCTACCGGTTGTGCGGACGATCCGGAGCCGTTACGTGAGAGCCACTCGGCCCAGCAATCCCGCCGTTCGTCCGTTGCACTTTAGCTCCCCATCCACGGCAGCTATTCTTCGGCGACACTGTTCCTGCGCCCGTAGCTCAGTTGGATAGAGCAACGGATTTCTAAGCAAATCCGAGCGTTTGTGAACAGACTCCGAAACATGCGGAAAGTGCGGTGGTTTCCGGTGTTTTGAGCACTTCGCCGCGTCTGCTCTGAACAGCCGCAAATGACCGAAAACGATGCTCACCGGGAGTAGCTACTCCCGGCCAAGAGCAACGGATGCTCGGTCCGATCAGCGGCCGGCGATGCCGATGGAAGTCATCGCGTTTGACTTCCACGCCACGGCCAACGATGCGATGCCTCGCCCTCTCGGCCACGGACGCGGTGAGCCAGTCTTGTCGCTGAATCTGCATCGACGGCAACTGACTCCGTCGCAGCTTTCGATGGTCGCGGGCCGTGCCAGGGCGATCTACGACCAGCAGGCCAAGGAACGGCAGAAACGGAAGCCGGATTCTGTTGTGGTAAATTTGCCCGAACAGAAAGAACGCTCCCGCGACGCCGCTGGCCGCGCTGTCGGAGTCAGCGGCAAGTCGGTCGATTACGCCTCGATCGTCCTCAGCGAAAATCGACCGCCTACGATTGCGCAGGACGAGCGCAGAGGCATCGGGACGACTCAGAGTACGTCCAGCGAATCGGCTCGGCAGAGAGCCTCACACGCAGCGTACCAGCTGTTGCTCCAACGCATCGCGTTGTCCGACCAGCTTGGCGAATGACCGTTGCAGCCCAGCTTGCGACGGTGCGAGTGCGAGGGAATAAAACCCCTGCATGATCCGCTCGTTGATCTCGATCAGTGCCGCTTCGATCAGTTGTTCGTCGGTGTCGCCGCAATACTCCAAGCGTGGATCAGCGAAACGGGTCGGCTGATGCTGCGGCAAGCTGTCGGTCGAATCGTCGGCGGTGAGTCTGGTCAGAATCAAGATCGTGCTCCCAAAAGAAAATGCCCCCACGCTGCTGTTCGATGACAGCGTGAGGGCTTGCAACTCGCACGCTGGCAAACAACACGTTGAAAGGTAGACGTGTGCCAAGCGTGACGAGCGGTGTGATTACGCTGCACCCTTGCTGCGGATCGCGGCACGGTGATCGGCCAGAGCACAACCGAAGTCCTGATAAACTCGGAAGCTGAACGCCAGAACGTTGACGTCGTGATCCAAACCGAACGACTCCAACGTCGGCGATTCCATGCCGTCCAGAAATCCGACGATGACGCTGGCGTTCGTCGCGTTGGAGAACAGATACCATGCGACAGCCGAGTAACCGGTGAAAGCTGAATCGCTCAGACGCGGCTCGACAGCAAGTTGCGCGAAGTCTTTGTAGACGTTGCCAGTCGGCAGATTATCACCAGTCGCGTCACGGCTGACTTCGGTTGATTGGATCAACGCTCTTGCGACCGATTCCAATTCCGGCGGAATCAACAGAACGGCGGGTTCCAGGTCGAGCAGATTCCCTTCTGCGTCTTTCATTTGCCGGAGCATCTGAATCGCGGTCGCGAGGCTGCTGGCCTGTAGGTTGGTTGAGGCTCCCGAAAAATAGTTCGCGTTGCCGCTGCCGAAGAATGATGACGCATTGGCCAGCAGTGTCGTCGCGACCAAACTGTTGAGCGACCGCGCGGCGGCGCGAGCCATCGACGGAACAACCTCAGTGAAAACGGAAGCGTCGTCGTTGATGATGTTCTGGCGGTCGAACTGAAATTGTTTCGCAAACGTGTTCACATGCCAGTCATAAGTTTCTTCGTTCGCCCAGCCATGCTTGATCGAGCCACCCGGCGGTAACTGGTCAAGGTCGCCGAAGAACGTCGGCCTGATGCCGGTTTGCGTTTTGAAGTTTGCGGCCGATTTCACGGCGGCGAAACTGCGCCAACTTGCGGGAGCTTGCTTGTACGCTTCAACCAAAATCTTGTTCGCGGAATCGCCAAGCGCAACGGGCATCGAGATAGTGCTGAACGCAGCACGAATCATCGAACCTCGGTCGTGCGGAATGTCTTTGCCGTCGATGACGAGTGCGGCTCGGCAAAGGTCAGGCAACGATGATCCGTGTAGACTGCGGGACTCTTCCATCACTCGCGCTCCGAACTGTTTTTCAGCGGCCGAACTGAAGCCAGCACGGACCATCAAAGCGGCCGACAAGTGCTGCGAAGTCGTGCCGCTGTCGGACGAGCGGATGACGTTGGATGGCGTGTGCATTCGTTGGCTCGCTTTCAAAACATGGTTCTCGGTTTCCTGTGCCGTCCAGCCGTTGCGAATCGCGGTCGCGGCAATAGTGGGATGTCCGGCGGCGATGGCGTTTATCTTGCCAATACGGTCATGCTCGGCGGATTGCGTCGCTCGCAGATTCAGCAGTGCCGCCGCTGTCGCGCTCGAGGTCGCGGCCGGGTCGGTCGAGTTGGCTTCCGCGTCGAATAGCGTCGTCAGGAATGCCTTGGCTTCCGGGGTGAGTGCGGCGGCGTCGAAACCTTTGTCAGCGGTCCATTCTTCAAACGTCATGGTCGTGGTCATGCTTTGTTCCTTCGAGGATGTTGCCGCTTTCAATCTTGCGGCGAGGTTCACTTGCGTGCTGCTGTCGGCACCGATTGGCAAAATGCTGGTCTCACGCAGTACGGATCTCCGTGCGACAATGATCGGTCCAACGAAGTGTTGACCGTTGACAGCAACGGTGTGACCGGCCGGGATACGCTCGCTCAGTTCAACACTCGCTCCGATGGACGCTTGCCATTGATGTCCTGCGTCGGCTTGTGCGAGCACTTGCTGAACGCGGGAGGATTGACCGGTCACGATTCCGGCGAGCATCAGACTCCGACCGTTGTTCGTGATTGTGTCCGTCTGTCCGACCGTCGCCGCTGTCGTCGTCTCGTGATCGAGAACAACGGAAACGGCCTTCGCCTCCAGTCCCGCAAGATCGACTACAACCGGAAACTCGAAACCATCAACCGCGAGTTTGCCGCCGCTGTACGCCAAGATCGCGAACCGTCTCGGCCGGTCAGCTTGTGCGGCGAGCAGAGAGAATCCAGCGGTGAGTTGGAGCGGTGTCATACGATGATCGAGAACGATTCCAGTTTGATTTCGATGGCGACTTTGAGAGATTCACGCTGCTGCCTGTGGTCCGATTCCGCGAGCATCAACAACAGACTCCGCAAATCGAATCGTTCGAGGTCGTGGAACAGTTCGTGTGCTTCGCCGGTCCTGCGGTAGTTTTCGAGTGCGAGTTCGTAGCTCGTCTTTTTCGCCCGATGCAACTCGCTTCCCGGTTGCCAATCGCGGCGGGATTCGAGGAACGTCGCAAGCCGAACGATGTCCGTGGCGGACCAGTTCCGGCGGCCTTCAGAGATAGCAACGCCATCGAACGCGCCGACGTTCCAGAAACGGACGAACGATTCCGGGTCGATGACGTATTCGACCGCGCGGCACAACTCGACAGCATCGCCGTCGTCGCATGGGTAGCTCGGCTGTCGGTCGGCACGAATCCACCACTGCGAAATGCGCTGTCGGCTGAGATGCTCCACCGTCGCGGCAGCTTCGCCGGTGAGAGTTCGCGGATCGAGGTCAGTGAGGTTCATGGCGAGAGTCCTTTTGTGAGGATCAGTTTTTCGGCTCGGCGGAGTTGCCGGAAGCCAGGTCAGCCAGCAAATCG